>CAZQYU010000049.1:0-15817 GCA_964597585.1 uncultured Thermoanaerobaculia bacterium
GGCCCTGCTCGACGAGCGCGAGCCGAGCCGCGCCTGGAGCCGCCTGGTGCGGCCGGATGACGTCGTCGGAGTCAAGACCAACGCATGGCGCAACCTGCCGACGCCCCCCGCACTCGAGGACGCGATCGTCCGACGTGTGCGCGAGGCCGGGGTGGCGGACGCGAGCGTCTCCGTTGACGATCGCGGAATCCGGACCAACCCCGTGTTTCAACGGGCGACCGCGCTCGTCAACGCGCGGCCGTCGCGCATCCACTACTGGGCCGGTCTCGGCACCTGCCTGAAGAACTACATCATGTTCGTCCCGCGCCCGGCTGACTACCATGCCAACGGTTGCGAGAGCCTCGGGGCCATCTGGCGGCTCCCCGAGGTTGAGGGCAAGACCCGCCTCAACGTCCTGGTCATGCTGCAACCGCTGTTCCACGGCGTCGGACCTCACGCCTTCTCGGCGGAGTTCACCTGGCCCTACGCCGGGCTGGTGGTCGGCATCGACCCGGTGGCCGTCGACGCCACCGGCGCGCGCATCATGCAGGCGAAGCGAGCCGACTACTTCGGCGAGGAGCGGCCGATCAGCCCGCCGCTCACCCACATCCTCGCCGCGGATCGTCGCTACGGTCTCGGCAACGCGTCGGCGGAGCGGATCCAGCTCGTCCGCCTCGGCCGCACCGAGGGTAACCTCATCTAGCACCGCGCGCCGCAGAGGCCCCCGGTCGTACCTCGACCTCCCGGTGACCGACGAGGGCCCGTGCCCTGGTGGTTCCTAAACGGCTTCGAGGAAGCGGATCAACCGATCCCGTCCAGTTCCGTCGTCCTCCAGAAACCGCACCGCCATGCGGTCGTGCAGCGGGTCCACGGTAGACACAGAGGGATGGTGCCGCACCACCCATCCGCCGGCGGTCACGGACTCGTTCGAAGATTCCGACGTGAGCTCGACCTGGCAGCGGGTTCCGATCGGCAATAAGTGCTGGGTAACCACCAGCACGCCGGTCACCGAGAGGTTGACGACCGGGCAGGCGAGTGGGTTGGCATTGATCTCGGGCACGATTCGCGCGGTGACCACACTCGAGGGCCGCTTGCGAGGCGCCACCGACAGGAGGCGTTCGATCACCGGCCGCAGGAGCTCATTGGGAGCGTGGCGCACCAGCACGGTCGTGGCGTAGCCACTGAGCGTCCTCTGGATCTCGCTGCGTCCCTCAGCGGGGGCCATCACGAGCAGCGATCCCTGCCGGCGTGTGTTTGCGGAGGAACGGAGACCGCGGACGAACTCCGCGAGGTCGAGATCCGCGAGGGGAACATCGCACACGATGAGCGGGAACTCGGTCCGTTCGGCCAACTCGAGGCCGAAGCGGGCGCTGGTGACGACGACCGGATCGAGTCCCCAATCGCGGACGAGGTCCGCCACGCGTTGGGTGAGCGTGGCATCACGCGCGACGATGAGGACCTGACGGTTGGCTGAGCCGATGGCTTGGCGAGCCCCGTCGGATTCGCGGCCCGTGAGACGCCGGAGGGCGGCTCGGATCGACCTGGCGAGGGTCATAGCCCGAAACACCACCCGATCTCGCTGTCGCAGTGCACTGGGTTTCTCTCCCCGTCCGGTTTCAATACGGAGCCGCGCAACGCCGGTTGCGGCAGATGCGTTCGCGGAATCCGAGGCGAATCCACATCTTAGCACCAGGCGAGCGATGTGTGTCCCCCGTGCGATCGGCTCCTTGCTCGGCTGGTGATGCCGGCCTGATCGATGAACATGAGTATTTATGACTCATGTTATTGATTTTCTACTTCCGAGACTTGACAATGTTAGACTCATGTCCTATCTTGTGATGTGGGAGCCGATGGAGCTCCACTCTGAGGACCGTGGAGGTGCAGAATGAATGGAATCACTCGTTGGGATCCGCTGCGTGAGGTTGCGGTGATGAGCGACCGCATGAACCAACTCTTCGACCAGCTCTCGGGGCGCTCGGGTCGACTCTCCGACGAGGGCTCGATCTCGGCCGCCTGGATGCCGGCCGTCGACATCCGAGAGACCAAGGACAGTCTGATGCTGACGGTCGAGCTTGCCGGAATCGACCCGAAGGACGTCCAGATCTCGGTCGAGAACAACATCCTCTCGATCGGCGGTGAGCGCACCTTCGAGCAGGCGGACGAGGGCGAGACTTACCACCGCGTCGAGCGGGCCTACGGCAGCTTCGAGCGGACCTTCCGGCTGCCGCCGTCGTTCCGCGGTGAGGACATCGTCGCCAAGGCCGCCAACGGAGTGCTGACCCTGACCGTGCCGAAGCGCGAGGAGGCGAAGCCGCGGTCGATCAAGGTCGACATCCAGAACGCGTAGCGCGCCCACGCGTTCCGCTGACGACGACCCCGGGGCCGCCCCGGGGTCGTTCCGTCTTCGAGTGCGAGTCTCACGCCACGGGAGTGTGGGTCAGCCGCCGTCGTTCAGGAAGCGCCCAAGTGGTTCCACGACCCGCTCCGGGTGGGTGAGATGGACGTGGTGCCCGCCCTCGATCTCGACCAGCTCGAGGCGCCGCACCGCCTCCACCCGTGCCCTGATCAGCTCGGCCGGGAAGGGCCATCCGTCCAGCGCGCGCACCGCGAGCACCGGGCACTCGATCGCGGCCAGGAACGCGAGCACCTGGGGCTCGGTGAGCCGGACACGAGAGCGCGCCTTCAGCCTCTGATCGTGGCGGAAGCGGACTCCGTCCTCGGCGGACTCGACCCCTCGTTCGACCAAGACCCGGGCAGCGGCTTCGTCGAGATCGGTCCCGCGGCAGCGAGCCTCGACCGCTTCGTCGAGACCGGCGAACACCCGGCGTGGTGCGTCCGACGCCCGCCGCTCGTCGGCCAGAGCCGAGGCGAGTCGCGCGGCGACACCTTCAGCGGGTGCGGACAGCGGCCCGAAACCCTCGAGCAGAACGATCCTCTCGATCCGATCCGAGGCCGTGGCGGCGAGCAAGGTGGCGATCCCGGCGCCCATGGAGTGGCCGATGACCCGGAAACGCGACCACTCGAGGGCGTCAGCGACGGCCAGGACCTCTGCGACCCAGTCGATGAAGTGGTGCGCACACCCTGGCGGATGGTGGTCGGAGCGACCGTGCCCGGTGAGGTCGGGCGCCACGAGGTGCAACCCGGTCAATCTCGGCGCGAGGCGGGCAAACGAGGCTGCGTTGTCGAGCCACCCGTGCAGCGCGAGGGTCGGGAGCTTCGAGGGCCGACCCCACTCGAGGGCGGCCATCCGCCGGTCGGAAAGGGCCAACCATCGCTCTCGCGGGGTCGTCATGACGCGCCTCTCGCCTGCATGTCTCCCCTCCGCCGACGGGCACCTCGAGTCCCTCGTGCCCGTTGCGTGGACCTCGCGCTGCTCAACAGATCAGGTCGAGGATTCGTTCCGCGGCCGCTTCGCGCCCGTTCGCCGTCACCGGAGACGACCGCGGCGCCGCGAGCAGGGGTTCGAGCCCTTCCAACCAGCTGCCGTCACCAAGCGCGTTCGCGTCGGTCGCCGCTGCCGCGAGGTGTTCGCGGACGAAGGCCTCGAGCACCGGTGACTCGGGGAACCGGGTGCGGGGCAGGTAGAGGAATGCAGATCCTGCGTGGGCGACCTCCGCCACCGTCGAGTAGCCCAGCTTGCCGACCACGACGTCGGCCGCGCCGACGAGGTCAGGGTGGTGGAAGCCGGAGCGGTGGGGCAGGCTCACCAAGCGGCCGCGCTGGACCCGTTCCGGGCTGCCGCCGGGGACCACGAACCATGCGCCGGTCCTGGACTCGAGCCGGCCGAGGTCGGAGTACGCCCACCCCAGGCCGCCCATGGTCAGGAGCACGAGCCGGGCGTCCGCGGGAACCTCGAGAAGCCTTCGGACGACGTCGGGAGAGGACCGGGCAGGGCGGCTCACCGGCGCGACCCGGTGCGCGCCGGCAGCCGGCGCGCACACCGGCTCGCACTGAAGGTGCACGTCGACGCTGCCAAGGTGCTCACGGGCGAGCTCGACGAACGCGTCGAGGGGTGGTCCGTAGGCGGCGTATATCAGGTCCCAGGTGAAGTTCTCGATCAGGACGGCAGGCAGCCCGGCTCGCGCCGCGACCTTGGTGCCGAGCGGCGAGATGTCCGAGACCACGGCGGCGCAGCCGAGCTCAGAGACCCGGCGGGCCAGGCGTTCGACCCGGCGTCGAGGCGGCGGCAGGAACTCCTGGAGTCGTTGCGCTGTGGCGACAGGGTCCTCGTCCATCGCGGTGCGCTGCACGAGGCCGAGGTCGGTGACCTCCTCGTGGTGGCGCCATCGAGCCCGCAGCGTGTCCGCGAAGAACCACTCCGGAACGGCGGTGAAGATCTCGAAGCGCAGGGCCGGCTCCCGTTCGGCCATGGCGTCCATGACCGCCGATGCGCGCGCGGCGTGACCGAAGCCATGGGGCGATATGAAGACGGCGACAGCACGCTGTGGCATCCGGGGCAGTCTACCTCCCCGATGGCTGCGGAGCCGCGTGGTAGCATGCCGCCGTGCGTCGATGGATCGCTCTCATGTTGGTCGGCTTCGCCGCGTCGGCGTTCGCCCAGGACCGGAGCGCACGAGCGTGGCAGCAGCGCCTGGCGATTCCCATGCCGACCGTGCTGCCCTTCGTCGCTCTCGAACCCGTGAACCCCTTCGCCACTCGGGTCGACGTGCCGCCGACCCTTCTCCAGGCGACTGTTCCCGAGCGTCGCGACGCAGCCGGCCGTGCGGTGGTGGCGGCGTGGGTCGATGCCGAAGGCCAGTGTCGCGAGGCGATCGTGCTCGAGCAGCCCTTCCCAGGGTTGGTCACCGGGCTGGTCGCGGAGCTCAAGGACACCCGCTTCGAGCCGGCTCGAACGGGGACGCAAGCTCAGCCGAGCTGGGTCGTCCTCGGGGTGGGGTTCGCGACCGAGGTCCGGACAGCGACCGTTCTCGATCAGGTTCTCCAGATGCCTGATCCATCCGCGCCCCCTGCGCCGGCCACGCCGCTCGCCTCAGCCCCGCCCGGTCGCCTCGCGGACCTGCCGGCCGCGGCGCCCTCGGCGCTCACCTCCCTGGCAGCCCCGCGCCGGGTCAAGGTCAGGCTGCCGCACCACCGGGCCGAGGTCGGGGTTCGTCTGCTTGCGCATGTCACCGCCCAGGGCCGCTGCGACCGTTTCGTCCCGCTCGAGCTGGACGGTGGTTTGACCTCGTGGGTCGCGACGTACCTCGCCAGCTGGCGTCTCGATCCCGGTCAGATCGACGGCCAGCCGGCGGCGACGTGGGTGGTGTGGACGGCCCGCCTGGGCCTCGAGTTGAGCACGATCAAGTCGAGCGATGTCCAGGTCCTGCGGGACCGCGGATTCACTCCCGGGGGCCCGTCCGACGCGGTGCCAACACCTTCCGCCGGTCCCCCGACCTGAGGGTCGCGCGCTCCGAGTCGAGCCACTGCAGAATAGGGATCGCAAGCTTCCGCGTGAGCCCGAAGCGCTCCTTGAACTCGCCGACACTGAAGCTCTCGACGCCCCACTCACGCAGGCCACGCACGACCGCGTCGAGCGCTCCGCGGTGGACCAGGAACTTGCCGTCGAGGCGGACCAGCAGGCCGCGCTGGACCAGGAATCGGCAGATGCCCTCCACCGTGGCCGGCTTCGCCCCAAGCCGGGTCGCGGCCTCGCTCGGCGACGGTGGCTCCAGGCCCGCCTCGTGGTACAGGCGCTCGATCCGCCCGGTCAGCTCCTCGCCGAGCTCGGTCATGTGATGACGGCTCCCGGGGGGCAGGACCCGCCCTTGGGCGACCTCGACCACGCCTCGCTGTCGCAGCTCCTCCAGGTAGAGGTCGGCCAGCCCCGAGGCGGGCCTGGGCAACAGCTCGGCGGCGAAGTCGCGTGCCGGAACGCCGGCGGAGACCTCGTGGCCGGCCAGCCGCCGGGCGAGGGCCGCGGCGGCGGCTGCGGCGAGCGCGTCCAGGTGACGGGCTGCAACCAGCCGTCGCGGCTGTGTGGCGAGTACACGGATCGTGCCCGCCTCGACGAGCCGGCCCAGAGGTGCCTCGACAGCGTCGGTGGTGGCGCCGAGCCGACCGGCCAGGTCGTCGATGGCGATCGCAGCGAGGCCGGCGCGGTCGATCCAGGCCGCAAGGAGCAGCGGCCATTCGCGGCGCTCGACAGGGGGAAGGTCGGCCAGGGTTGCGCTGTCACGTCGGCGGACCCGGGGAAGGTGGGGGTCGAGAACGACACCCCCGGCGAAGGTGTTGACCGGCGCCGGTCGCCGCAGGACCAGGCGGTCGCCGGGGAAGAGCACGGCCGGCTCGCGCAGTGACAGCTGGACGACCGCGCTGTCACCGGGCTTGAGAGGCCTGCTCGACAGCCGGTCCACCCGGGCCGGAGTCCGCGCGGCGAGGGCGTGGACCTCGACGTCGTCGCCCTCATCGAGCGCGTGCGGGGCGGAGCGCAGGAGCTCGAGACGGACGGTGACCAGGCCGGTGGGCCGCCACGGTCCAGGCGCCAGCACTTGATCGCCCCGTTCGAGGTCGCTTCTGGAGAGCCCGGCGAGGTTGAGCGCGACGCGTTCGCCGGCCTCCACCACCTCGCGCTCGGCGCCGTGCACGTGGAGCCGTCGTGCCCGCGAGACGATGCCCCGTGGCAGCACGACCACCTCGGCTCCGACGTGCAAGGTGCCCCACAGGGACGTGCCAGTGACGATGGTCCCGGCCCCGGGCAGTGTGAAGACCCGGTCCACCGCCTGGCGGAAGGGCCGGCCTTCGATCTGGCGCGGTCGGACGCGTTCGGCCTGCTCCACCAAGACCGCGCGCAGCGCCTCCAACCCGGCACCGGTGGACGCAGACACGGGCACCATTGGGACGTCGGCGAATGGAGTCCCCGTCATCAGCTCGCGGATCTCCTCAACGACCAGCTCGACCAGGTCCTGCTCGACGAGGTCGGTCTTGGTGACGGCGACCGCGCCGCCCGGCACCCCCATGAGGCGGATCACCTCGAGGTGCTCTCGGGTCTGGGGCATCACGCTCTCGTCGGCCGCCACCACCAGCAGTGCGAGGTCGATCCCGGCCGCCCCGGCGATCATGGTGTGGACCAGACGCTCGTGACCGGGGACGTCGACGAAGTGGATCTGGAGGTCGTCGGTTTCGAGGTGAGCGAAACCGAGGTCGATGGTGATGCCGCGGCTCTGCTCCTCGGGGAGACGGTCGCAGTCGATGCCGGTCAAGGCCCGTACCAGGGTGGTCTTACCGTGATCGATGTGGCCTGCGGTCCCGTAGACGACGTGACGCATGGCGCCATGGTACCTCGCTCGGGGGCGAGTCCCGGCTCAGCTGAGCTCGAGCCAGCGGAACCAGATCGGGTGGTTCGCCTTGTACCAGGCGAGCACCTCCTGGATCAGAGCCTTCTTGTCGGGCGGCAGCACCGCGTCGTCGATCTGGTCGAAGCGCACCCGCATGCGGTCGTCGGAGAGGTGCTCGATCGCCTCGGAGGCGAGGGTCTGAAGCTCGTTGCGGATCCTGCCCGAGTCGGAGATCTTGACCGGCCGAGTGCGGAAGTCCTGACCGGCGTAGAAGCGGTCGAGCAGAGGCGAGAACACCATCCGCATCTCGGCGGCGGGTTCCATCAGGCGCAGCGTCGCCGTGACCTCGAGGATGCCGTGGCGGGTCGCCGCGACGGTGGAAACGCGATAGACCCCGGTCCGCACCTGCTCGACCCCGGCGGTTCCGGTGTAGGGATCGGGCAGCAACGCGCTGGCCAGGGCGAGCACACGCCATCGCTTGTTGGGGAAGAAATCGTCTGCCCTCAGCACGCGCTTGCCGATCGGCAGCTCGGCCGCCAGGGCGCTGGCGAGGCTCGAGCGGTAGGCTTCGACCACGCCTTCCTCGACCTCGCGGCCGAGCGATCTTGCGAGGGCGGCGGCGAAGTCGGGGTCGTGCGGATCGAGGCGCGCGAACACCGCCTCGCGCTCCCAAGAGGCATCGAAGCGGGAGGAGAACAGCGCCAGCGAGGTCGACAGTCGCAGCACCGGGTCGAGGCTGGAGGCCTGCATCGCCTCGGCGGTGGCGGCGTAGCCGTCGCACATGAAGAGGTGAGTTCGGCCGTGTTCGTCCCGGTACGGCCCGACCCGGAACGCCGGGGCGTAGGTCCCCGACTCGGTGAAGGCGGGGATTCCGGTCCCGGGCACCGGCCACGCGTCCTCGACGACGTGGGCCCCGAGCTCACGCCAGGCCTGCCACAGCGAGCCGATGCGGTGTTCGCGGGACCTCCCGCCGAGCGTCCAGACGTGCACGTGCTCGGGTGTGATGCCCGGGTAGGCGGCGAGGATGGCCTCCATCACCAGCCGGCGCGGGGTCAGGTAGTCGATCAGGATCGAGCGCTCCGCCGCCTGCTCGACGACCGTCTTCGGCAGCACCAGGGTCCCCGCGTAGCCCTCGTAGGGCTGCGCGACCTTGAGCGGCTGGTCGAACAGGTGGAGCACGGTGAGCGCGCCGGTGGGCGCGCCGTTGGCGAAGCGGGAGGTGTTCTCGAGGGTGTCGACGGCGGCGCCCCAGACCGTGATCCCTTCGTCCCGCAGGTCGCCGAAGAAGTCGTCCCAGCGGTAGCGCTCCTCGTTGAGCAGGCGGTGGACCCGGTGGTCGATCCAGCGCGCGACCTGCGGACGCGCGTAGACCCGGCCGAACCCGAGCAGCGGGTTGGAGCCCATCTCCGGGGTCTCGCCGGCCTTCGGCATCAGGCCCTCGCCGAGGCTGACCATGACCGCGTGGTTCTCGGGCAGGCTGCGGGTGAGGTACCAGAGGGCCTCGCTGAGGGCGTAGGCGGACACCGCATCGGCGTCCTTCTTGACCCGGTTCACGCCCGCCTTGTCGAGCCCCTTGCCCTCGCCGAAGCGGCCGAACAGCCGCGTGCCGAGGGCGGTGACCGCGGTCGCCATCACGAACGCCCGCTCGAGCCCTGGCCCGACGAAGGAGAGGTGGTCGCCGTCGACCGGCTTCACCCAGCGCTCCTCGACGTCCTCGAGCCAGAGGTGGAAGCGGCCGAGGATCGATCGAGTGTCGAAGGCCCACTGGGAGATGAGGTTGCGGCGCTTGATGTCCATCGGGTCCTCCGCTCGGAGCTCGGTCGGATGCCTCTCACTGTGCCACGCCTGACCGCGTTCCTCAAGACGGCCATGAGGTTTACCACAGAGACACAGAGGCACAGAAAGACAGAGGCACAGAGAAGGAGGAGCACCAGGGCCCCCTCACGCCTGAATCGAAGGGGTTTGCGCTCGGTCCCGAGCGCGAACCCCGGCGTTCTGGGAGGGTGGGCGGCTCTGTGCTTCTCTGTGTCTCTGTGCCTCTGTGGTTCACTCCGGGGTGCGGCCGTTGGCGAGCTCGGTCCGCCACCAGTCGAGGAGGTCCGCCAAGGTCCGCTCGAGGGGGATCTCGGGACGCCAACCGGTTGCGTCGCTGAGCCGGTCGTGGCAGCCGACCTGGATCGGGACGTCAGCGGGCCGCAGCCGTTCCGGGTCGACGCGGACCACCACGGTCGCGCCGGAACGGGCGAGCAGCAGGTCGAGCAGCCCCCGGATCGCCACCCCCTGGCCGGAGCACACGTTGTAGGCCGCTCCGGGCTCGCCCCGGGTGGCGGCGAGCCACCACGCACGGGCCACGTCGCGGACGTCGACCAGGTCGCGGATCACGTCGAGGTCGCCGACGTCGATCCGCGGTGGCCTGACACCGCTCTCGATCTCGGCGATCTGACGGGCCATGCCCGAGCACACGAAGCGCGACGGTCTCCCGGGACCGGCCGCGTGGAACATGCGCAGGCGGACCGTGGCCCAGCCGTAGGCGGCGGCGAACTGCGTCGCAATCAGCTCCTGGGCGGCCTTGGACACGCCGTAGGGGCTCACCGGTGCGAACGGTGCGTCCTCCCCGATCGGCTGCTGGTCGGGCGCGCGGCGGCCGTAGACCTCGGCCGAGGAGGCGATCACGAGCCGGGGCTCGAGCCCGGCCGCACGCACGGCATCGAGCAGGCGAAGCTGACCCAAGGCATTGACCTCGAGCACGCGCCCGGGCGCACGCCACGAGTCGGCAATGGCGGAAGCGCCGGCGAGGTGGAGCAGGAGCTCGGGGCGAGCGGACTCCACCGCCCGCTGCAGAGAGCTGGGATCTTCGAGATCCCCAACGACGCATCGGACCCGTCCGGCGAGAAGGCGGGGTTCGGCCGACGGCTGCACGAGACCCCAAAGCTCGGCCTCCGGCGCCACGGCGGTGAGGTGGGTGACGAGGTGACGGCCGATGAAGCCGTCGATGCCGGTGACGAGGACCCTCACGACGCCTCCAGATAGCGTCGCAGGGCGTCCTGCCAGGTCGGCAGGGGGGCGCCGAGGAGTGCGGCGAGGCGCGAGGTGTCGAGCACCGAGTTGGCGGGGCGGGGAGCGGGTCGCGGGACGTCGGCGGTGCACACCGGCCGAATCTCGACTGCAGCACCGAGCTGGCGGACGATCTCCTCCGCGAAGCCATGCCAGGTCGTGGCGCCCGAGTTGACCGCGTGGACCGTGCCGCGGGCGCCGACGTCGAGCAGCCCGAGAATGGCCTCGGCGAGATCGTCGCTGGAGGTCGGACAGCCACGCTGGTCGGCGACCACTCGCAGCGGCGACGTGCCGGCCACGATCTGGCCCCGGATCGCGGTGACGAAGGAGCGGCCGCCGCGCCCGAACAGCCATGCGGTGCGGACAATGAGGTGTTCGGGCGCCCGCCGGGCGAGGCGCTCGCCCTCGAGCTTGCTGCGTCCGTAGGCCGATGTCGGGCCGACGGGATCGTCCTCGCGGTAGGCCCGGTCGCAGCCACCCGAGAACACGTAGTCGGTGGAGACCTGGACGAGGGTCGCACCGACGGTCGCGCAGGCTGCAGCGAGGTGTCCGACCGCGGTTCCGTTGACCTCGAGGGCGAGTCCAGGGTTGCCCTCGCAGTCGTCGACCGCAGTCCATGCCGCGCAGTTGACCACCGCGCGCGGCCGGATGCGGTGGAACGCCGCCGCGACCGTCTCGGCGTGGCTGATGTCGAGGGTGTCGACGTCGTGGCCCTCGGAGCTCAGACCGCGTGCCGTTGCGGCTTCGAGAAGCGCGCGTCCGAGCTGGCCGTGGGCGCCGGTCACCAGGAGATCGGGCATCGGTTGGTCCTCCAGTCCATCGCGCGGGATGGTAGCAGAGGGCAGCCGAGGCGTGGCCTGCTCTTCTCACAACGTCACGTCACGAGGGCGCCGAGGTGCCTGTCAGCGCTGAGTCGTTGAGCGGCGAGGCGTCGAGTCGTATGAGTGCATAGGTCCGAGGCGCCGAGTCGCGAAAAGGCCGACGATGGCTGGCGCATCGGCGCCCGCAGTAGGGAGGCGGTGAGGAATGCAGGCGGGCGCTGGAATACCGCCAGGACAGAGTGCATTGTGGCGAGTGGCCGACCGGAGGACTCGCAATGTCAGAGATTGCCGCAACCCGCCCACATCCGACAGAACGTGCGACCGTGCCCACGGTCGACGGCAACCCGATCCCGCGGAGCGATGAGAAGGAGCGTGTACAGCGCATTGCCGGCCACATGGCGGAGGTGATGCGAGAGCTCAAGCTCGATCTTGGCGACCCGAACTTCGAGCAGACGCCGGAGCGGGTCGCGAAGATGTACCTGGAGATGTTCCACGGGCTCTTCGAGGGGTCGGAGCCGAAGGTGACGACGTTTCCCAACGACGAGGGCTATCACCACATGGTGATCGAGCGGGAGATTCCCTTCTACTCCATGTGCGCGCACCACTTCGTGCCCTTCTACGGGCATGCCCACATCGCCTACATTCCCGACCAGCAGATCGTCGGCCTGTCCAAGCTGCCACGGATCCTCGAGTTCTACGCCAAGCGGCCGCAGCTTCAGGAGCGTCTCACTGAGCAGGTGGCCGAGTTCCTGTGGTCGAAGCTCAAGCCGCTCGGAGTCATGGTGGTGGTCGAAGCACGGCACCTGTGCGTCGAGATGCGCGGCGTCAAGAAGCCCGGGGCCCTGACCACGACCTCGGCGCTGCGCGGGTGCTTTGCCGACCGCAAGGTCCGCCAGGAGTTCCTCGCGCTGGTACGTCGTCAGATCTCGTGGTGAGGGGCTACTCCAGCTCGCAGAACAGATAGACCTTCTGGGTGTCAAGCACGACGCGGCCGCGCACGGTGAACCGCTCACCGCCGGAGCGGGTCTTCCCGCTCGGCACACGGACCGATGGCATCTCGAGCCGATCCAGCGCGTTGCCCTGCTCGTCTTCGAGCAGGAGCACGACCAGCACGTGGACCGTCTTGGGGCGGTTGTTGGTGAAGGTCGATGTGACCTCGACCTCGACGTCGCGGTCGGCGGCGATCTCCCCCTCCTGCCGAGGGGCGACCCGGATGGCGTCGATGTGCACACCGTCCACGCTCACCTGCGGCGTGAGGTCGGTGCCGATCGTATAGGGGTACTCGCTCTGGTACGGACTCGCGACCTGCTCGACGTCCTGGGCACCGGCCCACGACGCGAGCAACGTCACACCGAAAGCCGCCACGATTCGAACCACTCGGCTCCGCATCCGTCCCTCTCTCCTGGCATGCACTGTGAATGGACCCTGCGCCCTGCGTACCTAATCCAGGATTATACACGGACGAATCGACGCACTTGCGCGGGCCAGAAGAGAACGACGCGACGCCGCTCGGCGTCGCGTCGCAGGATGGCGGATGGGGTGTGCAGCTACGGGAGCCCGATGCGCATCCCCTTTTCGATCTTGCTCGCGTTGCCGGACGTGACCGAGCAGATCGACAGCTTCTCCTTCACCGTGTCGACCGTCAAACGGGCAACCTCGGTGACCGACTCGTCGAGTACCTCGCCGGTGTCCGGGTCGCGGATGACCTCCGAGTCGCCGACGACGAAGGTCTGGCCCGGGGCGACGCCCTCGCGCGAACCGCGGTTGATGTAGACCCGGTTGCCCTTGACCAGCACCACGGCGCCGGTCCACGGAATCTTCGGCAGCTGCGCGGTGAGGAAGTCCACCGCCTGTGCGCAGGCCGCTTCCACCGCCTTGCCCACGTTGTCGTTCTTGAACCCGCCGACGTCGCCGCCCCAGCCGGCGCCCGAGTAGCCCAGGCTCATGCCCTTCTGGGTCGACTCGCCGACGACGCTGGTCGACGCGAGCACCTGGCCGGTGGTCGAGTCGACGACATAGATCGTCGCGTTGACCTCGCCCTTGCCGCCCTTTCCGCCGATCCGGAATCCGTGGACGCGGATGCCGCCGCCGCCACCCTTGGTCGAGTCCTGGACGTGGGTGATCGCGCCCTTGACCAGGAGCTGCGCCGGGGTCATCTGCCCGGTCGCCGGCGCCTTGCTGCCCTGTGCGGTGCGACCCGATGCCGCGAAGTCCTGCTCCTCGAGCGCCTCGGAGCGCATGTCCTTCTCGCCGAGCACGATGAACCTGCCGGTCTGGTTGAGCATGTCGGTGAGGACGGTTCCCCAGGCGTCGCCGAGGTCCCATTGGCCGGACCAGCCCGCTCGGTTCTCGAACTTCGACACGGTGATGGAGAACCGGAGCCCACCCTCGGCCGCGTCCGCGGCGAGCGGGGCGAGCAGCAGAATCGACGCGAGACCCAAGACGCTAACCTTGAGAAATGCCCTCATGTCAAAGCCTCCTCATTCGTGAGCCGGTATCAGATGATGGTACGGCGCGCGCACCGACCTGTCAAAGGCCCCGGCTCTCGTCAGCCGGGATACTTGCCGGTGATGTAGTCCACCAGGTGTTGGATGTGGATCGCCTGACCGCGGACCGCCCAGCGGGTGAGATCACCGATCGAGACCAAGCCGAGCAGGCGGCCGTCCTCGATGACCGGCAGGTGCCGGCAGCGCCGCTCGGTGACGACCGCCATCGCCTCGGGGACGGTCAGGGTCGGGCGCACGGACACCGGGTCGGTGCTCATGACCTCCGACACCTTGGTCTCAGCCGGGTCGAGCCCGCTGTCGACCACCCGGGTGAGGACGTCGCGCTCGGTGAAGATGCCGACCATGGTCTCTCCCTCCTTGACCATGAGGCACCCGATTCGTTCCTGATTCATCTGTCGGACTGCGTCGAGGACCGAGATCTCCGGGCCGACGCTGTGGACGTGCGAGCCCTTCATCTCGATGATCTCTCTCAGAGTGTGTTGCAGGGCGTGTTGCATGGCGCTCCTCCAAGGGCCCACGGAAACGATCGGCCGCCGCCGCGCATCCAGCCGCGGGCCGACACTCGATCTGAGCACTGTTCTCAGTATATCTCGTCTCGAAACTGCAAACGGAGCGCGCCGATTCCCTGGGAGCCTGTCGTGCATAGGCCCGGGACGGCGAGTGGTGGACCCGAGGCGTTTCCGGGGCCTGTGCCCCGCGGCGTCCTGTGATGCGCTGCGCGCATCCGGGGTCTGAAGCCCTCGTCATGCCGAGGCCGGAGGGAGTCGGGCCATCCCGCCGATCAGCGTGTGCCAGGCAATGGACAGGGCGGAGGGAGAACCCGCCGCCCTGGTGTCCCGGGTAGATCGCTGGGTCAGCGCAGGGTGAACTGGGCCTTGAGCACGCACATTGCGGCCATGTTGACGATGTCGTTGACCTCGACGCCGCGCTGGAGCACGTGCACCGGTGCCGCGATGCCGGTCAGGATTGGCCCGATCGCCTCGACCTTGCCCATCCGCCACAGCAGCTTGTAGGCGATGTTGGCGGCCTCGAGGTCAGGGCACACGATCACGTTGGCGTCGCCCTGGATCGCGGAGAAGGGGTAGGCGTCCGCCGCGATCGAAGGCTCGATCGCCGTGTCGGCCTGCATCTCGCCATCGATCACCAGCTCCGGCCAGCGCTCGTGAGCGATCTCGGTGGCCCGCCGGACCTTGAGGCTCCGTGCGGTGGCGTTGGAGCCGAAGTTGGAGTAGCTCAGCATCGCGACCCGCGGCTCGACCGCGAAGTACCGGCGCGCGACGAAGGATGAGAGAAAGGCGATCTCGGCGAGCTCGTCCGCGCTCGGATCCTCGTTCACCGTGGTGTCGGCGATGAACAGCATCCGGTCCTCGAACAGCAGCAGGTAGACACCGGCCACACGGGTCACGCCCTCGCGGGTCGGGTGGATCTGCAGCGCCGGACGGATGGTGTCCGGGTAGTTCATGGTGAGGCCCGAGATCAGGCCGTCGGCGTCGCCCTCCCGGACCATCATGTTGCCGAAGTAGACCGGGTCGTGCATCCGCTTGTGGGCGTCGAGCCATGTCACGCCCTTGCGGCTGCGCATCTCGAAGAAGGTCCTCGCGTAGGACTCGTGGCGCGGGTCGCGGAGCGGGTCGATGACCTCGACCGAGCCCTTGGGGAGCTCGTGCTCGGCGAGCAGTCGATTGACGGTCTCGGCGTCGCCAAGCAGGATCGGCCTGCAGATGCCCTCCTCGACCAGAACCTTGGCCGCGCGCACGATCTTGGTCGCGTCGCCCTCCGGGAAGACGATCCGCTTCGGGTCCGCCTTGGCCTGGTCAAAGACCGAGTGCATGACCTGGCGAGTGCGGGAGAGTCGGTTTTCGAGCTCGCGCACGTACTCCTCGCGGGAGGCGTAGGGCTTGCGCGCAACCCCGGTCCGGATCGCGGCATCGGCGACCGCCGGCGCCTCCCACAGCAGCACCCGGTAGTCGAACGGCTTCGGGATCACGTACTCGCGACCGAACTTGAACGGGAGGCCGCCGTAGGCGCGGATCACGGAGTCAGGGACATCCTCCTTGGCCAGGTCGGCGAGGGCGTGTGCGGCGGCGAGCTTCATCTCCTCGTTGATCTCGGTCGCGGCGACGTCGAGCGCGCCGCGGAAGATGAACGGGAAGCCGAGCACGTTGTTGACCTGGTTCGGATA
>CAZQYU010000050.1:0-15069 GCA_964597585.1 uncultured Thermoanaerobaculia bacterium
CGGGTCAGTCGCCGACGTAGCGCATCAGCGCCATGAAGCGCGCGCGCTTGATGGCCCGGCTGAGCTTGTGCTGGAAGGCCGGGTTGGTGCCTGTCACCCGCCGCGGGAGGATCTTGCCGTTGGTCGGCGTGTAGTCACGGAGCAGATCGACGTCCTTGTAGTCGATGTAGCCGATCTTGTCGACCGTGAAACGACAGATCTTCGCGCGACGGCGGAAGCGCCTCTTGCGTGTAGCCATTGGGGCCGATCCTCTCACTGTTCGACCTCTGCTGTGTCGCGCTCGGCGGCGGCAGCCGCCTTGGCAGCCTTGTGCGCGACCTTCGCCTTCTCCTGGCGATCCATCTTGTGCTTGCGCTTGAGCTCGCGATCCAGGTTCAGGATCAGCGAGCGCATCACCAGGTCGTTGGTCCGCAGCTCGAAGTTGAGCTTGGCCATGACGTCCCCGCCCACGTTGAACTTCCAGAACTGGTAGCTTCCGTAGTTCTTCTTGCGGATAGGGTAGGCAAGTTGACGGCGGCCCCAGACATCCTTATCGACCACCTCGCCGCCGGCTGAGGTGATGATGGCTTCGAGGCGCTCGAGGACCTGTGTCTCTTCCTCGGTCGTCGCCTCGGGGTCGAGAATGACACCGAGCTCGAACAGCGGCATATCGCTCCTCCTGGCCTTCGGCCCCGGATCGCCGCCCGGGGCGAGGAGTGGTCAGTCCCGGTTCGACCGGGCCGACGCAGTGTATCGATTTCTGCTTGAAATGCAAGCCTCGGGCATGCACGCCGCGCCCAGCAGCGAGAGGACAGCCCAGTCCAAGGCCCAACGCCAGTGGGTCGCCACAGCGTGAGCTCCTAGTGACCGGGTCGCTCAAGTTCCCTGTGGAGGCGCTGCTGGAGATCGTGATCGAGCACTGCGTTCGAGACCCGGCGTTCGTTTGCAGCCGCCGATTGGGACGCCGCGCACGCCGACTCGTTGACCCGCTTCCGGTCGGCGATGGACCAGCACACGCCGTCGTCGAGATCTCCGCCTCGCGGCAGGAACAGGAGCTTTCCGTCCGACCACGCATCGTGCTCTGCGAGCACCGGCCCGGATCCGGGCGTGCCGAGCAGGTTGCGCCCGACGAAGGCGTAACCCGCAGGGTCGATCCCGAGCAGTGCGAGCACCGTCGGTGCGACATCGACGTGCCCGGCCGGCCGGTCGACCACCCGCCCGGGGAGGCCGGGAACGCGGATCATCAGAGGCACCGCATCGGCGAGCTCCCAGCCGAGGGTGTCGGACCGGATTCCGGCCAGCGCGGCGACCTGGGGGTCGACACCGAAGCCGGCGTCGTGGTCGCCCCACAGCACGACTATCGTGTCGCCACCGAGCCCACGCGCGTCGAGCCCGTCGACGAACGACCCGACGGCGTGGTCGAGCAGGCGCATGGTGTGCAAGTAGTTTCCAAGCGGCGTGCCTTCGAGACCGCCGAGGTGCAGGACCTTGCGATCGTCCGGGAAGTTGGCGAACGGGTGGTGGAGCGAGAGGGTGATGAGGTACGCGCACACGGGGGGCTCGAGCCGCTCGAGACGAGCGGCCATCTGGGCCAGGAAGTCGACGTCGTTGAGCCCCCACCCGATCCGCTCACCCGGCCCGAAGTCGGGCGCGAACAGGCTCGTGGCATAGCCGTAGGCCGGGTGCATCCGACGCCGGTTCCAGAATGTGCCCTCGAATGCCACCGCCGACACGGTGGTGTAGCCCGCACCCGCGAGAATGCCCGCGATGCCGGTGAAGTGGTCGCCCGAATAGAGGAATGCCGCCGCACCGGCGGTCGCCGGCAGCAACGAGGCCTGGGTCGCAAGCTCGGAGTCCGAGCTGCGTCCCTGGGCGGTCTGATCGGTCATCCGCGGCACCTCGATCCACTCCGCCCGGTGGGCATCCAGCCACGGCGTGACCGGCTGGCCGTCGACCTCGAGCCCGACCACGAACGCCTGCATCGACTCGACCTGGACCATGACCAGGTTGGCTCCACGTGCGACACCGAACAGGGGACCGGTCCCGGCACGACGGGGAGCCGTGGATCGGAACCACTCCACGACGTCGCGATACTGCTGCTCGGACAAGTGACCGGCCCGCACCCGGCGGTCGACGGTTCGGACCACGTCAGCCAGGTGGTAGCCGAGCACCCCGACGTGGCGCGCGCTGGTGAGCGAGGAGAACACCTGCGAGGCGAAGCCGTAGCCCGTCTCCAGGGAACCGACCACCGCACGCGCACCGGGAACCACGGCAAGGCCGAGCACGAACGCGGCGACCAGGACCGGCCGGCGACCGCTCCGTTTCGCGAGCGCGGCAACCGCACCGACAAGTACGAGCCCCGGGAGCAAGTGCACCAGCAGCCACACGTCGTGCGGCCTCGCGAGCGCAACGGCGCTGTCCAGCACCTGACCGGTCTGGCCCGCACCCGCCGCCGCGGCGAGCGAGAGCAGGTCGCCGAAGTAGCGGAGGTAGAGGACGTCGGCGGCGAGCAGCAGGCTCACCGTCAGGCCCACGCCCCACGCCACCCACGGCCGCACCCGACGCGGCAGCAGAACCAGCGGGAGCACGAGGATCGCGACCGCCGCACCGGCGAGCGGCCAGGCGCCCGGCACGAGGGTGCGGCCTGCCTCGCGGAGCACCGTGTTCTGGGCCACGGTCAGCGTTGCCGCCAGCCACGCCAGGTCGGCGACCGACAGAACCGCCACGAACCACCCCGGCAGTCGGCGCGCCGAGGCTGCAGAGACCGCGATCAGGGCGAGCAGGAACGTGACCGCGGCGAGCACCCGAAGGTCGGCCGGTTCGGGAAGCACCGTGATCTTGAGCTCCAGGCCGGATCGGGGATCGACCTTGGAAAACCAGCACACGCCCTCGTCGACCATGTCCCACTCGAGGCGCCATCGGCCGAGCCCGCTCGGAACCTGGAGCCGTGCCGGCATCTCGACCTCGCCGCCCGGCGGCACCGGTGCCGCAATGCGGGTCCGCAGTCCGTCCCAAACCGCAACCGACCCGTCGGGCCGCAGCCAGTGCGCCGCAATCCGGACCGAGCCGTCGCCCGGCCACGTCCAGCGGCCTGTGTTACGCACCTTGAGCGGCACCTCGAGACGCCGTCCCGCGACCATCCAGCGCGGCGTGTCCTGCGCCACAACCTCGAAGCCGGTCTCGGGGACGGCCGCTCGGACGACCACCTTGCGCCGAGGTTCCGGTGTGCGATCCTGTTCGGCGAACCAGCAGACGAACTCGTGGACCATGTCCCACTGCAGGGTGTAGACACCCGGCCGCACCGGAGCTCGGAGACGTGCCACGACTGCCACCGTCGCGCCAGGGGGAACCTCACCGGGAAGCTCGCTGCGCTCGCCGTCCCACACCGCCACCGCGCCATCGTCATCGCGCCAGTGGTACGCGAGGCGGACCCTGTCGGACGGTCTCCACGTGAGGCTGCCGTCGTTGCGCAGCTCGATCGGAACCTGGACCTCGGCACCGGCGTCGAGCACGCGCGGGGCACGCTGCGACACGATGGTGAAGGCGTGAACGGGGGACTCATCGGCCGCGCCGACGGTGGCCGCCGCCACCAGGAGGATCGCCCCGACGACCCGCAGCACAGTCGGCCGCGCCATGCGCGGAAGAATAGCAGCTGGTGTCTTCCGTACGGGGGGGTGGCCTGGGGAGTATGGCGCACATGGCGCAGACGGCGCCCTTGGGACGGCGCGAAGCCCTGTCGTCGTTACATTGTCGGCCCGTACCTGGAGTCCAGCTCCTCGAATTCGCCTCAGTGAGCCCTTCACGGCGCCCCGAAATCCACCATCCATCTATGAGCTGCACCCTCCTAGCGGATCCCGCTCGGGTAGCCGGCGGGCGGGTGATCGTAAGCCACCCCGCGGTTGCCCTTGACCACGTTGCCCATTGGAAAGCCCGGGCAGCGCGCCTCGCGGAGCACAGCGAGTACCGCCGCGAGCTCGTCGGGCGGCACAACCAGGACCATCCCGACACCCATATTGAAGGTCCGCCAGAGATCGTCCTCCGGCACCTGGCCGGCAGTGGCGAGGAGGCGGAAGACCGGGGGGACGTCCCACGAGCCGACCTTGATCACCGCCTCGAGCCCCTCCGGCAGCACCCGCGGCAGGTTGTCGGTGATCCCCCCGCCGGTGATGTGGGCAAGGGCGTGCACACAGCCCCGCTCGAGCAGCGGCCAGACCGGCTCGAGGTAGCAACGGTGGACCTTGAGCAGCTCGTCGGCGACGGTCGTGTGGAGCTCGGGTACGCGGTCGTCGACGCTGCAGCCGAGGACCTCGAAGAACACCTTGCGAGCCAACGAGTAGCCGTTGGTGTGGAGGCCGTCGGAGGCGAGCCCGACGAGCGCGTCGCCGGCACGCACAGCGGTCCCGTCGAGGATCCGTGCGCGATCGACCACGCCGACGATGAAGCCGGCCAGGTCGTACTCGCCGTCGGCGTAGAACCCCGGCATCTCTGCGGTCTCGCCGCCGAGCAGCGCGAGCCCGTGATCGGAGCAGGCGGCGGCGACGCCGCCGATGACCGCGGCCGCGACCTCGGGGTCGAGCCGCCCAGTGGCCAGGTAGTCGAGGAAGAACAGCGGCCGCGCGCCCTGCACCAGAATATCGTTGACGCAGTGGTGAACCAGGTCGCGCCCGACGGTACCGTGACGGCCTGCGAGGATGGCGACGCGCAGCTTCGTCCCGACGCCGTCTGCGGAGGCCACCAGCACCGGCTCCTCGAAACCCTCGACCGGGACCTTGAACATGCCGCCGAAGGAGCCCTGGTCCGAGAGCACGCCGTCGGTGTAGGTCGCCCTCACCAGCGCCTTGATCCGCGCCAGTGCACGGTCCTGAGCATCGATGTCGACTCCTGCGTCGCGGTAGGTGGTCATCGTCCGCGCCTCCCGAAGGCCGACATTATCCTCCACCCGCCCCCGCGGCAAGGGCTTGAAGAAACCACCAAGACACGAAGACACCACGCCATCGCAGAGGCTGTGAAGAGACCCCTTTCAACCGGCTGCGACCGGCAGGCGTGGGTCAGTCACGGGTCGTGCAGCTCGAAGCACGGAAGGAGACCAGGCTCCTCCCCTGCGCCACCCTGGGTCCAGGCCCTCCCGCCTCCTCGCCTTCTCACCTCCTCACCTTCTCATCTGCTTCCGTCTCACGTCTTGCTTCTTGCGTCTCGCGCCTGCTACAACCTCGCCATGCAGGTACTTCATTTTTTCCGGTCCCCCGGGCTGCCCCGGGCCCGCCGCGCCGCCCTCCTCGACCTCGCCCGAGCCCGCGTGTCGTCCGCGGTGTCGGCGGTCGATACCGAGCTCTGCTTCAACGTCGCGCTGGTCGGCGAGCTCGACCCGCGGCACATGGACGCCCTCGCGTGGCTGCTCGCCGAGACCTTCGAAACCGAGCGCTTCGGCCGCGTGAGCTTTCTCGACCCACCCCGCGGGCCGGTGCTCGAGGTCGGCCCCCGGCTGAGCTTCACCACCGCGTGGTCGACCAACGCAGTCGCCGTGTCCAATGCCTGCGGCCTCGGCGCGGTGCGTCGCATTGAGCGATCGCGGCGCATTCAGCTCCTGACCGACGAAGCCCTCGACCCCGCACGCTGCCGTGATTTTCTCGCCGCCGTTCACGACCGCATGACAGAGTGCCCCTACGCCGAGCCCCTGACCAGCTTCGACCCCGGGGTCGAGCCGGAGCCGGTCCATCAGGTCCCGGTGCTCGAGCACGGCCGCGCGGCGCTCGAGCGGATCAACCGCGAGCTCGGGCTCGCCTTCGACGACTGGGACCTGGACACCTACACCCGGTTGTTCCGAGATCGCATCGGCCGCAACCCGACCAGCGTCGAGTGCTTCGACATCGCACAGTCCAACAGCGAGCACTCCCGCCACTGGTTCTTCCGCGGCCGCCTGGTGGTCGACGGCGAGCCGCTGCCGCGCCACCTGCTGGCGATGGTGCGCGAGCCGCTCGAGGCCAACCCCAACAACTCGGTGATCGCGTTTCGCGACAACTCGAGCTCGATCCGCGGCCGCCGCGCCCGCACCCTGGTCCCGGCCGACCCCGGCAGGCCCGGCCCGCTGGTCGCCTACGAGATCGACCTCGACGTGATCTTCACCGCCGAGACCCACAACTTCCCGTCCGGGGTGGCGCCGTTCCCAGGTGCCGAGACCGGCACCGGCGGGCGCATCCGCGACGTCCAGGCGACCGGCCGCGGCGCCCATGTGGTCGCCGGCACCGCGGCCTACTGCGTCGGCAACCTGCGCGTCCCCGGCTATCCGCTGCCCTGGGAGGATCCCGCCTTCGCCTATCCCGACAACCTCGCACCGCCGCTCGAGATCGCGATCCAGGCCTCGAACGGCGCGTCCGACTACGGCAACAAGTTCGGCGAGCCGGTGATCCAGGGTTTCGCGCGGTCGTTCGGTCTCCGCACGCCCTCCGGAGAGCGCCGCGAATGGCTCAAGCCGATCATGTTCTCCGGCGGCATCGGCCAGATGGACGCCCGCCACGCGGTCAAGGGCGATCCCGAGCCCGGCATGCTGGTGGTCAAGGTGGGCGGCCCCGCGTACCGGATCGGCATGGGCGGTGGCGCCGCCTCGAGTATGGTCCAGGGCGAGAATGTCTCCGAGCTCGACTTCAACGCCGTCCAGCGCGGCGACGCCGAGATGGAGCAGAAGCTCAACCGCGTCATCCGCGCCTGCGTGGAGCTCGGAGAGGCCAACCCGATCGTCTCAATCCACGACCAGGGTGCAGGAGGGAACTGCAACGTCCTCAAAGAGATCGTGGAGCCAGCCGGAGCGCGAATCGAGATCCGTACGATCCCGCTTGGCGACGAGACCCTGTCCGTCCTCGAGATCTGGGGCGCGGAGTACCAGGAGAACAACGCGCTTCTGATCCGGCCCGACCACGAGCCCCTCTTCCGCGCGCTGTGCGAGCGCGAGAAGGTCCCATGGGCGGTCGTCGGCCGGGTCACCGGCGACCGGCGGGTCGTCGTCCACGACGCCCTGGACGGCTCGACCCCGGTCGACCTCGCGCTCGACGACGTACTCGGTGACATGCCGCAGAAGCACTTCGAGCTCACCCGCACACAACCACGCCTCGCGCCGCTCGAGCTGCCGGCGGACCTCGAGGTGCGCGCCGCCCTCGAGCGCGTGCTGCGCCTGCTCTCGGTCGGTTCCAAGCGATTCCTGACCACCAAGGTCGACCGCGCGGTGTCCGGCCTGGTCGCGCGCCAGCCCTGTGTCGGCCCGCTCCAGCTCCCGGTCGCCGATGTCGCGGTCATCGCCAGCAGCCACCTCGCGACCACCGGTGGCGCGACCGCGATCGGCGAGCAGCCGGTGAAGGGCCTCCTCGACCCGGCCGCGATGGCACGGCTGACCGTCGGTGAAGCACTGACGAACCTGGTGTGGGCACGGGTGACCTCCCTGCCCGACGTGCGCTGCTCGGCGAACTGGATGTGGGCCGCCAAGCTGCCCGGGGAGGGCGCCGCGCTGGTCGACGCCCTGGTGGCGATGAAGGATCTCATGATCGCGCTCGGGATCGCGGTCGACGGCGGCAAGGACAGCCTCTCGATGGCGGCCCTGGCGCCGGACGGGCACGGCCGCGAGGAGACCGTCAAGGCACCCGGCACGTTGGTGGTCTCAGCCTACGTGACCTGCCCCGACATCACCGCGACGGTGACGCCGGACCTCAAGCTGCCCGGGCACGGCCGCCTGCTCCTGGTTGACCTCGGCGGCGGCCGCAACCGGCTCGGCGGGTCGGCCCTCGCGCATGCCTGGGGGCAGATCGGCGACATCCCGCCGGACGTCGACGATCCTGCGCTGCTCGCGCGCGCCTTCGCCGCGGTCCAGGAGCTGCTCGCCGCGGGCCGGGTCACCTCGGGCCACGACCGCTCCGACGGCGGCCTGATCACGACCCTGCTCGAGATGGCCTTCGCCGGCAACACCGGAATCGACATCGACATCCCCGCGGCCGACGGCGCCGACCCGCTCGCCGTGCTGTTCGCCGAGGAGCTCGGCCTGGTCCTCGAGGTCGCCCCGGAGCACCTGCCCGGCGCGCTCGAGACCTTCCGGGCCGCCGATGTCCCCTGCGCCGAGATCGGCGCGACGCTCGCCGGTCCCGAGGTCCGCGTCCAGGTCGCCGGAAGAAGCGTGCTCTCAGACGACGTGCGTGACCTGCGCGACCTCTGGGAGGCGACCTCGTTCCAGCTCGAGCGCCTCCAGGCCGACCCGGCCCGTGTCGCCGAGGAGGAGTCGGGTCTGCGCCACCGCAGCGCGCCGCCGTTCCGGCTCGCCTTCACCCCCGCCGCGATCTCGCCTGCGGTCCTCGCCCGCGCCGACCGCACCCCGGTGGCGGTGCTGCGCGAGGAGGGCTCGAACTCCGACCGCGAGATGGCTTCGGCCCTCTGGCTCGCCGGACTCGAGCCGTGGGACGTGGCGATGTCGGACCTGCTCGACGGCCGGATCGGGCTCGAGCGCTTCCGCGGCCTGGTCGCGGTCGGCGGCTTCAGCTACGCCGACGTGCTCGACTCGGCCAAGGGGTGGGCCGGGACGATCCGGTTTAACGACCGGCTGCGCGACCAGTTCGAGGCCTTCGTCGCCCGCGACGACACGTTCACTCTCGGGGTGTGCAACGGCTGCCAGCTGTTCGCCCTGCTTGGCTGGGTACCGTGGCGCGGGCTCGGCGACGGCGCCCAGCCGCGCTTCATCGGCAACGCGTCGGGTCGCTTCGAGTCGCGCTTCGCGACCGTGCGCATCCTCCCGAGCCCAGCGGTGCTGCTCGAGGGGATGGAGGATTCCGTGCTCGGGATATGGCTCCAGCACGGCGAAGGCCGGGCGCACTTCCCCGACCCCGCCGTCCTCGACCGCGTCGAGGCCGACAGGCTCGCCCCGGTGCGCTACGTCGACGACGATGGCTCGCCGACCGAGGCCTACCCCTTCAACCCCAACGGCTCGCCGCGAGGCATCGCCGCCCTGACCACTCCGGACGGCCGCCACCTCGCGATCATGCCCCACCCCGAGCGCACCTTCCTGACCTGGCAGTGGGGCTGGATGCCGGTGGGATGGCGAACCGACCTCGCCGCCTCGCCCTGGCTGCGCCTGTTCCAGAACGCTCGCCGATGGTGCGAGGGCGGCTGAGGACGCTCGCCAAGGCGAGCAGGACGCCGGCCGGAGCCGATGCGTCACGGCGCGGCGACGCGGTTCGCAGCGCGGCGGGGATCGACGGCGGGGCGGCGCTCGAGGGACACGCCGCCGCCGTTCAGCACCACCCGAACCAGCACCGAACGCGACCCGAGCTCGATCGCGACACCCGCGCCCATGGTCCGGGTCAGCTCGGAGACGACCAGGCCCGGCAGATTATTGTGCTCCGAGAGGTGCATTGCGACCACCGCACGCAAGCGTGCGTGGCGCACGCGGTCGAGCGCTTCCACCGCCTGGTGGTTGGCGAGGTGACCCGAACGTGAGGCGATGCGCTGCTTGAGCGGCCACGGGTAGGGGCCGTGGCGGAGCATGTCGGCGTCGTGGTTGGCCTCCAGGCAGAGCAGGTCGCACCCTGCGAGTCGGGTCTCGAGCAGCGGCGTGATGATTCCCGTGTCGGTGCACACCGCAATCCGATGACGGCCGTCGTCGACCACGAAGGCAACTGGCTCGGCGGCGTCGTGGCTGGTCGCGACCGGAAGCACCCGCAGCGCGCCCAAAGACAGCTCGCGCCCCGACTCGAGCTCGCCGCCGCCGTCGCAGCGAATCGACAGCCCCGACCAGGTGCCGGCAGTCGCCCACACCGGGAGCTGCCTCCGCTTGAGAAGCACCTCGAGGCCGCGCACGTGGTCGCTGTGCTCGTGCGAGACGAGGATCGCGTCGATCTCGGCGAGGTCGTGGCCGAGCTGGGCGAGGCGGCGGGTGAGCGACCGGGTCGAGATGCCCGCGTCGAGCAGAACGGTGGTCCCGCCAGACGAGACCAGCGTCGCGTTGCCCGACGACCCCGAGGCCAGGATCACCACCTCCACGGTCACCGCCCCGTCGAACCGAAGCCGCCGGCGCCGCGCCCGGTCGCCGACAGCCGGTTGTCCGCAACGAAATCGGCCTGGGTCACCGGCGCGACGACGAGCTGGGCGATGCGGTCGCCGCGCGCGATGGTGACCGCCTCGCGGCCGAGGTTGACAAGCACGACCCGGACCTCGCCCCGGTAGTCGGCGTCCACCGTGCCAGGGGCGTTGGCGACGGTGACCCCATGGTGAAGTGCGAGGCCCGACCGCGGCCGGACCTGGCCCTCGTAGCCTGCCGGCAGCTCGACCACGAGCCCCGTGGGGAGGGCGCTGCGCTCGCCGGGCGCGAGCGTGAGGGGCTCCGCGACCGCCGCCACCAGATCGGCGCCGGCGGCGCCTGCGCTGGCGTAGGACGGCAGGGGCAAGCCCTCGCCGTGGGGCAGGCGCCGAACGCGGACGGTCACGGTGTCTGGCATCGCGGTCATCATAGCGCGCGAGGGAACTGAACCACCACGACACAAAGACACCAAGCCGTCACTTTGGCATCGGCCCTCACCTGCCTGCATCCCGCAGCTCCGCACGCAACAGCCCGCAGATCAGACCAGCCAACCGATCTGCGTGATGGGGGACCGCTGCCAGGACCTCGACCCCGCGAGCGCTGATCAGGGCGAGCTCGCTCTGCACCTCCTGATGACTGCGCCGCTTCGCGGCCTGTGACTCCCCCCGATCAGCCTGCTCCCGCCGTCGTCCTCGCTTCGCGATGACGACGCGATCACTGGGCTGCTCGCGGCGAGCTCCACGGCGAGTGACAGCGCGAGCAGCTTGGCCCGGCCCCGAGGCAGACTGCGGTGGGAGGTTCGTGGCTGGCTGGACGGGCACACGGCTGGCCTTGCCCGTGGACCCGAACATGGTCCCTGTCGATCGGATCCGGGCTGCGGGCCACCGGCGGCGGAGGGCAGGGTCGGGTCCACAGCGGCGGTGCGTCGAGGATCCCGACCCGGTCACCTGCGGCCTGCCGCCCGTCCCCTGGATTCGGTCCCACACCCTCTGCCAGTGGGCCCATCTGCCTCCGCCCAGCGGTCGGGTCCGGGATCAGGCTGCGGGCGGCAGGGCGCAGGGTGCCGGGGCAGGACGCCAGGGCGTCGCCGGCCGGAATGCCGAACCCGAACCCGCCCGCCGGCTGCCCGTCGCCCGACACCCGGATTCGGGCGGCCGATGCCCGAGGCTCACAGCCGGCAGCACCGGCTCCCAGGCCTTCCCTTGGAGCGCTCCCGGGTTGCGGGCGGAGCCCGCGCTGTGTCTTGGGGGGAAGAACGGCGTGTGCTATGCCACCCGGGTGGCGACGCCTTTCGGGCCGCACACGGCGGACGCCATCCGCTCGAGGGACAGGAGCTCGCGTGCGAGCGCCGCGACCTCGTCGCGGGTCACGGAGCGGACCTCGGCCAGGGAGCGCTCGAGGTCAAAGCGGCGGCCGCGGTCGAGCACCTCGCCGGCTTCGAGCCCGGCCAGACCCGAAGGATCCTCGGCATCCATGATCAGCCCGCGCACGAGGCCCTCCCGAGCGACCTCGACCTCGTCTTCGGAGAGATCCGCGGTCAGCTTCAGGACCTCTTCGCGCACGACCCGGAGGACATCCGGAAAGACGCTCGGCGCGGACGCCCAGCCGACCTCGACCAGGCCACCGAGCGAGCGCAGCACCAGGCCCGACCAGATGTCGTAGGTCAGCCCCTCCTCCTCGCGCAGGCGCTGAAAGAGGCGGCTCGAGGCGCCGACACCGAGCATCCGGTTGAGCACGGTCAGGGCCGGCAGCCGCGGGTCGCCGGCGGCGACGGCCGGAAAGACCAAACGCGCATGGACCTGGTCGGAGCCCTCGCGGTGGATGGCGAGGTGATCGCCGTGCCACGACAGCGACGGCAGCGGCCGGGCCGCAGGAGGCTCGGTCAGCGGAAGGCGGGACAGTCCGGCGGCGACATCGTCCTGGTCGACGTCGCCGGCGACGGCAGCCAGCATGCCGCCGCTACGGACCAGGTCTGCGTGGTGACGGCGCAGCGCTGCGGGGGTGAGGCGGCGCAGGCTGCGCGCCGTTCCGATCACCGGCCGCGCCAGCGGGTGCCGCCCCCAGGCAGCGTGCAGCACGGCCTCCTCGACCTGGTCGGCAGGGTCGTCGCGCATCAGCTCGAGCTCGGCCAGCGTCACCCTGCGCTCGAGCTCGACGTCGTCGCGATCGAAGGTCGGGGTCAGCACGGCGTCGACCAGCAGGGCGAGGGCGTCGGCGAGGGCGTCGCGGGTCGTCTCGATCGAGAGGCACATCGCTTCGGCGGCGGTCCAGGCGTCGACGTCGCCGCCGAGCCGATCGACCAGCCGCGCCAGGGACGCCCGGTCGAAGGCGCCGCAGCGGCGCAGGGTGAGGTGCTCGACCAGGTGGGTGGCACCGGCCAACGACTCGGGATCGTGGGCGGACCCGTGCACCAGCCACACCGCGGCCGACACGGTGCGGCGGCCGGGCAACGTTCGAACGAGCAGTGCTGAAGGGTGGCGGCCCATGGCGCGGCGGAGTGTACACCAGGTCGCACGAGGGTGGCCCGTGACGCCCGCCGGAAGGTTGCGGCGCCTGTCGGCGGCTGGCTACCTGACCTCGAGCGGCGGTGTCGGCTCGCCGGGCCGCTGGTTGGTCGGAACGCGGGAGCCCTGGCCACCCTGGTTCTCGCGGTACACGAACTTCCAGTCGCAGTACCGGGTTCGGCCCTCGTACACACGGATGCTGTCATCGCAGGACGTCGAGTAAACGCCGATGATCGGACCGACCTGCTGGCCGGGCCGGATCCCGGGCAGCCCTCCGGTCGGCCCGGGCAGCGGGGTGGGCGCCGGCGTCGGGCTCGGCTGGAGACCCGACGTGGGCAGTCCGCCCGGGCCGGTACCGACCTGCTGGCCGTCCTCGCCGAGGTGGACGATCCCCCACACCTCGGAGCCGGTCATCGGGTCCTTCCAGCGTTTGCGCATCACCCGCGGCTTGGCCTCCCACATCTCCTTGAGGGTGACCGGGAAGCGTCCGAAGCGCGCCTTGAAGGTCCGGATCGCCTCGACGTACTGTTCGCCACGGAAGACGAGCTCGGCCTCCTTCTCCCGTTGCGCCTGGAAGGTGACCGTCTGCACCGCCGCACCCATGGCGATCGCCATCACGGCCACGATCACCAGCACCATGACCAGGGTGAAGCCCGCCTCGCTGCGGGGACGGGTGGGAACGGCTCGAGGCGCCACCCTCACCACTCCGAGTATGAGCTGCCGTCGAGCGCGGTACCCTCGGCGCCCGACCTGATGTCCATGATCCCGCCCGAGCCCTCATCGAGCGGTTGCAGGTCCTTCTCGTCGTCGGCCTCCGCGTAGACCTCCACCCAAGTGCCCGACGACTTGGTGATCGGGTCGACCGGGACCATGCGCATGTAGCCGAGGCTGACCAGCTCCTGCAGCGACGCCGGGTAGTGGCCGCGGTCGGCGAGGTACTGGTCGATGCACGAACGCATCGTGAACAGGTCCTCGCGCAGCACCGCCTCCTTGGCTTTCTGGGGGGCATTTCGCATCGCCGGCACCGCGATCGTCGCCAGGATGCCGATGATCGCCACCACGACGATCAGCTCGATGAGAGTGAAGCCGCGCGCGCCGCAGGCGGGCGCCGACCGGTCACGAGCACGGAGGTCGCCAGCCATGACTCACCAGTCCTTGTACTTGGTTCCGTCCAATGCGGTGGCATCGGACTTCGAGTAGACGTCGTAGACATTCTCTCCGCCCCAGCTGTCGCTGTCCCAGTCGTCCTGGTAGCTGCGCAGCCCCCAGTCGGAGTCTCCGGTCATGGGGTCGACGGGAAGGCGGCGAAGAAACTTGCGCTTGGTGTCCTGACCGACGAGCTGGACACCCTCGACCAGGGTCTCGAGGTCCGGCGGGTAGCCCTCCGATCCCAGCTTGATCGGGATCATGCCCTGGTCGGAGAGGCGCTTGAAGTCGTCGATGGCGGTCCGCATCTGGCGCAGCGCCAGGTGCAGCTCGGCCTCCTTGCGCCGCTTCACCGTGAACTTCGCCACCGGAAGCACGATCGTCGCGAGCAGCGCGATGAGAGCGGCCACCATCACCAGCTCAGCGAGGGTGAAGCCGGCCTCGTGGCGGCGGGAGAGGGAGCGGATCATGGCGAGGTCGATCCTCCGGTGCTGTCGCCGACGACGAACAGGGCGCCGTCGCGCACCGCCACCGGCAGGCGCGTGCCGTCGGATGCGATCGCACCGTCGACGGTGAACACCAACGGCACCGGGCCGGCGGCCTCGCCGCGAAGGTGGAGCAGGGCCACCACCCGGGGCTGCTCCTCGACCTGGTCGAGGCTGAGGTCGAAGGACACCCAGCCGTCCTTGGTGCTCGCGTCGCGGGAGTTCAGGTGCACCCCGGGCACGGCGTCGGCGCCGAGCAGAGTCGCCCGTGCAGGGTCGTAGGACAGCACCAACGGCAGGCGCACCCCCGCGGCCTTGCCCGAGACCACGAGCTCAACCACGGTCTCCTGCCCCGGATGGACCGAGACCACCGAGGGCTCGATGCCGAGGATGACCGGCAGCGTCGTCGCCTTCCCGGTCTGGCTTTGAATCGTCGCAGAGCCGTCAGGTTCCTCGGTGGGCGGGTTCTCCTCGTCCGACGTCGAGTCGTCCTCCGTGTCTTGGAGAGGCTCGGCCGAGGTACCCGAAACGCCGCTCGACGGTACCAGCGACTTGCCCTCCGTGCCAGGCTCCGGCTTGGGCTGCATACCCGGTCGCATCAGCTGCGGCCGTACCAGGCCGCGCCCAGGGCTCGGTGCGCTCTGGCCGCTCGTGCCCCGGTCGGACTGATCCGATCGGTCGCCGCGACCGCGGGGGTCGAACGGCCCGCGGTCCGCGCGCCCGGAGTGGACGCGGGCGGTCGATCCCGAGTACGAGATCCGGCTCTCGGTACCGACCCACAGCGGCGCGAGGTCCTCCTCCGAGATGTCGGGGAAGCGCACGATGTGTGGCGTCAGGGTCAGCACCAGGTCGACCGTCTGGCGGTCCTTCGATTTTGACGTGAACAGCCGGCCGAGCAACGGAATGT
>CAZQYU010000051.1:0-14926 GCA_964597585.1 uncultured Thermoanaerobaculia bacterium
AAGTCCGGCGGCTGACCACCAAATGGCTGCTGAAGCGGGTCGCGAAGGGCTGGCTGCCGGCAGAGATCATCAACCGCCGCAAGCGGGGGTTCAGCGTGCCCGTCTCGACCTGGATCAACAACGGGCTGCGGTCCGAGGTTGACCGGCTACTCGACCGACGCAGGCTCGAGCGCCAGGCGATCGTCGACGCCGATGACGTCCACCGCCGCCTCGCTGAGCACCGAGCAGAGGTCGCGAACCACGCCCGCCCCCTATGGGCGGCGATCATCCTCCAGCGCTGGATCGACCGCTGGCGCCCTGACCTGGCATAGCTCGCCGCACGGGACGTGCGGCGAGCTGGTCAAGAGTGAAGAGAGCGGAGTGAAGAGTACGGGTGCCGGGGTCGTCGCGGGGTGAGCGGTCCGTCACGGGAGCCGCGAGACGCCATTGGATATGTGGATTTCGGGGGCTGACTGATGTCGTTGGACCCTGAGGCCGGCAGCGCGCGGCTCGCCTCGCTGCGAGGCGTCTATCTTGTTTTCGCCTGTGGGGGCGGTGAGCGCAGGTCGGATCGTCGCGAGGGGGGCGAGGCCCGCTCAGAGCTCGTGATTTCGGTGGGTCAGGCGACGAAGGCGTAGCCAAGCTACGTCGAGGAGACTGGCGTGCCGAAAGCGCGGGATCTGACGGAGCATCGCCCTCCGCAGCAGATCCTACCTGTGCTTACCGCCCCCCTAGAAGAAGGTCGTCTCCTGCTCCACCTTCTGCGCCTCCTCGCTCAATCCCTGGATCTGGATCGAGATGAACGAGGGGCGGAAGTGGTGCTCCTGGCAGATCCGGCGCAGGCGCTCGTCGAGGTCGGCGTCCCAGAACTCGATGATCTTGCCGGTCGCGGTGCACACCATGTGGTGGTGACCGCCGCCAGGCTCCATCTTCTCGTAGAAGTAGTGCTCGCGGCCAAGCCGGCTCTTGCGCACCAGGCCGCACTGAACCAGCAGGTCGAGCGTCCGGTACACCGTCGCCCTCGAGACCTTGCGGTTCTTCGCCTTCATGCGAGCCAGCAGCTCGTCGGCGTCGAGGTGGTCGTTGGTCGCGAAGATCTCGTCCAGCAGGGCGAGCCGCTCCTGCGTGACCTTGAGGTTGTTCTCCCTAAGATACTGGACGAAGAGCTTTTGGGCGCGTTGGGCGAGTTTTGTCATGGCATCCTAATCCAGTCTCATTATCAGAGTCTCAACCAAAGATAGGCCAACCCGGCAATGATGTCAAGGCTTGGCGTCCCGATTGGAGAGTTGAAGCGTGGGAGGCCCCGACATGGACTCCAAAATGTCGATGATCCTCTCCATTGTGGCAGTATCGCAATATGACTTGAACACGATTGAGCCAATTTTCAACTGAATTTGCGCCCTGGAAGCTCTGGGTGATAGCCTCGGTGTGCCGCGATCCCTGGAAGGAAGAACCATGAATTACCCGATCTGGAACATCTCGATGGGTGGCGCGGTCCTGATGGCGTTCGTCGCGGTGCTGCACGTCATCGTCTCCCACTTCGCGGTTGGCGGAGGGCTCGTCATCGCTGCGACGGAGACTCTCGCGGTGCGCAGGAGCGACTGGGAGATGCGCGAGCTGGCACGACGCTCGTCTCTCATGCTGATCCTGGTATCGACCGTGTTCGGTGCGATCTCCGGCGTCGGCATCTGGGTGGTGGCCGGCCTGATCGCGCCGGGCGCGATCTCAGCCCTCATCCACACCTACGTCTGGGGCTGGGCGATGGAGTGGGTCTTCTTCATCGTCGAGGTGGTGGCCGCCCTGGTCTACTGGGCCACATGGGGGAAGGTCTCCCGCGGTGTGCACCTCATGATCGCGTGGATCTACTTCGTGGCCGCCTACGCGTCGCTGGTGATCATCAACGGCATCATCACGTTCATGCTCACCCCTGGCCGCTGGCTCGAAACGCACGCCTTCTGGGACGGGTTCTTCAATCCCACCTACTGGCCGGATCTGCTGTTGCGCACCGGCATCGTGCTCATCATGGCGAGCGTGTTCATGGTCTTTCCGGCACTGCGAGGATCGCTTGACGCGCGCCCCCGCCTGCTGCGCTGGCTCGGCGCATGGCTGGCGGGCGGCGCGGTCCTCGCCTACGGTGGGTACCGATGGTGGGAGGCGGCCCTGGGCGAGGACACGCGCGCGCTGTTCCTGGGGCCCTCGCCCCTGCTGGCGCCGCTGGCATCGACCCGGCACATCGCGCTGTGGGCGCTGGCGGCGGTGCTCGTTCTGGCACTGGTGCTGCTGCTCGCGCTGCCGCGGCTGGTGCGGCCGGCCGTGGCGGTCGTCCTGATGGCCGTCGCATTCACCTTCTTCGCGGGATACGAACGCCTCCGGGAAGGGGTCCGCAAGCCGTTCCTGATCCACGGCTACATGTTCTCCAACGGGCTCCGGATCGACCAGATCGCGGACCTCAATCGGGACGGATTTCTGGCCCACTCAGGTTGGGCCGCCACCGGGGGCAGCGCGGATCCGGTCGCCGTCGGCCGCCGCATCTTCCAGGCCCAGTGCGCGAGCTGCCACACCCTTGACGGCTACCGGGGCATCCGCCGGCTGCTCCCCGACGATCCGGACATGGTGTCCGGCGTGCTCATGGCGCTGTACAGCATGGGTGACACCTACGCCGGCCTCGGCCCGGGCGAGAAAATTGCGTCCGGCACCCTCGACTATCCGTTCATGCCGCCCGTGGTCGGCAGCGAGGAGGAGGTCGAGGCCCTCAGCCGGTATCTCGTTGCGCTCGGCAGCGCCAGCAGCTCCCAGGCTGCCCGGCTCGGAGGTGAACGATGACTCCGAACCTGCTTCCCGCCCTGGACCCCGCCGGGCTTCCCGGCCCGTTGTGGCTGTTCCACGTCCTGCTCGTCCTCACCTTCTTCCTCCACGTGCTGTTTCTCAACCTCGCGGTGGGCGGTGGGCTCCTGGCCGCAGTCGGGCACGCGCTGTCCGGCGGCCGTCGGGAGGATCCGCGCGCAATCCTCGCCGCCCGTCTGACCCGGATCAACGGCTACGCGGTGTCGCTTGCGATCACCACCGGAATCGCCCCGTTGCTCTTCGTCCAGGTGCTTTACCAGCAGACCTTCTACACCGCGACCATCCTCATCGGCTGGGCGTGGTTCGGTTTCCTGCTGCTCCTGCTCGGGGGCTACTACGCTCTCTACCTCTACAAGTTCCGCGGCGTGCCTGCGGGCCGGAGCGGCGGCGGCCTGTGGGTGTGGCTGTCCGCTGCGGCCTTTGTCGGCATCGCCATGGTGCAGGTCGCGGTCCAGCTGCTCCACGCGCAGCCCGAGCGCTGGTCGGAAGCCGCGGCCGGCCGCTGGAGCGTCCTGGCCGATCCCACCTACGTGCCACGCCTACTCCACTTTCTCCTCGCAGCCGTCGCGTTCAGCGCGCTCGTGGTCGCCTGGTGGGCGGTACGAGAGGGAACCGCCGGACGGGATGCGTCGACCAACCGCGCGATCGCCACATTTGCATGGCGCTGGGCTCTGGTTGCGACCGCGCTGCAGCTCGTCGACGGGGTACTGCTGCTGTTGCTCCTGCCCCGCCCGGTGCTCCTCGGGCTGATGCGTCACGGTGCTTCGATGCTGGCCCCGCTGACGCTCGCGGTCGTGCTTGCCGTCGGGGTTCTGATGATGCTGACCAGGGTCCGGGACCCGTTCGCAAGCAGAGGCCTTGTCACCGGGACGCTTGCCGCCGCAACCCTCACGGTCGCGGTCATGAGCGTGACCCGGCATCAGGTACGCACCCTGTACCTGGAGCCGTCGCTGTCGTCCGCGGTGGCGGTCATCCGGCCGCAGTGGGGCAACTTCGTGCTCTTCGCGGTGCTCCTCCTCGGCGGTCTGGTGACGGTGGCGGTCATGGTCCGTCGAGTGCTCGCCAGCCCGGCAGCGGGGTCAGAGTCGGCGTGAGGCGCAGGTGTCGCCCGGGGGCGGGGTCGCCCGCCGTCGGTCCTCCGCCCGCGCGCTTTCGACGGGACGTGGTGGGATGAAGGTGTAAGTGATAGCATGCGACGACGATGCGGCCGGATGAAATCGTCCGATTTCTGAGCGACAGCCCGTTCTTCCAGGCGCTGGCTCAGGAGGAGCGTGTGGCCTTTGCCCAGCTCGGGCGGGTGTGTCGACACGCTCCAGGCGAGGTCTTGTTCAGGCCGCGGCAGGCACCTTCGGCGCTCTACCTCGTGGCCGACGGGGTGGTCGAGGTCTGCCGGTCGGAGGTTCCGGGGGGTGAGGCCGAACCCGTCGCGTATCTCGGACCAGGTGCGACGCTGGCCGAGAGCAAAGTCATCACCGGCACGGCATTCAGCTCGCTTGCGCAGTTCCCTGAAGGGGGTACGACGATTCAGTGGCTGCGTCCGCAGGTCCTCCGCAAGCTGTACTCGTCACGAGAATTCTCAATGCAGTACCTGCACAATCTCGCGCGCAGGCTGGAGGGTAGCTTCGCCACCCTGGGCGCACGCACGGCGCGCCTCGGCGGCAACCTGGAGCACTTCGACCTGCCCACGATCCTACAGACCGTCGTCGAGTCCGGGGCCGCAGGCACTCTCGAGGTGAGCGATTCGCGCGGCAGTAAGTTCGGCGCGATCCACGTCGCCGACCGCGCTGTCGGCCCGATGGCGTGCGGCGTGCTCACCGGCGTCGAAGCGTTTCTCGAGATCCTCGTCTCCCCGCCCGAGCGCGGGAGCTTCACCTTCACGTCGACCGCAGCGTCACTCGCCGGCGCTCAGCGCTTCGAGCTCACCGGACTACTGTTCGAGGCAGCGCGAATCTCCGACGAGTACCGCCGATTCGCCTCCGAGCTGGCGCCCGAGGTTGTCTTGGGTGTCGCCACCCGCCAGATGAGTCTTGCGCCGGAGGGAGATCCGGAGCTCCTGGAACAGGTCTGGCGGGCGATCGCGGCCGAACCGATGGGCTGGGGAGCGCTCGCCGAGAGGCTGCCCTTCAGCCGCGGCCAGATTGCCCTGGCGGTGCGCGATCTGATGCGATGCAAAGCGGTGAGGAGCGCGGACGCCGAGCCGAGCGAGGAGCTCACGGTCCAGCCCTGAGGGCCTTCGCGGCCAGTGACCGGCCGGCAGGAAGGTGGCATCATGGGGCGATGCGATGCTCCTCAAAAGGCCCACCGCCGACCTGGAAGCACCATGCGTGCGGGTACGATCTGCCGGCGTGGACAGAGACTGAACCCGTGCTCGGCGAAAGGGCGACGTCGGGGATGGCGGCCGTCGCCTCCCCGAGATAGGCTGGACCATGGCGTGGCCGGAGGAAACAGCAGGGTCCGCCTCCGCGGTCACGTCTGCGCGCTCGTCCGGGCTCTATCCTGCCGTCGGGCTGCGGATGCGTCGGGTCGGCCTGCTCGTGGTCGGTGCGCTTGCTCTCGCCGTTGCGGTCACGTCCCTGGTGCGCACGACCCGCAGCTTCTTCGTGCTCGACTTCGGGGTGACCTGGGTGCGGGGTGCGATCCAGGTCGACCTCGCACCGGTTGGAAGCTCGGCGCAGGTGGCCGGCCTCGAGGAGGGCGACCTGATCATGGCCATCGACGGGGTCGCAGTGGAGCGCCTCGACGATCCCCTGTTCGTGCTCGCGGCCGGGAGTCATACGCTCACCGTGCGGGGGCGTTTCGGCGACGAGCGTCAGGCGTCCTTCCACGCACCGCCTCCCCGGGTCGATGCGGTCTACCTGACGAGGTCGCTGGTCGCCGTCTTCGGGCTCGGCTGCGCCCTGTGGGCGGTGCTCGGAACCCGGCGTCGGGAGGCAACGACCTTCCTCGCGCTCGCCGTCGCGTCGCTGGTGGTGGCCGCCATCCCACACCGGACGGCGGACGCCGAAACGGCGCTGGGCGTGCTCCACCGGGCGGCCGGCGCCGGCGTGCCCTTTCTCCTGCTGCGCTTCTTCGCAGTCTTCCCCGAACGACGTCCTTCGCTCAAGCTCTACGACCTCCTCACGGTCGCGGCGATGGCGATCGCGGCGGCAACCGCGCTCGTGCCCGGAGGCCAGGTGTGGTGGCCGGCAGTGGCCGCCGGGCTGCGTGGAGTGTTCGGCATCGCGCTCGCGGTCGGGGCGGCCCTCCAGGTTCGCCGCTGGCGGGCATCGATCCGCGTTGCGCGCGTCCGCCGTCAGATCGAGTGGGTGGCGCTGGGCATGTTCATCGGCCTCGCGCCCTACGCCGCTGTCGTTGTCCTTCCACGATGGCTCGGGGTCTGGTTCGAACCGTTCACCTGGCTCGCGGTGCTCCCGGTGGCGGCGGTCCCGCTCGGGTTCCTGGCCGCGCTCGTCGAATACCGGCTGTGGGATCTGGAGCCGATCTCCCGCGACCTCCTGTCGGCGACCCTGGTGGTCGTCGCCGGCGGTTTGATCTTCTCGACCACGAACCGGATCCTGCTCAGCTATGCCTCGGACCTCGGACCGCTGCGCAACCTCGTCGCCTTCGCCACCGGTGTGTTGTTGGTGGTTCTCGTCCAGCCGATGCGCCAGCGAGTGGAGCGTTTTCTCGACAAGTGGCTCTACCACGGGCGGCCAGCTCCCCAGGGTCTCCTCGCCCAGACGGCGCGGGAGTTCCTCCGAGCTGGGAACTCTCGTGAGGTCCTCGGACGGCTGGCCGACGTGCTCCACGACGGGCTCGAGTTCGAGCTCGTCGCGACCTACGTTCGTCGCTCGGACGATTGTTTCCACCGCGTCACCGCCAGCGGCGACGATGCTCCGGAGGTGCTGCCCGGGGAGGTGATCACCGCGCCCTACCCCACCGGGCTCGAGCGCCTCCTCGCCGACGCCGGACATGCTCTGCGCCTGCCGCTCGAGCGCGGAGGGACAGTCCACGGTCTGGCCTACCTCGGCCTGCGCCGGGGGATCTTCCCCCTCGGCAGCGAGGCGCGCGAGGTGGTCACGGGCTTCGCCGCACAGGCCGCGCTGGCGTTGGAGAGCGCGCGCCTGTTCGACGATCTCCGCCGTCAGGCGGAGGAGTACCGCATCCTGCACGCCAACACCCAGCGGATCATCGAGTCGTCGGCGGCGGGGATCCTGGTCTGCGATGCCACCGGGCGCATCCTGTCGGGGAACGCCGAGGCGGCAGAGCTGTTTGGGCACGACCCCGCGACCCTGGTCGGGATGGCGCTCGAGGAGCTCGTCGAAATGCCCGTGAGCTGGCACCCGACACTGCCGCTCCACGCCGAGAACGCGGAGTCGGTCACTCGCTCGGACTCGCCTCGTCGCGTCGTCCTCGCGGTGTCGGTGCTCGAGTTGGACAGCGGCAGCTTCAACGGGCGTGTCGTGGTGCTCCAGGACGTGACCGAGCTGCGTGACCTGCAGGATCGGTTGCGCGAGCAGGAGCGTCTTGCCGCCCTCGGTAGGCTCGCCTCTGGGCTGGCACACGAGATCAACACGCCGCTCACCGGCATCGCGTCGTTCGCCCAGATGCTGGGCGAGATGACCTCGAATGACGACCCGAGGGCGGAGCTTGTCGGCAAGCTGGTTGCGCAGAGCTTCCGAGTGTCGAGGATCGTGGCCAATCTCCATGCCGCGGTCCGCGGCAGCCGTGGCGACAGGGTGGTTTTCGATCTCGGCGACACAGCCGAGCGGGCCGCGCGCGATGCCGCTCGAACCGGCGGCGCCGGCGACAGGATCGACGTCGTTCGCCCAGGCCAGGCGGTGATGGTGTCGGGCGCGCCCGGAGCGGTCGAGCTCGCGGTCTCCAACCTCGTCCGGAACGCGATCGAGGCCTCACCGCCGGAGACGATGATCCGGGTGGTGGTGGAGGCTCGCGGGTCATGGGGCGAGGTGCACGTGGACGATGCCGGTCCGGGAGTCCCGGAGGAGTTCCGGGACAAGGTCTTCGAGCCCTTCTTTACGACCAAGACGGACAGAGGTGGTACCGGTCTGGGGCTCGCCATCACGCGTGATATGATCACCCAGCTTGACGGAGAGGTTGCCGTCTCCAGCTCTGAAATGGGCGGGGCGCGGGCCTCACTCAGGCTACCGAAATGGGAGGCAGCGGAACCGTCCTCGTGATCGATGATGAGCCCGTCCTCCAGGACGTGCTCGGGACGCTGCTGCGCAAGAACGGCTTCGAGTGCCTCACCGCCATGAACGCGGTCGACGGTATGCGGACCCTGCGGGAAGAGGATGTCGATGTCGTGTTGCTCGACATCATGCTTCCGGACCGCAACGGGATCGACGTGCTGCCCGAGATCAAGGCGTTCGATCCGCAGCTTCCGGTCGTGGTCATCACCGCGTACTCGTCGATCGAGTCGGCCATCGAGGCGATGCGCCAGGGTGCGTTCCACTACGTTCCGAAGCCGTTCAAGAACGATGAGGTCCTGCATGTCATCCGGCAGGCGGCGGAGAAGCGCCGACTGCAGATGGAGAACGTCCAGCTCAAGAGCCGCCTCGAAGGGATGGGCGAGATCGTCGGCACCAGTCGCAGGATGCAGGAGGTCTATGAGCTCGTCCGACGGGCGGCGCCGGCACGGTCCAATATCCTCATCGTGGGAGAGTCCGGAACCGGCAAGGAGCTGGTCGCGCGTGCACTCCACACCCTGAGCCCCCGCCGTGAGCGCGCGTTCGTGCCAGTGCACACCAGCGCGATTCCATCCGAGCTCCTCGAGTCGTCGCTGTTCGGCCACGTCAAGGGGGCGTTCACCGGAGCGGTCTCGAGCCGCAAGGGGTTGTTCGAGGCTGCCCACGAGGGGACCCTGTTCCTCGACGAGGTCGGTACCGTATCGCTCGAGACCCAGACCAAGCTGCTGCGTGTCATCCAGGAGCGCGAGTTCCGGCGCGTCGGCGGCGTCGAGTCGATCTCGGTCGATGTGCGCCTGCTTGCCGCGACCAACGCCGACCTCTGGGAGGAGGTCCAGGCGGGACGCTTCCGGGAGGACCTCTACTACCGGCTCAACGTGATTTCGATCGAGCTCCCGCCGCTCCGCGAGCGCAGCGCCGACGTGCCCCTCCTCGCGGATCACTTCCTGCGAGTGTATGCGGCCGAAAACCAGCGTCAGGTCGAGGGCTTCACGCCGGACGCGATGGAGGCGCTGACTCATTACCACTGGCCGGGCAACGTCCGCGAGCTGGAGAACGTGGTTGAACGGGCCGCAGTGCTGTGCCGGGGGTCCCTGATCGACCTTGACGAGCTCCCCGCCGCGGTGCGCGACGGCCCGTCCGCTCGCGACGCCGAGCCCACGCTGCCACTCGACGGGGTCGATTTCCGCGCCGCAGTCGCCGACTACCAGCGGCGCCTGATCTCCAAGGCGCTCGAACGTACCGGCGGCGTGCAGCGCAAGGCGGCGCGCCTGCTGCGATTGAGCCCGACGACGCTCAACGAGATGGTTCACCGCCTCGCCCTGAATGGGACCGACGCGGCCGCAGCCGAGGACTGACGCTCGGGCGAGGCGACCCCCCAACCACCACAATCGGCACAACGAGCCCGGTGGATCGCGCCCCCTCGCGGGGTGCCGGCCGCCACGACCTCCTCGGACGTGAGTTCTCGGTGGCGAGGAGGATCAGCGCTCGACCAGGAGGGCGCCGATGTCAAGGGCTCGCCGACAGCCCGGAGCTTCGCGCAGGGCGCGGCGGACTTCGCGGGCGACCTCGCCGCGGCGGACCTCGCCCCGGGCAAGCTCGCGGGCAAGCTCGTCGCCGTCGTCGGGTCGGACGAGGCGGTACTCATGTGCGTCCAGCCAGCCCGCCGGCACGGCGGTGCGGTCGACCAGGACCATGGCGACGTCGTCCCAGTAGACCAGAGCCCAGCTCCGGGACGGAAACCACAGTGCCGAGAAGCCTCGCAGGCCGAGGGGTCGGCCTGCGGGAGTACGGACCGAGACCGGCGGGTGATAGCGGACCAGCGCTGCCCCGATCCCCCAGCGATCGAGCATGGCCTGCCAGCCGGCGACGTCGCTCGATGACAGCATCCGGTAGATCTCGGCGAGCAGCGGTTCGTGGACCTCGTTGCGATCGTCGAGGAAGACGCGGTGGCCGGGGAAGTAGCGTCCGATCAGGTAGCCGCCGAAGTTCACGTCGTTGTACAGGCGAAGCTCGCGCAGCCCCTCGCGGTCGAGGACGTTGCAGGCGGCACGCGGGTAGACCGGGGCCCACGGGCCGTTCGCGAAGCGCATCGTGGGCACGACGGCAAACCACACGGCGAGCACCGCGGTCGCGACCCATGCGAGGCGACCGGCGCGACGGGCTCCCCGCTTCCCCGAATGTTCGGCGATCCGCGCCAGAGCGGGGGACACGATGACCGGCAGCGTCACGAAGAACAGCCCGACGTGGCGGACGTGGCGCAGCGCCAGGGCAGAGACTGCGACCAGCAGCAGCCATCGTCCCGGGCGTCGCTCGGCAGCTGTCAGCAGCAGCACCGCGGCAATGATCGCGACGTAGAGCGCCGGCGCATCCGTGGGTCCCGGGGCGATCCACTCAGGGTTCGGGATGTGCGGCAGCCCGATCAGCCGGCTGAGGCGGACGGGAACAGTGTAGAGGCGCCACCCGTACGGCGTCGCCAGCGGAGCGAGGAGCGCCGCACAGGTCACTGCGGTCCCCGAGCGGAGGCTGGCGATGTCGCGGTGACCGCCGAGCACGGTTGCGGCGATCTCGCCCGCGAACGCGACAGCGATCAGGGCCGGAGCGGCGAACACCCCCGCGTGGCAGTTGGCCCCCAGGGCAACCAGGGCGCCGACCGACCCGATGGCCGGCCACAGGCCGAGACGGCGGCGATCGAGAAAGAGCACCACGGCGACCGGGACGACGATCAGAGTCACGAGCTCAGGACGCAGGAAGAAGCGCATCCGTGCGCCGGCGAGCGCGACCGAGGCGACCAGAAGGGCCAGCCCCGGACCGAGCCCGGCGCGGTGGCCGATCACGAGCAGCACCACGCCGAGCGCGGCGATCAGCACGCTGCGCAGGACCACCAACCCGGTTCCTCCCGCCACCTCGTCGACTGCGGCGACCGCCACCTGGAACAGCCACTCATGGTCGAGCCACGGCGTTCCCAATGCTGTGAAGGAGAACGGGTCGGCGTGGGGCACTGCGTGGTGGGCGATGATCCAGCGGCCAGAGGCCAGGTGCCATCCGATCGAGGTGGTGGAGATCGACAGGGTGCCGGCGAGGGCGCCGACGATGCAGGCGGCCGCGACCGCCCAAAGCGGCGGCCATGCGGCGAAACGGTGTCGGCGAGATTCCAACGGGTCTGCTGAGCTGCTCACGGGCACGCCGACGTCATCTCGGCGGTCGACCTCAGGACCCGTCGCCGTCGTCCGCGTCGAGAAGCTCGAGCTCCCGGTCGAAGGCCAGGCTCTGCAACGACCGCATCCGATCGAGGAAGACGATGCCGTCGAGGTGGTCGAGCTCGTGCTGAATGACCCTCGCGTGGAAGTCGTCGGCGGTGAACGACAGCGGCTCTCCAGTGAGGGTGAGTCCCTTGACCTTGATCCGGCGGAACCGTGGGACCAGTCCGCGCAAACCCGGGATCGACAGGCACCCTTCCCAGCCCTCGACCAGCTCGTCACCGACAGGGCGAATCTCCGGGTTGACCACGACCGTTGGTGGGACCTCGTCCCGAGGCTCGTCGCCGGGCACCCAGTAGGCGAACAGGCGCAGCGGCTCGGCGACCTGTGGCGCGGCAAGGCCAACGCCGTCCTCCTCGACCATGGTCCGGATCAGGCTCGCACCGAACTCATGCAGACGTTCGGTGTCGACCCAGTCGGTCGGGACCGGATCGGCCACCGCTCGCAACACCGGGTGTCCGAGCCGGACGACCCGAAGGAGGGGAGCTTCCAGGTGCTCGGCGGTCAGCCGCATCCCGAGCAGCCTTGCGAGCTGCAGCCGCCGCTGACCGGTGCATTGGGGTTGTCGACGGTGAAACCCGAACCGCGCTGATCTTCGATGAAGTCTACCGATGAGCCGGTCAGGTGCGGTGCGCTGCGCGGGTCGACCAGGACTTTCAGGTCGCCGGCCTCGACGACGGTGTCGTCGTCGCGCACCTCGTCGAAGGTAAAGCCGTACACGAAGCCGGAGCAGCCGACCCCTTGAATGAAGATCCTGAGGTCCTTTCCGTCCGCCTCGGGCATCTGGGCGGAGAACTCCTTGACCTTGTCGATCGCCTTCTGGCTGAATGAGAGCATTCAGACCTCCCAAGATTTCCGTCAACCCCGGTCCGGGGGACGGCATTCCACAGCGTAGCGCCGGCGCGGGCCCGGTGCAAGCCGTGTTGTTCCTAGTCCACGTCCTGCTCGGCGAGCCAGCGCTCGGCTTCGATGGCGGCCATGCAGCCGGTGCCGGCCGCGGTCACCGCCTGCCGGTAGTAGGGGTCCTGGACGTCGCCGCAGGCCCACACGCCCTCGACCGAGGTTCGGGCTCGGCCCGGGACCGTCTTGAGGTAGCCGACCTCGTCCATCTCGAGCTGACCACGGAAGAGGTCGGTGTTCGGCTTGTGGCCGATCGCCATGAACACACCCTGGGTCGCCAGCTCGCGCTCGGCGCCGGTCACGGTGTCCCGCAGCCGCACCGCGGTGACACCGCCTTGCGATGTGCCGATGATCTCGGAGACCTCGGCGTTCCACTCCCAAGCGATCTTCGGGTTGGCGATCGCGCGCTGCTGCATGATCTTCGACGCCCGCAGCTCGTCACGCCGGTGGACCACGGTGACCTTGGTTGCGAACCGGGTCAGGAAGATCGCCTCCTCCATCGCGGTGTCGCCGCCCCCAACCACCGTCACCTCCCGATCACGGAAGAAGAAACCGTCGCAGGTCGCGCAGGCCGACACCCCGTGGCCCATGAGGCGCGACTCCGACGGCAGCCCGAGGAGCTTGGCGGACGCGCCGGAGGCGATGATCAGCGCGTCGCAGGTGAAGCCCCCCCGGGAGGCGGTGTGGACCGCGAACGGTCGCACGTCGAGCTCGACCCGGGTCACCTCGTCGAAGATCAGCCGGGTCCCGAAGCGCTCCGCCTGGGCCTTGGTGCGCTCCATGATCTCTGGGCCGAGGATGCCGTCCGGGAACCCGGGGTAGTTCTCGACCTCGGTGGTGATGGTGAGCTGCCCGCCGGGCTGCATGCCCTCGATGACCAGCGGTGCCAGCTGGGCGCGGGCGGCATAGATGGCGGCGGTCAGGCCGGCGGGTCCAGATCCGATGATCAGCACCCTGATGTGGCGATCGTCCATGTGTGGTTTCTCCCTGCTGATCTGGTCGCGCACCGGACCGGTGCGCGGGGGGAGGCGAGGGTGCGTCGTCCTCTCCGCCGGTGCATTATCCAGCAACCGCCCTCAGGTCACAACGACCAAGTAGGGTCGGGCCCACGGCGTGGGCGTCGCTTTTCGGGCGGAACCACGCCCTCTTCGTGTTGCACTGTCGGCCCATAGTCGGAGTGCTCCTCCTCGGATGCGCCTCAACAGGGGCTTCACGGTGCGCAGAAATCCAGCGTCCATCGATGAGCTCCACAGTCCTGGCGCGTTGACAGGCTCGGGACCCCCCGGCTAGCCTGCGGGAGATGCCACCGTCGCAGTCGGTACGCGTCCCCTGGCGCGCCCTGTTGGTGCTGATCCTGGCCAGCCGACTTGCGCTGGAGGTGGTCGGAGTGCTGGCCGTGGCCTTGCTGCCGGGCCCGTCGAGCCTCCCCATGCGCAACCTGGCCTACCACGCGCCGGTGGCGCCTCCCCTCGACATCTGGGCCAGGTGGGACTCTGAGTGGTACCTTCTGATCGCCGATCACGGGTATGACGTGCGGTCCTACATGGCCGAGCGCGGTTCCCCCTACGATGCGATGGGCACCGCCGGCTTCCTCCCGCTGTACCCCGTGCTGATCGGTGGGCTGCAACCGGCCCTTGGAGGCGTGGCAGCCGGGGTGCTCATCTCGCTGCTCGCCCTGGTCGCCGCCGTAATCCTCCTTTTCCGATGGGTCGCGGACGAGGCCGGAGGCGGCGAGCTCGGGCAGACCGCCGGTCTCGTGGCGGTGGCGGCCCTCCTGCTCCACCCGATGAGCCTGTTCCTGACCGCGGTGTACCCCGAGTCGCTATTTCTGGCGCTCAGTCTGGCGGCATTCGTGGCCGCCCGGCGCGGCCGGTTTGGCCTCGCCGCCGCGGCGGCAGCGGGTGCGGCCCTGACCCGGCCGTTCGGCGTCATGCTCGCGGCGCCGCTCGCGGTCGAGTGGTGGCAGACGCGTCGAGGCGCACCCCACTCGGCGACGGCACGGTGGGGCTGGACGGCCAGCGCGGCCCCGGTGGCTGTGCTGGCCGCGTTCTTCGCCTTCCTTGGAGGCACCCTCGGCGACCCGTTCGCCTTCTTCGAGCGCCAATCCCGTTGGCGTGGCGCCATGGGCGGACCGTGGCGCGCGTTCGTCCGCTGGTGGCAGAGCGGGCCGCACGCCCACGGTGCCCACGACTCGACCCTCGAGCTGACGATCGCGGTTATCTGCTTGGCGCTGCTACCGGTGGCGCTTCGTCGTTTGCGGGCCTCCTCCACTGTCTACGCAGCCCTCGCGGTGCTGGTCCCGCTGTGCTCGACGGTGTGGTCGTTCGGTCGGTTGAGCCTGACCGTCTTCCCGCTGTTCGCAGTGGTCGGGATCGCCTGGGCGCGCGGGGCGCGGACCCTCCCGGTGGTCGCCGCCTTTGTCGGCGGCGGTGTCGGAGCGTTCTTGATGACCCTCTTCGCGCTTGGGTGGTGGGCCGGCTAGCCTGCACCTCTCACCACATCTCTACTGCGGGCGCCGATATGCCCGGCATCGCGGGCCCTCTCGCAACTCGGCGCCTGCGACGTATGTCCCCATACGCCTCGGTGCCTCGTCGCTCGATGCCTCCACGCTGACAGGCATCTCGGCACCCTCATCACGAGATGTGGTGGGAGGTGCAGGCTTGGGCCCGCAACCCACCGCCGGCCGACTCCTGCTGCGACGCCCGGGGGGCCGCAGCTCCCGCGCTTTCACGCCCGAGGAGTCCTTGTGGCCCACAA
>CAZQYU010000052.1:0-14859 GCA_964597585.1 uncultured Thermoanaerobaculia bacterium
ACCACCGGGCTCGATCCCATCAACACCGCGCGCATCGCTGCGGTCATCAACGGCATGCGCCGTCATCTTCAGATCACCTCGGTGACCATCACCCACGACATGAACCTCGCCATGCGGATCGCCGACCGGATCGCCATGCTCCGCCACGGTCGCATTCTCGCGCTCGCTCCTCCGGACGAGTTCGCCGAGCTTCCCGACCCCTACGTGCAGGCGTTCTTGAGCGGCGAGGTGCCGGAGGACGAGGAGGAGACACCATGACGCCAGCCGCCAAGATCGGTCTGTTCATGCTGGTCGGGCTGATCATCCTCGGTGCGTTCATCATCAAGATCGAGGACATCCCGGTCGGAGAGCGCGGCGAGCGCCTCCGCGTGGACGCCGCCTTTCCGTCGGTCGCCGGCCTCGACCGCCAGGCGGCGGTGCGCATCGCCGGGGTCCGTGTCGGGAAGGTGGAGGAGATCCGCCTCGACGGCGCCCGCGCTCTGTGCACGCTCTCCCTCGAGCCCGGCGTCACCCTGCACCGGGGCGCCCGCGCCCAGATTGCGAACCTCGGCATGCTCGGCGAGAAGTACATCGAGATCTCCCCCGGCGACCCGAATGCGCCCCCGCTCGCGCCCGGGGTCGTGCTCGAAGGCGGCACGCCGCCCTCGTTCGACGACGTGCTCAAGGTCGCAACCGACATCGGCGCAGACGTCAAGCGGGTGACCAGTGCGCTGAGCGAGTCTCTCGGCGGGGAGAAGGGGGCCGAGGCGATCACGGACATCATCGCCAACATCCGTGAGACCACCGGCGAGCTCAAAGAGTTGATCGCCGCCAACCAGGCCAACGTCAACGCCACCACCGCGAACTTCCGCGACTTCTCGACGACCCTCAAGGATGAGCTGCCGCGGATCGCGGAGAAGATCAACGCCCTCGCCGACCAGCTCCAGGGCGTGGTGGGCGAGAACCGCGAGGATCTCCACGATTCGTTGGCCAACATCCGTGACCTCTCGGAGCGGCTCAAGGTCTCCGCCAACAACCTCAACGAGATCACGACCAAGATCGCATCGGGCGAGGGCTCCGTCGGCAAGCTGATCAACGACGAGACCACGGTCGACAAGTTCAATGCGACCCTGGACTCGGTCGAGTCCGGAGTGGACACGCTCAAGAACACCATCGGGCGCTTTGAGCGCTTCCGGCTCGAGATGAACATTCGCGGTGAGGCCTTGCCCGGCGTCAGCGACAGCCGCACGGCGTTCGGCTTCGACCTGTGGATGACTCCGAAGAGGTTTTGGCGCATCGAGGGCGTCGACTCGCCCTTCGGACCCAGCCGGACCACGACCGAGGTCATCACGACCACGTACCCGGACGGGTCCACGAGCTCGATCACGCAGACGACCACCAAGACCCAGGACAAGATCGGCTTCAACGCCCAGATCGGGTACCACCTGCTGCCCTCGACGACCGTTCGAGCCGGGGTCTTCGAGTCCCGCGGCGGCTTCGGCGTCGACCAGGACTTCGAGCTCGCCCATCGTCCCCTGAAGCTCTCGCTGGAGGCCTACGACTTCAGCCGCGACGTCGACAGCTCACCCCACCTCAGGCTCGAGGGCCGCTACTTTGTGACCCCGAACCTGTTTCTCATGGCGGGGTGGGACGATCCCCTGTTCTCGGAGCGCTCCTCGGTGCTGATCGGTGGCGGCGTCCGGTGGGTCGACGAGGACCTCAAGTACAGCCTCGGTCTGCTCAGCGGGGTGAGGCCCTAGCCCCGGTGAGGCACGAGGTTCTGTTCTTCTGCACCTCGTGCGGCCACGAGTCGCGTAAGTGGATCGGCCAGTGCCCGGGCTGCGGGGCGTGGAACAGCTTCGCCGAGCAGCCGCGGGCGCCGCGCTCCCGCCCCGGCGCCCAGGCCAGGCCGAAGGCGGTGCTGGTGCCGGTGAGCGAGGCCGCGGCATCGCCGGCGGTGCGGACGGCGACCGGCATCGACGGCGTCGATCGCGTCCTCGGGGGTGGGCTTGTCGCCGGCTCCCTGGTGCTGCTCGCCGGCGAGCCCGGCATCGGCAAGTCGACCCTCTTTCTCCAGGTCGCCGCTGCGATGGCGCGTCCCGATGCTCCGGCGGTCTACGTGACCGGCGAGGAGTCGGCCGAGCAGGTGGCGCTGCGGGCGCAGCGGACCGGGAGCGTGAGCTCGAATGTGCTCCTGCTCCCCGAAACGTCGTGTCAGGCCGTGCTCGAGCAGCTCCGTTCGGTCTCCCCCGCCGTGGTTGTGATCGATTCGATCCAGACCATGGTGGTGGACGAGGTCGATGCGCTGGCAGGCTCGATCGCCCAGGTGCGACAGGTGGCGGCGCACTTCCAGACCTGGGCCAAGACTGGGGGCGCTCCGGTCGTGCTGGTCGGCCACGTGACCAAGGAAGGTACCATCGCGGGCCCGAAGCTGCTCGAGCACCTGGTCGACGTGGTGGTTTCCCTCGAGGGCGAGCCGGGTCACGACCTGAGGCTGCTGCGCGCAACCAAGAACCGCTTCGGAACGGTTGCCGAGCTCGCCCTGTTCGCCATGGGCGAGCGCGGTATGGAGGGCGTCCTCAACCCGTCGGCGTGGCTGCTGGAAGATCGCCAGGCCGGGGCCCCGGGCTCGGCGGTGGCGGTTGCGCTGGAGGGCACGGCACCGCTGCTGGTCGAGGTTCAGGCGCTGGTCGCGCCGTCCACCCTCGGCACGCCGCGCCGCGTCGCCCAGGGCTTCGAGGGCTCGCGCCTCGCCCTCCTGCTCGCCGTGCTCGAACGCCACACGGGTCTTGGTTTCGCCGACCGCGACGTCTACGTCAACCTGGTCGGAGGGATCTCCCTCTCCGAGCCCGCCCTCGATCTGGCGGTCGCCGCGGCCCTCGTGTCCTCGGCCTCCGACAGGGCCCTGCCAGCGGACCTCGCGGTGTTCGGGGAGATCGGCCTGCTCGGGGAGGTACGAGCGGTGAGCCGCGCCGCCGAACGGGCTCGCGAGGCCGCCGCGCTCGGCTTTGGCCGCGTCGCCGTGGCCGGACGGGATGCGGCCTCGGAGCTCGGGCTTCCGGCGGTCTCGATCCACCGTGTGGGCGAGCTCGGCCGTCTCGTCGCGGGGCAGGGCGGATGACCGAGCGAGCCGATCGTCACCTCGCGCGGCGCGGTCCGCTCGGACCGCTGCTCCCGGTCGCATGGTTGGCCGCCTTCGCCCTTGCCCTCGGGCTCTACCTCGCCTGGAACCCGCCGCTTGCCACGGCCCTGATCCGTCTCCGTCCGGTTGCCCTTGCCGGACTGGTCGTGGTCGCCTTCCTGGGGCTCGGAGTCCCCTTGGTGCGGCGCCTCCTGCCCCAGCCTTCCGAGACGGACGAGCGCCTCGTCGCCATCGCCGTAGGCGCCGGGCTGAGCGCCGTGATGGTGTTCGCACTCGGTCTCGCCGGGGTCACGAGCCGGTCGGTGTCCCTGGGTTGGCTGGGGCTCGGGCTGGCCCTCGCAGCCGTCGAGCTCGTGCGTCGTCCACCGCGACTGCCCGCCGCACCCTCCGGCTGGGTCGGCATCGCCGCACTGGTTGTGATCGCCTTGAGCCTCGCCGCGGTCATCCCGATGCTGGCAGCTCCGGCGACCACCACCGACGCGCTCGAGTTCCACCTGCTGGTGCCCAAGGCCTACCTCGCACTGGGCCGCATCGAGGTCCTGCCAGGCTTCGTCGAGTCGAACTACCCGGGCCTGATGGAGTACCTCTTCATGCTGGTGCTCCCCATCGCCGGGCCGGTGGCGTGCAAGGCGCTGCACTTCTGGTTCGGGCTCGCCCTCCTGGTGGCCGTCGCCCGGCTCGCCGCCCGGGTTGCGCCCGAGGGCAGCCGCTTGCTCGCTCCCGCGCTCTACATCTCGATGCCGGTCGCGGCACTGGTCCTCGGTTGGGCGTGGAACGACGCGACCTTCGTCCTTCTGCTCGTGCTCATGTTCCACGCTGTGGTGGACTACCACCTTGCGGACCCGGGCGCACGCCGCGCCGCCGTCCTCGCGCAGGCCGGAGTGATGGCGGGGCTCGCCTCGTGGACCAAGTACACCTTCGTGATGGTGGCCCTGGCCCTGGTCCCGGTGGCGCTCGCCGGCGTGCTGCGCTGGCGCTGGCGTGTGCGCCATTTGGTCGCCTTCGCGGTGCCGGTTGGCGCGATCTCGACGCTGTGGCTGGCCAAGAACTGGGCCTTCACCGGAAACCCGGTGTTCCCCTTCCTCAACGGGATCTTCGCGAGCCCGTTGTGGAACCCGGCGGCCGAGCACTACTTCCGGGGCACCCTGACACGGTTCGAGATGCCCAACTGGAGCTGGACCACCTACCTCTTGTTCCCGTTCCGGATCGCGCTCACGCCGCGGATCATGGACGTCCACACCGGCATGGTGCCGCTGCTGCTGATCCCGCTCGCCTTCGTTCGCGGCCTCTCACGCGGAGCGGCGCCGCTGAAGGTCTTCCTCCTCGGCTCGGTGGTGGCGTGGCTGGCCATCCAAACCGAGGTCCGTTCACTGCTCACATGCCTGGCGGTGCTCTCGGTGGTCGGCGCCGCCGCCGCCGAGGTGCAGCTGCTGCAGTCGGCCCGGCTCAGGCGAGCCTTCCTCGCACTGCTGATCGCTGCGGTCACGGCGAACCTCGTGATCATCTCGGTGACGGCCTTCGTCACCTTCGACCCCATTCGCTACCTGATCGGCACCGAGCGCACGGCGGACTACCTCTTGCGCTCGGCCCGCGCTCAGGACGTCTACGACTGGCTCGATGCCGAGCCGTCGGTCCACGGCGTGCTGCTGGTCGGCTTGCATGGGCCCTTCTACCTCGAGCGGCCGGCCGTGTTCTCAAGCTGCTGCGATCCCCCGGTCGCCGAGCGAGTGGTCGCCGGTGCGGCGTCGGTGGCGGACGTCGCGCGCAGGGTTGCGGCCCTGGGCATCAGCCACGTGGCGCTCGACACCGCCGAGTGGCGGCGCGAGCACGAGGCGGGTCTCTACTCCTGGCCCGCCGCACAGCGGGAGCTCTTCGAGCGCTTCCTTGGCGAGGACTGCGTGCCCGTTTCCCGCTTCGGCGACGTCACGGTCTACGCCGTCCGGCAGAGCCGGTAAGGAGTCAAGAGAAGAGAGTGAAGAGTAGCGGCGGGCTCGCACCACTTGAGCATCACAACCGGCTTTCAGTAAATAACTTACCTCCGCTTTGGTCGAGCTCGCCGAAATGCGATGACTCTTGACTCTTCACTCCTGACGACCCGTCACGTCCTGTGACGGGCCGTTACGACGGGGAGCGGTGGGGTGCGGCGAGGTAGCAGCCGAGGTAGCTGTTGCGGCGGCGCAGGCTCTCCAGCGGCTGGGCGCGTCCCGAGGTTTCACGGCGCAGGGTGTCGTAGAGCTGTGCGAGCTCGCTGCGGTGGCGGAACAGCCACATTTCGAGGGGCTCCCCGCGCTCGAGATCGGGCGGTTGCAGAGGGACTTGGATCGAGTGGAGCAGGACGTCGTCGTGGTTGCGGTACTGGCCGAAGACCCAGGTGCGTCGGTCGGAGTCATCGAGGAAGGTGACCACCACCAGGTCGTCGGGGACCACGGCCGAGGGCACCGGCGGTTCCGATGCGCGCTGGGCGTCCAGCCGGCGCAGCAGCTCGAGCAGGGTGCGCTCGCGGGATGCTGGACGGGCGCCTGCCGGCAGCTGCGGCCAGGTCGCTGCGGCCACGAGCTCGAGTGGCGGGAGCCCCTTGAGGCGGGCGACGCCGAGGTAGCGCAGTCCGAACCACAGAGTGTCGTCCTTGCCTGGGTCGGTCGGGAAGACCGCCCATGGCTGGTCCCAGGCCTCGACCACCTTCGGGCTCTGGTCCTTGAGCTCGGAGTTGAGCTCCTCCAGGAACGGGATGCTGACGACGATGCCTTCATTGACGAGCTCGCCGTGAGCGTCGATCCAGGCAGGGTACGGCTGGCCCACGAGCTCCCGGCGTCCGCCGCGAGCCATGACGAGCGGTGCCAGGAAGGAGTCGACCTGGGCGGGGTCGAAGCCCGAGTGGACCAGAAACTCGGCGATCTCGTCGACCTCTCGGACGCTCTTGCCGGTGGTCAACCGGACCAGCTCGACGACCGAGTGACCGAAGAACTCGAATCGCGAGGTCCCGTCGTCCCCCGGCAACGGCAGCAGGTGATAGGTGCCGCAGTTCATGGCGCAGCGGATGCCCTGGTCGAAGGGGAAGCCGCGGTGACGCAGCTGATCGTAGACCTGCTGCATCTCGCACGCCGCCGCGATCATCCGCAGGGCCCGGCGAGAGGAGTAGAAGGCGCCGTCGCCGAGGAACTTCTCGAACGTCAACCGACGCCGCTGGCGGATCTCCTCGAGCCGGCTCAAGAACGCGAACATGAAGCGCAGCGCCTTCTCCTCGGCGGACTGGCCGCGCTTGCGAACCTCCTCGAGGACGGCGGTGAAATCGGTCAGGTCGTAGATCATCCCGAAACGCTTGACGGCGGTGTCGACAACCCCGGGGCGGGTGAAGTCGAAAGGGCGTAGGGAACGCGAGATCGTGATCTTTCCGGTGCGGGAGACAAGGCGAAGGTCGGGACCGTCGGAGAGGATGGTCAGTACTCGCCGGCGCAGCGCCGCGAGCACCTCGAAGCGCTTGAGCCTCTGGCCGAGCTCGCCCAGGACCTGGGCGTTGGTCGAGGACAGGCCGATCCGCTCGGTCAGGCCGGCTCGGCGCAGGGCCTCGAGCAGACGGGCGTCGTGGAGGACCTGGGGACGATCGAGGGACACGGCGGCGCCGAGCGCCATGTGAACCACGCCTTCAAACGAGGGTACACGCTCGAGCACCTCGCGGAGGTTGGCGAAGGCGGTGTTGCGGGCGGCGACCAGCGCGTGGCAATCGCCGCGAAGCCGGGTGCGCACGTACTCGGCCAGCCCGTCGATGTCGGGAGGGACGACGGCCTCGGCGAGCAGGAGCTGATCCTGGCACACGGCCGAGACCAGTGCGGATGGGGTCTTGGTCGCCGCCGCCGCGAGCCGCTTGAGCTCGTCACCAGCGGCCAGGAAGGCGCGCTGCAGGAGGTCCGCGAAGACCGACACGATCGCCCAGCGGATCGGCTCGCTCTGCTGACGCCCGAACGTCGTGCCCTGCGTCGTGGCCATGGCCGGGACATGCTGGAGCAGCCGCGAGAGCTCTCCGGACAAGAAGAGGAGCAGGACGTCGGTGAGGCCGCGGCCGTAGTCGTTGAGCAGGACGTTCTCGAAGATCGCCGTCAGTGAGCGCAGGCTGCGTTCCCGGTGGACCATGACCTTGCGCTTGTCGCCCGCCTCGGTGGCGGTGTCGGAAAGACGAAAGTCGACCTCGATCACGAGGTGCTTGCCGAGCTCGCGGCGGAGCTGCTCGACGGCCGGCGTGACCAGCACGGGGAAGCCGTAGGTCAGCACCGCCTCCTCGTCCTGGCCATAGATCGGGTAGGGGATCGGGAGGCGGGCGAGGTCGGGAAGGGCGACAGTCCATCCCCCAGCAGCCTCCGCGCGGGTCAGCCACAGCGGCTGCCTCAGGTCGCGTTGGAGGACCCGCTGGAGGAGCTCCGGCCCGGTCGAGTGCACCACCATGGGCCCATTGTATTGATTTCCGCACGCCCACGGTTCATCCGGCGGCGCGGATCGCCCCGCCGGCCCCCGTGGCTCGGTCGAGCGCCCGGTAGGCCACGGCCTCGGCGATCTGCGCGGCGTCGACGCGCTCGGCATCGGCGAGGTCGGCAAGGGTCCTCGCCACCCGCAGGATCCGGTGAAAGGCGCGGGCCGAAAGGGCAAGGGTGCGCGTGGCGCGCTCGAGCAGCCGGCGACCGTCGGGTGTCGGGCCGCAGAAACGTGCGATCTCCTCGGGGCCCAGGTCGGCGTTGGTCCGCGCCGGGGTTCCGGCGAGCCGTGCCCGCTGGCGCTCGCGAGCGCCGCGGACGCGCTCGGCGACCGATGCGCTGGCCTCGCCGCGGCGGTCGGAGGTCAGCTCCCGCCATGGGACCGGCGCGACCGCCACCTGGAGGTCGATGCGGTCGACCAGCGGTCCCGAGAGGCGGCTCTGGTAGCGGCCAACCTGGCTCGGCGTGCAGGTGCAGCTCCGCCGCGGGTCGCCGAGGTAGCCGCATGGGCACGGGTTGGCCGCCGCGACGAGCTGGAAGCTGGCCGGGAAGAGCAGCGACGAGTGGACGCGGGCGACCGTCACGGTGCGGTCTTCGAGCGGTTGGCGTAGGGCCTCGAGCACGTCGCGACGGAACTCCGTGAGCTCGTCCAGGAAGAGCACGCCATGGTGGGCGAGGGAGACCTCGCCAGGCTGGGGCACGGCTCCTCCGCCGATCAGCGCTGCCGACGAGATGGTGTGATGGGGGGCCCGGAAAGGGCGCCCCTCCACCAGCCCGCGCGGGCGTGGGACCCGTGTCGACACCGAGTACACCGAGGTCGTCTCGAGGGCCTCGTCGGTGTCGAGCGGTGGCAGGATCCCGGGCAGCCGACGGGCGAGCATCGACTTGCCGCTCCCCGGCGGCCCCATCAGCAGGAGGTGGTGGCCGCCGGCGGCGGCGACCTCGAGCGCGCGCCTGGCGACCTCCTGGCCGACCACGTCCGAGAGGTCGGGAGCGCGTCGTGACGCCTCGCGCTGGCGGTACGGCGCGCGCTCGGGACGGCCGGCCGGATGGGTGCCGTCACGCAGGTATCGGACGACCTCGCCGAGGCTTGCGGCGGCGATCACGCCGAGGCCGGCCACAACCTCGGCCTCGGGACGGTTGTCCGCGGGCACGACCAGCTCGGCGAAGCCGGCGTCGCGGGCCGCGAGTGCGATCGGCAGCACTCCGCGGACCGGCTGCAGGTCGCCCTCCAGGGACAGCTCGCCGAGCATCAGGCGGCCCTCGAGCTGGGTCAGCGGCACCTCTCCCGCCGCCGCGAGCAGGCCGACAGCGATCGGCAGGTCGAGGGCCGCACCTTCCTTGCGCTCGTCGGCCGGAGCCAGGTTGATGACGATGTTGGCGGGCTCGGCCGGCCGACCGAGATGTCGAATCGCGGCCATGACCCGCTCGCGCGCCTCGCGCACGGCGGTGTCGGGCAGGCCGACCACGGTCACCGAGGGCAGCTGGGCCCGGATACGGTCGACCTCGACGGTGACGAACAGGGCTCCCACGCCGCGGGGCGTTGCACTAAAGGCTTTCGCCAGCATGGTCTTCTCCCGTGCTGTGCAGCGTGGAACAGTCCAACCGTGCCACAGGCACGCACTGAAGTCAAGCGTGGCCTGCGCCCAGCGCGGGCGTCCCCGCGCCGTGGTCCGCCGAGAGCAAGGGTCCTTCACCACCAAGACACCAAGACACAAAGAGGGCTTTCTGGGATCCAGATGATGGCGCTTCCTGGATCGGCCGGCCTCGTTCAGCACTTTGCGCCGGACGCGGAGTACCGACATCGACCGTGTGGGGTCCCGCCGCGCGCCCGGCGCGCGGCCCTGACGGGAGGAGCGCTCGGGTGAGAGAGGGGCTCTCTTGCCCGAGCGCTCCTCCCGTCAGGGGCGGCTGCTGAAAGTAGCCGTCGGGACCTGCGAAACGGCTCTCCATTCCTTGCGATGGCTCTGTGTCTTTGTGTCTTGGTGGTTCAACCCTCCGCCTCTCGAACAGCGCCGCACGCCTCCGGGTGAGCGTGTGGTGTCGTGGCGATGCGGCCGGATCGAGTCCGGGGGGAGCACGGAGGAGGGACGGTGCTACACTGGTTCCGGCTGTTGGATCCGGGGGCGTACTGGGTTCGACGGGGAACAGTTTCCGGCTCTCGGCAGCGTGTCGAGGTCCACCGCCTCGTTAAACAGGTGGGTCTTTACAGCTGCCAACGCTGACTACGCACTGGCTGCTTAGGTAGCCACGTTGGCCCCGAGGTTCCGCCTGCCGGCCTGGGGTCGACGTCATTCAGGCAGGCTGGGTCGCCGTGCCGCCCGGAAGCGGTGACCGAGATCTGACGGGCTGGCCCTGTGGTGCGGGTGCCTGCTGACAGGCCACGGGGCGAGATTTTCCCGGCAGGCTGCGCACGGAGACACCGAGAGCCGGGGTTCCTCGGACGTGGGTTCGATTCCCACCGCCTCCACCAACTCCTCCTTCCGAGCTACACTCGTGCGCGCGCCGAACGGGGTGCGCGGAGGTGTGAGTTTGAGCGAGTGCCAGCGGATGAACTCCCAGCCGAGCGTGGTGGCCGTGGGTGCCACCATGTGCGTCAACACCCCTCTCCGACGTGCCGATGCGTGAGCTGTTTCGAGCCATCGCGGCAGGCCTGCTCCTCCTCCTCGCGGCCGCCGGTGTCGGCGCCCAGCAAACACTGACGTTCGCCTACCTCGGCCGGACCGTCGAAGTTCCCACCTTCGCCGGACGCGTCGAGCTGCTGCCGGTCCTGGAGCTCGTCGGCGCCGAGGCGGGCTTTTCACCCGCGGCCGGCACCTATCGGGCCGTGCTCGGCGACCACTCGGTCCAGCTCGCCCCGGAGCGCAAGATCGTCCTGGTCGACGAGAAGCTGATCGACACCGGAGAGGCCCCCATCGCCTCCCAGAACGGCGTTGCCGCCTCGCCGGACTTCCTCGATCGCTACGTCCTGCGCGCGTTCGGCCTGCGCCTGGAGCGCTCCCAGTGGGGCTACCGGATCGCGGCCGGTTCGAGCTTTCCCGAGCCGGTCGTCGTCCGGCCGGCCGCTGCCGACTTCGCCGCCACCACGACACTCGTTCTGACGCTGGGCCGCGAGGCAGAGGTCGAGGTCGACACCAAGCCCGAAGGAACCGTCGTCGTGCACTTCGACGATGCGACCCCCCGGGTCGAGGCGCCCGGACCGGTGCGTTCGCGGCGGGTGCGTTCGCTCGACACGCAGGGCGCCGAGCTACGGATCGAGCTCGCGCCGGAGGTCGGGCTACGCGCCTGGCACCGGCTCGACAACCCGGCGCGTGTCATCCTCGAGCTGGGCCAGGTCGTGCCGACCCCGACGCCGATCGCCGCCGGGGCCGCGGTCGAAGGACCTGCGCCGATCGTGATCGATCCCGGCCACGGCGGCGACGACACCGGTGCCGTGAACGGTGGCGGTGCGGCCGAGAAGGACGTCGTGCTCGCGCTCGCGCGGCGGCTCGCTGCGGCGCTCGAGGCCCGCGGCTACACGGTCAGGCTCACTCGCACTGACGACGAGACCCGGGCCCTGACCGATCGCACCGCGCTGGCCAACCGGCTCGGCGCGAGGGCGTTCGTGTCCCTGCACGCCAACGCCTCGACGGTCGCGGCGGTGCGGGGCGCCGAGACCTACTACATGAGCCTCGACCGGTCGTCGACCGACGCCGCTGCCGCCGCGATCGCGGAGGCCGAGAACCGGGCCGGGGCGGGCGGAGCCCAGCACTCACCGCTGGACCTGATCCTGTGGGACCTCGCCCAGGCCGAGGTGCTCAACGAAAGCGCGCGGCTCGCGGTCTCGGTCCAGTCGCGCCTCGACGCGCTGCTCGGCGCCAAAGACCGTGGGGTCAAGCAGGCCCCGTTTGTCGTCCTCACCGGTGCCACCATGCCCGCGGTGCTGGTCGAGGTCGGTTTCCTCTCCAACCCACAGGAAAACCGGCTGCTCTCCGAGGCCGACTACCAGCAGCGCATCGCCGACGCCATCGCGCTCGGGGTGGCGGACTTCCTGGGCCGGCCATGAATCGTCGCGTGGCCTGGATCGCTCTCGCAGCAGCGGTCGTCGCCGCACTCCTGGCGTGGCTGCTGTTGGGCGGCGGGGCGCCGAAGCCGCCCGCCGCCGTGGTGGCGGTTGAGGCGCCAACCCCGACCCCTGCTCCAGAGCAGCGCATCCTGCTGCTTTTCACCGCAAACGACGGTCTGCTGCACCCCGAGCTGCGCTCGGTGCCCCTGCCGGCGGAGGTCCAGGAGCGTGTCCGGGTCGTGGTGCGGGAGCTGCTCGCGGGCTCCGCGGAGCAGCGCCCTTCGCCGGTCCCATACCCTGCCGAGCTGCTCGGGGTCTACGTCGACCAGGCCGGCCACGCCTTCGTCGACCTCTCTCCGCCACCGACGCCGCTGGGGGGAGCGCAGACCGAGCTCCTGTTCGCGTACGCAGTGGTCGACTCGGTCCTGTTCAACTGCCCCGAGCTCAACGCCGTCCAGCTCCTGTTCGGTGGCCGGGAGGTCACCACGCTGACTGGGCACCTCGACCTGTCGCACCCGCTGGCGCTGAACAAAGCCTTCATCGGCACCTCATGAGCGCACCCTCGACTGGCGCGGGTCCGATCGGGATCTTCGACTCCGGCGTCGGCGGCCTGACCGTGCTGCGCGCGCTGGTCGAGCGGCTGCCGCGGGAGAACTTCCTCTACCTGGGCGACACCGCCCGGCTGCCGTACGGGACAAAGTCCGCGGGAACCGTCCAGCGCTATGCCGTCAATGCTGCCCGACACCTGGTCGGTCAAGGGATCTCTCTGCTGGTGGTGGCGTGCAACACCGCGTCCTCCTACGCTCTCGAGGCCGTGCAGGCAACCTGCCCGGTGCCGGTGGTCGGGGTGGTGGAGCCCGGCGTACGCGCAGTGCTCGGCACCGGAGCGCGCCGGGTGGGTGTGATCGGCACCGAGGGCACGATTCGCTCCGAGGCCTACCAGCGGGAGCTCCTGCGGCACAACGGCGGCCTCGCCACACGCGCCGCCGCCTGCCCACTGTTCGTGCCGCTGGCCGAGGAGGGTTGGGGCGACCATCCGGTGACCGACGCGGTCGCGATCCACTACCTGACCCCGCTCCTCAAGTGGGGCGTCGAGGCGATCGTGCTCGGCTGCACCCACTATCCGTTGCTGGTGCCCTCGCTGCAGCGTGTGGTCGGTCCCGATGTGCGTCTGGTCGACTCCGCGTCGAGCGTCGCCGCCGCGGTCGTGGCCGACCACGCCGGCCTCCTCGCGGGGCGGGGGAGCGGTCGGGTCGTGGTTGAGCTCACCGACGGCTCCGAGCACTTCCGCACGGTCGCGCGCGCGATCCTCGGCCGCGACCCGGAGCACCTCGCTCTGGTCGACATCGACGCCGGCGGGTAGGGCAGAACCACCAAGACACCAAGACACAAAGCCGTCGCTGGGCCATCGCAGAGACAGTGGGACTCGGGCGTAGCTGCTGACGGTCCAGTCGAGGTGGGAAGTCGGTTGAACCGGTCGGTGGGCGTCGGCTCGAGGTGCGAGCTGTTGTCCGCGTCATCCTCCCTTCTGCCGACCTATCCTTGGCTGGCAGTGCGGGCTTCCTGAGCTTCTTGGTGTCTTTGTGTCTTGGTGGTGAGGGTTCGATTGCGACGTCACTGTCGATCCGGGGTCACCATCAGCGTCTGTTCAGCACGACGGCGGTATACTGCGCGCCCACGAGGAGGCCTGATGCGACCTGACGGACGACAGCCGCACGAGATCCGGCCGATCACCATCGAGCCCGGCTTCATCCGCTACCCCGAGGGCAACGTCCTCTACCGTGCCGGCGACACAGTCGTGCTGTGCAGCGTCTCGCTTGCAGACCGCACCGCACCGTTCCTGCGCGGGACCGGGGAAGGTTGGGTGACTGCCGAGTACGCAATGCTGCCGCGAGCGACCGACACTCGCTCGGAGCGCGAGGTCGCGCGCGGACGCCAGAGCGGCCGCTCACAGGAGATCCAGCGCCTGATCGGCCGCTCTCTACGCGCGGCGGTGCGGCGCGCGCTGCTCGGTGAACGTTCGCTGCTCGCCGACTGCGACGTGCTCCAGGCCGACGGCTCGACCCGCACGGCGGGGATCTCGGGCGCGTGGGTCTCGCTGGTGCTCGCCTTGGCCCGGATGTGGGAGCAGGGCGTGCTCACCGACTGGCCGCTGGTCCACCAGATTGCCGGCGTCGCGGTCGGGTTGGTGCGTGGCGAGGTCCGGGTCGACCTTGACTACGGTGAGGACCTCGACTGCGATGTCGACTGCAACCTCGTCTTCACCGGCGACGGCCGCCTGGTCGAAGTTCAGGGGACCGCCGAGGGCGAGCCGTTCTCTCCGGATCAGCTCGCGGCCGTGGTGGCGGCGGGCTGGCAGGGCGCGCGCCAGGTGATGGCCGCCCAACGGGCGGTGGTCGGGCCACGCCTGGAGGCGATCGGTCTCGCGTTGCCGCCCGTACCCTCCCCGGACGTCCGGAGCTGACAGCGCCTCTGATAGCCATTCGTCGGCGATTGAGTGAGCTTTCAACGCGGCCTGTGGACACGTTGTGACGGGGGTCCCCGCCCGCGCGGATGATGACCGCCGGAGCGACCTCCAACCCCGGGAGTTTCCTTGACTTCGCGCGCGGCGGCTCACTATACTCAGCGTTCGCCGAGAGCGGCGGATCTTTGGCAACCAGTAGAGGACTGATGCGTCGGGGTGTAGCGCAGCCTGGTAGCGCACCTGCCTTGGGCGCAGGGGGTCGGAGGTTCAAATCCTCTCGCCCCGACCACTCCCGACCTGAGCCCGCACGATTCACCAGAGGTCTCCTGCGATCGGCGATACGATGTGCGCAGCGGTGCCTTCTCACCTCGGAGTGCTCGACGTACTGTCAGATACGCCACCGCGCTCCTCGGCTCGAAATCCCCACCGCGCAGGCCGTCCCGCCGGCCTCGCGACGACCCCCGATGAATCATGCGGGCCAGGACCTGCCCCGTGACTAGGAATCCGCCTGTAGCTCAGCTGGACAGAGCAACGGACTTCTAATCCGTAGGTCAGAGGTTCGAGTCCTCTCAGGCGGACCAGAGCACTGTCTTGCGGTGGGCGTAGCTCAGTTGGTTAGAGCGCCAGGTTGTGGCCCTGGAGGCCGAGGGTTCGAATCCCTCCGCTCACCCCACCCGTTAGCGTGTCGCGCCCGTAGCTCAGTTGGATAGAGCGTCAGACTCCGGATCTGAAGGTCGTGAGTTCGAATCTCGCCGGGCGCACCATT
>CAZQYU010000053.1:0-14838 GCA_964597585.1 uncultured Thermoanaerobaculia bacterium
GGGCGGCGACGACCGGGCCGATCAGGCCGCCGGCGTTGACCATCATGTAGTAGAGGCCGAAGCCGACCGGGCGGGTCGAGCCTTCCTCGGTGGTGCGGGTGACGGTGCCGGCGATGGTCGGCTTGATGATCGAGCCCCCGACCGCGACCAGGCCGAGGGCGACGCAGATCAGGTCGAAGCGGGTGGTCGCCCCGAGCAGGGTGTAGCCGCCCGTCAGCGTCGCGAATGCGACCACCAGCGCCGGCCGGTAGCCGAAGCGGTCGGCGAGCGCACCGGCGAGCATCGGCAGCAGGTAGAGCGCGAAGGTCAGAACTCCGTAGACGGCGCCCCACACGTCGGGGCGAACGCCGAGCTTCTCGACCAGGTAGATCGGCAGCACCATGATCATGCCGTAGTAGGCGAACCGTTCGAACAGCTCCATCACGACGGCGGAGAACAGGGTCGGCTTGAGGCGGCGGACGAGGCTCAGATCCACGGTTCCTCCCGGGGCGCGCCCCATAGTCTAGCCCGCATTCCTCACCGCCTCCCTGCTGCGGGCGCCGATCTGCCAGCCATCGCCGGCCCTTTCGCGACTCGGCGCCTGTACAATACCTGCGACGACCCCGTCACGACGGCGGGCCTCGCGCCGGAGGCATCATGGAGTATGTGAAGACGGAGGTCCGCGATCGCGTTGCGGTGCTCACCCTCGACGATCCCGCTCGTCGCAACGCTCTCTCGCTCGACATGGCCGAGGCCGTCGCGGCGTCGCTCGCTCGGGTCGAGACCGATCCCGACGTCGCCGCCGTGGTCGTCACCGGCGCGCCGCCGGCCTTCTCCGCCGGCGCCGACCTCGACGATCTCGCGGCCGCCTCGCGCGAGCGACTGGGCCGGATCTATGAGGGCTTCCTCGCCCTCGCTCGCTTCCCGCTGCCGACCATCGCCGCGGTCAACGGCCCCGCGGTCGGCGCCGGGCTCAATCTCGCGCTCGCGTGCGATCTCCGGATCGCGGGGGCGGGCGCGCACTTCGAGTCGCGCTTTCTCGACCTCGCCCTCCATCCCGGCGGCGGTCACGGATGGATGCTCGACCGCATCCTCGGCCCCCAGGGCGCGGCCGCAATGGTTCTGCTCGGCCAGGGCCTGAGCGGCGAGGAGGCCGCGCGCTGCGGGCTCGCCTGGCGGGTCGTTCCGGACGAGGCGCTGCGCGATACGGCGCTCGAGATCGCGGCCCGCGCGGCGGTCGCCCCGCTCGAGCTCATGCGCCGGATGAAGTCGACCCTGCGCGAGGAAGCGGCTCTGAAGGGCCACGACGATGCGGTCGCGCTCGAGCTCGAGGTCCAGCTGTGGTCGACCGAGCAGCCCGCTTTCCGCGACCGGCTCGAGGCCCTGCGTCGCCGGATCGCCCAGCGGAGGTCCCGTTGAGCACGTGCCCGGTCGCGCCGACGCCGGACATCGGAGGCTGCGGATGAGCCAGGAGACGATCCTCCTCGAGCGCGACGGCCCAGTTCTCGTGCTGCGCCTCAACCGCCCGGAGCGGATGAACGCGGTCATCGAGCGGATGTACGTGGAGATCCATGAGGCGCTCGCGAGCGCCGCGGCCGACCCTGCGGTCCGCGTGCTGGTCCTGACCGGCTCCGTGCTCCACCGCGACGGCGCCGTCCGGCAGGCCTTCTGCGCCGGCGCCGATCTCAAGGAGCACGCCGACGGCCACCGCGACGCGGCCGCTCGTCGCGCCTACATCGAGCTCGCCCACGAGACCACGCGACGGCTGTGGAGTCATCCGACTCCGGTGATCGCGGCGCTCAACGGGCCGGCGCGCGGCGCGGGAGCGGAGATGGCGGTCGCCTGCGACCTGATCCTGATGGCGGACTCTGCCACTCTCGCATTTCCCGAGACCGGGCTCGGCACCTTCGTCGGCGGCGGGGTCACCCTCCACCTGCCGCGTCTGGTCGGCCTCGCGCGGGCCAAGGAGCTGATCTACACGGGCCGGGTGCTCGACGGTCCAGCGGCGGTGGAGATCGGCCTTGCTGTCGCGAGCATGCCCGTGGAGCGACTCATGGACCAGGCACTCGACCTCGCTCGGCGGCTCGCCGAGCGCGCGCCGTTGTCGATGACGCTGGCCAAACGTCACCTCCAGCGCGGCTACGGGCTCGAGCTCGACGCGGTGCTGCGGCAGGAGACCGACGCCATCCTCGCGTGCATGGCGACCGCCGACTGGCAGGAGGGCGTGCGCGCCTTCGCCGAGCGACGCCGCCCGGTCTTTCAGGGGAGCTGACGATGGGGCTGGAACGGATCCTCGACGCGCGCTCGGTGGCCGTGGTCGGCGCCTCCAGGGACGAGCGCAAGCGCGGCTACCAGGCCGTCCGCGCCCTCCTCGACAGCTGCTTCGACGGCGACATCTACCCGGTCAACCCTCATGAGGAGCGCATCCTCGGGCTGCACTGCCACCCTGCAGTGGACGCGATCCCGGACCCGGTCGACCTTGCCCTGATCACCACCCGCGCGGACACCGTGCCCGATGTGCTCGAGGCGTGCGGGAAGCGCGGCGTCGCCGGCGCGGTGATCGTCGGCGGGGGCTTCGGCGAGCTCGGCGGCCAGGGACGGCGGCTGCAGGAGCGGATCGTGCGCATCGCGCGCCGCCACGGCCTCCGACTGGTCGGACCGAACACCAGCGGGCTGATCAACGTCCACTCCGGTCTCAACCTGGTCGGCCTGGCCAATGTGCCGCGCGGCGACATCGCCCTGGTCTCGCAGAGCGGCAACATGGGCCTCCACATCATCACCGAGGCGACGATCAAGAGCCAGAGGGGCTTCTCCTACTACGTCGGGGTCGGCAACGAAGCGGACATCCGCTTCCACGAGTACGTCGAGTTTCTGACCGAGGATCCCAAGACCAAGGTCATCATGGTCTACGTCGAGGGCCTCAGCGACGGCCGCGCATTCCTCCAGCAGGCCTACCGGACCACGCTGAAGAAGCCGATCGTGCTGCTCAAGGGTGGTCGCTCGGCCACCGGCAGTCGCTCGGTCGGCTCCCACACCGGCGCACTGGCAGGGATCTCGGAGGTCTCTCGCACCGCGTTCACCCGCGCCGGGATCATCACCCTCGAGTCCTCGGACGAGCTCTTTCCGGCCGCCGAGGCGCTGTCGAGCCTGCCGCCGATGCATCGGCCGTCGGTCGCCATCCTCGCCGACGGCGGCGGCCACGCCACCGTTGCCGCCGACGTTCTCTCGGACGACGGCCTGCGCCTGCCGTCTCTCAGCCGCGCGACCCGCGACCGTCTGGCGACGGTGCTGTCGCCCAACGCCTCGCTGCGCAACCCGGTCGACGTCGCCGGCTCGACCGACTCCGATCCCGGCGTTTTCGCCGACTGTGCGCGCATCCTGCTCGAGGACCCGGACATCTCGGGACTGCTCCTGGTCGGCCTTTTCGGCGGCTATGGCATCCGTTTCGCCGAGCGGCTGAGCTTCATCGAGGAGGACGCTGCCCATCGCATGGGCAAGCTGGTGCACGAGCTCGGCAAGCCGATCGTGGTCCACAGCCTCTACACCTTCGCCCGTCCGCATGCGCTCGACCTGCTGCGCTACTACGGCATTCCGGTCGTCGACTCGGTCGACGTGGCGTGCCGACTGATGGCGGTGCTGTCGCGCTACGGGCACCGCCTCGCCGCCACCCACCGGAAGACCAACTTCGTCTTCCGCTGGGGCGCGAAGGCGAAGTCGGAGGGCCGCGCCCTGATCGACGGCGCCCTCGCCGAGGGCCGCCGCTCGCTGCTCGAGCACGAGGCCAAGCGCCTGCTCGCCCTCCACGGCGCGCCGGTCTCGGCCGACCGGCTGGCGACCAGCGCTACAGAGGCTGCGGAGCTCGCCGAGGCCGCCGGCGGCCCGGTCGCGCTCAAGGTGAGCTCGCCCGACGTGCTCCACAAGAGCGACGTCGGCGGGGTCCGGCTCGCCCTCGAGGGGCGCGCCGCGGTCAGCGCGGCGTTCGACGAGATCCTCGCCAGCGTCGGGCGCCACCGTCCCGGCGCGGACGTCCGTGGCTGCGTCGTCTCACCGATGGCCGCCCCGGGGGTCGAGGTGATCGTCGGCACCAAGGTCGATGCACAGTTCGGTCCTGTGGTGATGTTCGGAATCGGCGGCATTCTGGTCGAGGTGCTCAAGGACGTCGTCTTCCGGGTGCTGCCGGTGTCGAAGTACGCCGCCCGGGAGATGGTCTCGGAGATCCGTTCGGCCCCGATCCTGAACGGCGTCCGCGGCCAGCCGCCGGTCGACCACGACAGCCTGGTCCGGCTGATCCTGACCGTTTCCGAGCTGGTCGAGGCCTACCCCGAGATCCACGAGATGGACCTCAACCCCGTGATCGCCCGACCCGACGGCGCGAGCGTGGTCGATGCCCGGATCCTGCTCAGGCGCAACCACCACAACGGACGATGACCGTGTCGCGGCTTCGCCCGCGACGCAGTCCGTGAGCCGTGAGAGGGAAGACGCAAGACGCCTGCGAGGCGGGCTCGTTGCTCTCACGCAGCTGCTTCTCCGAACCGATTGCCCCGTCCTATCGTCCCCTCACCCCTCACCCCGCACGCCTCGGCCGCCTCGTACGCGCTGCTGAACCGCCCCCTCTCGATCTCCTCGATCACCTGCTACTTGAACGCCTCACTGTACTTCACCAGCTGCCCTGCCACCGGCTCACCCCCCTTCGAGTGTCAACCTATGTCAGGACGGGTCACGGGACATTGCGTCTCGCGTCTCAGGTCTTGCGCTTCGCGCTCCGTACCTTACTGCGAGACGAGCTCCACCCCTTCGCCCATCGGCTCGACGGCGGGCCGCAGCGCCAGGGGCTCGCGAAACACACCGAGCAGGTGAATGGTCTGCTCGGCGATCTTGAGCGAGTCCCACAGGAAGCTGTAGAAGAGAATGCTCAGGCGCGTCTTCGACGAGTTGTCCTGGATGCGCATGATCTGGTTCTGGTCGAACTCATGGACCAGGAGGCGGAGGCCGCGGTAGCGCTCGGCCACCGCTGCCTCGCCGGGGCGGGAGCGGCGCAGCAAGGCCTCGGAGGCCGCCTCCAGGATCTCTGCCACGTGCCGGCGTACCTGGTCGAGCTCGCCCTTCTGGGCTTCGAGCAGGCCGGCGTGGTTGTTGGCGACGTGGAGATGGGCCCGCATCACCATATCGCGCAGACTCTCGGTGATCTCCTGGAGCGAGCTGATGGTCTGAGCGTAGCGCTGGGACTCCTCGACGTCCGCCCGGTGGAGCAGGCGCAGGATCTTGAAGATGTTGGCAGCGATGACGTTCGACCACCGCTGCACGGTGCGCTGGCGATACCGGTTGGCCTTCAGAGCCGGGCGGTCGTTCGCGAACACCCCAGTGAAGGCCGCGTCGAGGATCGTCCGCACCTCACCGAGCAGGACGCCGGCATGCTCGGAGGTGGTCGCGATCGCGGCGTCCGCGTCGGTGATCTTGCGCAGGTTGAAGACCTCGGCGACCCGCTCTTCATGCTCACGGCTGCGGTGAACCCCGTGGGTGTGGAGGATGACCACGACCACCAGCACCGCGATCCCGACGACGGCGATCGAGCGACCGAAGTAGATCGCGGTCGCGAACAGCGCCGAGACCGTGAACGCCATCATCGCGGTGAAGAACCAGCCGCCGATCACCGTCAGTACGCCACTCACACGGTAGGCTGCGCTCTCCCGCCCCCACGCCTGGTCGGAGAGGGATGCGCCCATCGCGACCATGAAGGTGACGTAGGTGGTCGACAGCGGGAGCTTGTACGAGGTGGCGAGCGAGATGAGGGCAGCCGCGACCACCAGGTTGACGCCCGCCCGCAGGAGGTCGAACGAGGGCACCATGCCGTCGTGATCCGGCGACGGCCGGAAGGCGGCGCGGTCGAAGCGGCTTCCGATCCACTTCCGGAGGGACACCGGGACCGCCCTGACGGAGCTGTCGAAGACCGCCGCGACCAGGCGCACGATTGCTCGCGACAGAACCGTCGACTCGAACCGCTCGTAACCTTCATCCTGGCGACCGAGCCGGACCTCGGTCCGGGTCACGGTGCGGGCCTTGCGCGACACCCACAGTGTCGTGACCATGACCACTCCGGCAATGAGCAGGTAGATGGTGCTCGACCGGACCGGCTGCTGGAGCGCCTCCATCGGCAGGGACAGCGGCGTGCCACTGCCACCCGCGACGATCACCGCGCTCAGGCCCGCGAGCGGGACCCCGATGAAGTTCACCAGGTCGTTGGCGGCGAACGCCATCGCGAGCGCGAAGGTGCCGACCAGGACGATCACCTTGAGAATCTGGACGCGGGTGAACCAGAGCAGGAGCTGGAGCGCCGCCGCGCACGCCGCGAACGATCCGAGCAGGATCACGCTCGAGTGGCCGTTGATCCACGCCACGGTGTCCGGGGTCAGGAACGAGGCGCCCTTGGCGCCCTTGATCACGATGAAGTACACGATCGACGCCAGAGCGGCTCCGCCCCACAGGCCGCCCCACCTGCGCAGGCGATGCTCGAAGTCGAAGGTGAAGATGATGCGGCTGACGAACTGGACCAGCGCCCCGCTGAAGAAGGCCACGACGACGGACAGCAGGATGCCGAAGATGATCGTCAGCGCTTTCCCGGTGTTGATGTAGTTGACCAGGTTGGCGGCGCTGGATCCGGCCCGGTGGAGCATGATCGCGGACACGGCGACCGCCGCCCCGAGCAGCTCGAAGACGATCGACACCGTGGTCGAGGTCGGCAGACCGAAGGTGTTGTAGAGGTCGAGCAGGATAATGTCGGTCAGCATCACCGCCAGGAAGACCACCATCAGCTCGGGCATGGTGAAGTACTGGGGATGGAAGATCCCTTTCCGGGCAACCTCCATCATGCCGCTCGAGAAGGTGACACCGGCCAGGATGCCGAGGCTGGCGATGGCCAGGATGACCTTACGGGGCGCCACCCGCGACCCGATCGACGAGTTCAGGAAGTTGACCGCGTCGTTGCTGACGCCCACCACGAGGTCGGAAACGGCCAGGCCGAGGAGGATCACCACGGCAACCTGGAACACGCCCATGTGGATCCGTCTCCCGTTGATGGATCGCGGTCACGGAACCTAGCAGGTGATCGTGGAGATCCCCGCCGGCCTCCGCGGGAGAGTAGTACAGCTCTGAGTTGATCTCAACGGCGCCTCGCAATGACCTCCGCCAGCCTCGAGGGTTTCGTCCCTGGAGCCGGACTTCGACCCACCGTCCAGGACCCGGGCTCGATCCGCCCTGTGAAGCGACGTCAACCCGCGAGGACCCGCGCACAGAGCACGGTCACGTCGTCGTCAGGGGGGCGCTCCTCGAGGTGCGCGGCAAGGTCCAGGGACAGGCGCCCGACGAGATCGAGCGCGGACGACGCGGTCGCCACGCACCCCGCGAGACGTTCAAGGCCGTACTCCCCGGAGGCGGAGCCCATCCCTGCCTCGTGCACGCCGTCCGTGTACAGGACGAGCAGGTCGCCGGGCTCGAGCACGAGGCTGCCGGCCTCATAGTGCTGATCGGGCAGCAGGCCGATCGGACGACCCGTCGCCCCGAGCCGATCGACCGCGCCCGCGCGGGCCAGCATCACCGGCGGATGACCGGCGTTGACCCAGGTCAGGCACCGTTGCGCTGGGCGCCACTCGAGCACCACCAGGGTCGCGTACTTGCGCCCCCGGGTCAGCTGATAGAGCAGGTCGTTGCCCTCCTCGACCACCCGAGACAGCGAGCGCCGGTCGGCGCGCCGACTCCACATGTAGGCCTGAACGTTGGAGGCGATCAGGCCCGCCGAGACGCCCTTGCCTGAGATGTCCGCCATCACCAGCCACCAGCGACGACCGGAACCGGCCGGAATCACGTCGTAGTAGTCTCCTCCGACCTCGAGGCACGGCCGCACCAGGGCCTCGACCTCGAGCCCGGAGATCCCGTCGAGGTTCCGTGGCCGAAGCGTGCGCTGGATCTCGGCCGCGAGCCGCAGCTCCTCGCCCATCCGCTCCCGCGCCACGATGTCGCGGTGCAGGCGAGCGGTGGTGAGGGCGATCGCGAACGGTACCCCGAGCTCGCCGAGGAAGGCCACGTCGTCCTCGGTGAATCCGGCACCGCGGTGGTTGAGCAGCTGCAGAACCGCAACCAAGGTGCCCTCGCGGTCGCTGACCGGTACGGTCAGCAGCGACCGGGTGCGAAAGCCGGTGGCGTGGTCGACCCCGGGGTCGAAGCGGGCGTCGGCATAGGGGTCGTTGAGAATCTCCGCCTCGCCGCTGGCTGCCACCGCACCGACGATGCCGTCACCGATCGAAAGCCGGAGCGGCGTCCGGCCGATCCCCTGCGCGACCAGTGAGCTGAGTGTCCCGGCCGCGGTGTCGACCAGGAACAGGCTGCCGCGCTCGGCGTCGATCAACCGCGTCGCGATGTCGACGACGTGCTCGGCGAGCCGGCGCAGGTCGAGTGTCGAGTTGACGAGGACGCTGGCATCGACGACCGCCTGCAGGCGCTGGAGCCGTGCCCCGAGCTCGTCGAGACGGCTCATGCGCTGACCTGGCCAAGGTGGCGGCCGATCCAGGCGGCCAGCACCTCGAGCTCGCCGGGCCCGCGCAGGGCGACCTCGGTGTGCGCCGCTTCGGCGAGCGCCGTCACGAGACGAACCTCGTCGTAACGGCCGGAGCCGCGGAACAGCTGCTGCAGCACCCATGGCGACGGGGCCTTGCCGCCTCGGCTGGAGAGCAGGTCTCCGGCGCCTTCCGCGAGGCGGGCCTCGAGCGCCGGCAGCAGCCGTCGCTGGAACACGCTCCGATACCATCCGCGGTCGCCGGTCCGGCTGGGGTCCATTTCCCCCTCAAGGCCACAGGCAACGGCGAGGCGATGCACCGCGAGCAACTGTGCGAGGAGGTTGGACACCTGGCCGAGGACCACGCCTGCGACACGCCCCGGTGCGATTTCCTCACCGCGCCAGTCGCGCACCGCCTCACCCCGCGCGGCCGCCTCGAGCACCTCCAGCACCGGTCGCGCGCTGCGCCCGAGCACGGCGTCGCGGACGACCTCCGTGGAGCGCTCGCGGGGCAGCACCAGGCGTCGCACGAGCTCCGAGCCAATCGGCGCACCACCCGACGCCGTGGCGAGCTTGCGCGCCTCCGCGACCAGGCGCCGAGGGGCGAACCCGAGCCGCTCGAGCAGCAGGTCACCCGCCTCGCGCTGGAATCTGGCTTCGGGCACCACGCGCGCGAGCAGGCCTCGAAGCGCCGCCGTCTGCTGATCGGAAAGCAGGGTCTCCTCCCACGGCTTGGGATCCGCAGGGAGCGGCAGCCAGTCCAGGGTGCCGGTGCTCGAGGCCTTGATCGCATCTGCCAGAGGTCCCTTGGGCTCTCTGGCGCAGCACGCGCCCAGGATCAGTGCGACCTCGTCCGGGACACCGTCCGCGACGACCTCGACCAGCGGCTCGAGCAGGCTCGCATCGAGGCCCTCGTCGGCGCCGTTGCGGGCGCCTCGCCGCCGCGGCGTCGCCGCCACCCACGGACCCGCGTGGGCGACGACCAGCACCCGCGCCGGTGCGAACAGGGATGGGGAACGGACCTCGTAGGCGACGTCGACCGGCGCCGAGTCCTCCGGCAGCGTCTCTGCTTCGACCCCGAGCGCGGCACAGGCCCCTGCAGCAGCCTCTTTCAGTGACTCCTCGAGCAGGTAGTCGTCCGGGCATGCGACCAGACGAACCGGCGCCACGTCACAGATCGCCGCGGTCCTGGAGCTCCTGGCAGTCGATGCAGTGGCGCGTCCACGGGACCGCCTGCAACCGCGGCACCTGGATCTTCCCACCACAGTTGTTGCACTGGCCGTAACGTCCGTCCTCGATACGCTTGAGCGCCTCGTCGATGGACTTCAGGATCTGCCGCTCACCGGTGGAGAGCTGGTAGCTGAGGTCACGCGACATGGTCGTCAGAGCGCGGTCGCCGAGGTCAGGAGCGTCTTCGCCGTTGCCCTCGTGCTCACTGCTGCGTGCGGCTCGCACGCGGGCCAGAAGATCGTCGCGCTTCGCCAGTAGCAGCGTGCGGAACGAATCGAAGTCCTCACTGTTCATGGCTTCACTCCCCCCGAGGCGCCCGACCTCAACGGCCGGCGGCGCCGCCTCGACCACGCCCCTCCGGTGTGACCGGAGCGGGCGCCCAGAGGCTCGCGTCGAAACGCTCTCTCATTCTAGCGTGTATGTCTTTCCAGGTCGCGCTGCGCGGGTGCCGAGATGGTCGGCATGTCGATGCCCGCCGTGGGGTGGTGGGAAACGCAAGCTAGACCATGATCCGGCGATGGTAGGCGCCGCCGATGAGGATGTCGCTGGCCCGATAGATCTGCTCCCAGAGCAGCAGTCGAGCGAGCAGGTGCGGCAACGTCATCGCGCTCAGCGACAGCCTGAGGTCGGCGGACGCGGCAAGCTCGGGGTCGAGGCCGAGGTCCGATCCGAGCACCAGCGCGAGCCCTTCCCTCCCGGCCGCCTCGACGTTTTCGAGCCAGCCGGCGAAGGCTTCGCTGTCGAGCTGGCGCCCGGTCTCCTCGAGCGCCACCAGCTTCCACCCGGTGGGAACGACCCGCCGCGCCGCGCCGGCTTCTGCCGCGACCGCGCGGTGCGGATCAGCGTCCCGCCCGGCGCGGGCCGGCTTCAGCGGCAGATCTTCGGCCGGCCAACGCCGGCACACGCGGCGCCGGTAGGTCGCGACCTCGGCCTCGTAGGGGCTCGCGGCCGGCCGCCCGAACCAGATCACCCGGAGCTTCACTTTTCGGTGGGCTCGTCCCCGGGGTCCGCGCTTCCGACGGCGAGGCGGGGCGCACTCGACCACAGCCGGTCCAGGGAGTAGTAGCTGCGCCGCTCCTCGGAGAACACGTGGATCACGAAGTCTCCGTAGTCCATCAGCACCCACTCGCAGGTCGACTCGCCCTCGACGTGCAGTGGACGGCGGCCCTCGCCACGCAGCGTCGCCGCCACGTTGTCGACGATCGCGCCGACCTGGCGCGGATTGGCGCCCGAGCAGAGCACGAAGCTGTCGGCGAGCGAGGTCATCTCGGAGACGTCGAGGGCAACGATCTGGAAGCCCTTCTTGGCCCTCGCCGCTTCAACCGCGGCCGCAACGGCGGCGACGATGTCAGCGTCAGGCATGATCATCCTCCAAGACGCCCTCGTGGCGGTACAGCCGGTACTTCTCGATGTAGGTGTTGACCTCGTGCGGGACCAGCTCGCGGATCGGCTGTCCGCGGCGCTGGCGCTCCCGGACCGAGGTTGCAGAGATCGGGAACGGCTCGTGGTTGAGCAGGTAGATGGTGGCCTCCTCGGGATCGGCGACGCGCTCGAAGGGGACCACGGTGCGCAGCCTGGGGCGAAGCACCGCAGGGACCCTCCGCTCGAGCTCCGGACCCCACATGTGGGCTCGGTGAAGGACGACGAGGTGGGCGAGATCGACCAGCTCCTGCCAACGGTCCCAGCTTCCGATCTGCGAGAACGAGTCGGAACCGAGCAGGAAGTACAGGATCGCGGATGGGAAGCGGTCGCGGAAGCGGCGGACGGTGTCGACCGTGAAAGTCGGCCCTTGGGCGAAGACCTCGTCGTCCGATGCGAAGAAACGCTCGTACGGGAGGGTGGCGAGCGCGACCATGGCCAGCCGATGGGTCACGGGGGTCAACGGCTGGCCGTCCTTGTGCGGCGGACGCCCGGAGGGCACGAAGTACACCGCGTCGAATTGGAAGGTCTCCTCCGCGCGCACCGTCGGCACCAGATGGCCGAGGTGGAACGGGTCGAAGCTTCCGCCGTAGATCGCGATTCGCGCTCTCACTTGGAACGGTCCCGGTCCGGCGTGGCGGCGTTGAGCAGGGCGGTGATCAAAGTATCGAGGCCCTCGCCGGTGGCCGCAGAGATGGCGAGCGCCTTGACCCCCTCAGCGCGGCCGGCATCGGCGAGCTCGGCGAGGGCGACGGAGCGGTCCGCGACGGCGTCGAGCTTGGTCCCGACCAGCAGCCATGGTCGTGCGGCGAGCTCGGCCGAGTACGCCGCGACCTCGTCGCGAATGGTCACGACCCTGGCCGCAACCGAGCTCGAGTCGGCGAGGTCGACCAGGTGGGCGAGCACCCGGCAGCGCTCGACGTGGCGCAGGAAGCGGATGCCGAGCCCGGCGCCGAGGTGGGCGCCCTCGATCAGGCCGGGAATGTCGGCGACCACCAGGGTGACGGTGTCGTCGCCGGGCGCCGAGACCACGCCGAGGTGGGGCTCGAGGGTCGTGAACGGGTAGTCCGCGATCTTCGGCCGTGCCGCCGAGACTCGGGACAGCAGGGTCGACTTGCCGGCGTTGGGCAGGCCCACGAGGCCGACATCTGCGAGCAGCTTGAGCTCGAGTGAAACCTCGCGCTCGTCGCCGGCCTCGCCCGGATCGGCACGGCGCGGCGCCTGGTTGGTCGAGGTGGCGAAGCGCGCGTTGCCCCGCCCGCCCCGGCCGCCGTGGGCGACCACTACCGACTGGCCGACCTCGACCAGGTCGGCGACGACTTCGCCGCTGGCGATGTCCCGGACCACCGTGCCCCGCGGCACCGCGAGCACGACGTCGCCGCCGCTGGCGCCGGTGCGGTTGGATCCCTCGCCGTGACGGCCTCGCGGCGCCCGGATCAGGCGCTGGTGGTGGAGGTGGAGCAGGGTGTTGAAGCTGGCTTCGGCGCGCAGGATGATCGAGCCGCCCCGGCCGCCGTCGCCCCCGTCGGGACCGCCGCGCGGGATGTACTTCTCACGTCGGAAGGACACGCAGCCGTTGCCTCCGCTGCCGGCCCGAAGGGTGATCCGCGCGGAGTCGATGAACATCGCGGCCCGGAATCACGACGGCAGGATGCTGATGAACCTGCCCAGACGTCCCCGGTCCTGGAACTTCACACGCCCCTCGGCAACCGCGAACAGGGTGTCATCGCCGCCACGCTGGACGTTCACACCGGGCTTGAACCGTGTGCCACGCTGGCGCACGAGGATCGTCCCGGAGCTCACCAGTTGCCCGTCCCCGACCTTGGTTCCGAGGCGCTGAGCGTTGGAATCACGCCCGTTGCGGCTCGAACCCTGACCCTTCTTGTGAGCCATGTCCCCCCCTACGCCTCGATGGCCTCGATGCGGACGCGGTAGTAGTCCTGACGGTGGCCGGCGGTCCGCTTGTAGCCCTTGCGCCTCTTCTTCTTGAACACGATCACCTTGTTGCCACGCACCGGGGCGATCACCTCGCTGCGGACCAGGACTCCCTCCACCAGAGGCTTGCCGACACGCAGCTCTTCGCCGAGGTTGACCAGCATCACCCGCTCGAAGAGAAGGTGGTCCCCACTCTCGAGGTCGGGCTCGGTCCGCTCCACGCACAGCTCGTCGCCGGGGCTGACCCGGTACTGCTTGCCGCCATGCTCCACGATCGCGTAGTCGCTCATGCCACACCTCTCCCCATACGAGGGCGATCCTTTTAGCAGATTGAAGGTTATCTGTCAAACCCTCGGGAGGGCGTGAGCCCGGGAGAATCCACGGGACGGGCCGGTTCCGGCCCGTCCCGGATTGCAGCCGTCAGGCTGGTGCGGCATCCAGGTTATCGCCCGGGTCGGCGCAACGGCGGCCCGCCGGCGCGCGGCACCCCCGGCCGAGGAACATCGCCTTGTCGTTGATTGAACTCCTGCCGCATCCGGCCGAGCTCGCGCCACTGCTCGCGGGTCAGGCTCTGCCGAACCGCGAGCAGGAGCTCGAAGCGCTCGTTCTCGAGCCTCTGGCGCGCCTTCTGCAGCGCCGCGAAGGCCTGCCGGACCTGGTCCGGATCGACCACGTCGCGGTCGACGAGCTCCGCGAGGTCGAACTCGGCGCGCTTGACGTCGGCGTTGAGGTCGATCATCCGCCGGGCGTGCTCCACCACCAGGTCGCGGATTGCAGCCTGCTGGCTCTCGCTGAGGTGGATCCTCTCGACCACGCGTGGGTTCTCCCACCATCGTCCGGGTGGGATGTTGAGCTCGGCGGCCGCGAGGCCGGCTCCGAGCAGCAGGGCCAGCAGTGTCATCGTCACTCGTCGTGTCATCGTCGTCGTCCCCCTCCAGCCCGCTCACGACGTCGGGTTGTTGATCACGGCCTGGAGCTCGTCGGCATCGGGCACGATCGGCTCGAGGGCCTCGAACCCCGGGTACACCGGCCCGTCCAGGGTCGCATTCACCTCGGCCAGGATGCGCTCGACCGGGACCGGGGCGGTAGGCTGCGGTTGTCGCCGGCTGAGCTGGAGCGCCCCCAGCCCGAGCGCCGCCAGGATGAGAGCCGCCGCTGCGAGCAGCCGCACCCGCCTCCGCGGCGCCAACGCGACCACCGTCGCGCCCGGCGGCAGACGCTCGAGCACGGCGAGGCGCTGGGCCTCCCAGTCGGGCTCGTCGCCGAGCCGCGCACGGCGCAGCCCGTCGAGCTGCTCGCCGAAGGCCTCGACCCGGCGCCGGCAGATCAGGCACTGGGCCAGGTGGTCGGCGGCGGCGGCCTCCAGCGGCAGCTGCGCCATCGCGCGTGACAGGTCGTTGTCGTCGAGATGGGTCGTCATCGTACGTCTCCGAGCTCCCGCCGCATCCGGTGTACGGCGCGATGCAGCTGTGTCTTGACCGTCCCGACGTGGACGGCGAGGGCGGCCGCGATCTCTTCCAGCTCGAGCTCGGCGAAGAACCGGAGCCGGAAGATCTCGCGCTGGCGGGCGGGCAGGGCGCTCTCCGAGGCCAACAGCCGGGCCACTGCCTGGCGCTGGGCGGCACGGGCCTCCGGGTCGGCGGCCTTGTCTGCGAGCCCGGCCAACCCGCCGGCCCCGGTCTCGTCGTCGTCCTCGGCACGGGGGCCCTCGCGCTTCCTGCGCCGCAGCT
>CAZQYU010000054.1:0-14813 GCA_964597585.1 uncultured Thermoanaerobaculia bacterium
TCGGTCTCGACGGCTACCTGCGGATCTCCTTCTGCGGCTCGATCAAGGAGATCACCGAGGGCGTCGAGAGGATGAAGTGGGCGCTCGATCCCAACGCCCCCAACGAGCTCTGGATCGGAGAGCGCAAGCTGGTGAGGGACTGGTCATGAGCAAGTACCTCGAGTTCGACACCCCCGCGACCGCTCAATCAGGCGACCTCAAGGCCGAGTTCGGCCTCGCCAACCACGGTCTCGTCCACCTCGACCGGGTGTACTGGAACCTGCCGACGCCGGCGCTCTACGAGGAGGCGGTGTTCCGCAGGGAGGGCCAAGTCGCGTACGGCGGTCCGTTCGTGGTCAACACCGGCAAGTGGTCCGCCCGCGCCGCCCAGGACAAGTACATCGTGCGCGAGGCATCGACCGAGGACCGGATCTGGTGGGGCGAGTACAACCGCCCCTACGACACCGAGAAGTTCTCCGCCCTCCTTGCCCGCGTCCAGGCATTCCTCCAGGACGAGGAGCTCTTCGTCCAGGACTGCTACATCGGCGCCGACCCCGAGTACCAAATGCCGATCCGGATCATCACCGAGCACGCCTGGCACTCGCTGTTCGCGCGCACCATGTTCATCACCCCGCGCACCCGCGACGCCTACCAGACCCACGTGCCGGAGTTCACGGTGATCGCGGTGCCGTCGTTCCGCTGCGACCCGAGGATCGACGCGACCCGTACCGACACCGCGGTCATCCTCAACTTCGCGCAGCGCCTGGCGCTGATCTGCAACACCAGCTACGGCGGCGAGATCAAGAAGAGCATGTTCACGGTGCTCAACTTCCTGCTCCCCTTCCGCGAGGTGCTGCCGATGCACTGCTCGGCCAACGTCGGCCCCGACGGCGACGCGGCCCTTTTCTTCGGCCTTTCCGGCACCGGCAAGACGACCCTCTCGGCCGATCCCAAGCGCCAGCTGATCGGCGACGACGAGCACGGCTGGTCATCGACCGGGGTGTTCAACTTCGAGGGCGGCTGCTACGCCAAGGTGATCCGGCTGTCCGCCGAGCACGAGCCCCAGATCTGGGCGACCACGCGCCGCTTCGGGACGATCCTGGAGAACGTTGTCCAGGACCTCAGCTCGCGCCGACTCGACCTCGATGACGAACGCTTCACCGAGAACACGCGCGCCGCCTACCCGCTCGACTTCATCCCCAACGTCGTCCCCGAGGGCGTCGTCCGCTCGCACCCGAAGAACGTCATCCTGCTCACCTGCGACGCGCAGGGGGTGATGCCGCCGATCGCGCGTCTGTCCCCGGACCAGGCCGTGTACCACTTCATCTCCGGCTACACCTCGAAAATTGCCGGCACCGAGATCGGGCTCGGGATCGAGCCCGAGATCGCGTTCTCGGCCTGCTTCGGGGCGCCGTTCATGGTCCACCACCCCTTCGAGTACGCCAACATGCTCAAGCAGAAGATGTTGCGCCACGGCGCCACCTGCTGGCTGGTCAACACCGGCTGGGTCGGCGGCGGGTGGGGTGTCGGCAAGCGGATCTCGATCCGCCACACCCGCAACCTGCTCGATGCCGCGCTCGAGGGCACGCTCGCGCAGGTCCCATTCCGCCGCGACCGCCTGTTCGGCTTCGAGGTCCCGCTCGCCTGTCCGGAGGTCCCGGAAGACGTGCTCGACCCGTCGACGTCGTGGGGCAGCAAGGACGAGTACTGGAAGCGCTATGACGCCCTCGCCGCGCGCTACATCGAGAACTTCAAGCAGTTCGCGGACGGCTGCCCGGCCGAGGTCGTCGCCGCCGGGCCGAAGCGCCTCAAGGACCTGAAGTAGCTCTCAGCGAGAACCACAGCGACCCGGAAGAACCCAAGAGACCAACCACAAAGACTCAAAGACACAAAGCCATCGCAAGGGCTCCGAAGCGGTTGCGCAGGTCCTGGCGGCTGCCTCCAGCAGACGCGCCTGACAGGAGGAGCGGGTGGGCGAGAGAGCCGCTCTCCGGTCCGCCCGCTCCTCCCGTCAGGGCCGCGGGTTGCGCGCGCGGCGGGACCCCACACGGCCAACGCGAGTGCATCGTGCCCGGTGTCCATCGCTGAACCAGGCCGGCCAGTCCACGAGGTGCAGCCGCTCTGCAGCCCACTCGAGCCCTCTTTGTGCCTTTGTGTCTTCGTGGTGAATGAGCCCTGCCCCGGGAGCGCCACAGTCCGCCCCGGAACCGCCCCGGGCCTGACCACCCAGGGTCATCCCCCCGGCCGATCGTGGGCGACACGGGAGGTGGCCCATGTCGCGAAACGCTCTCGTCCTGATCGTGGCCCTCGCCCTGGCGGCGCCGGCACTCGCGGACCCACCAACCTGCCTGGAACAGCTCGGCGAGACCGTCGGCCTCGACGAGGTCGCCTTCGCCAGCCTGCTCTACCGCAGCGACCAACCCGGCCGCTATGTGCGTGCCCCAACGCTCGCCACCGAGGTCGAGATCTCGGTCCGCGGCACCCTCGCCGAGGCTCGTGTCCGCCAGCGCTTCACCAACCCGACCGACGAGTGGGTCGAGGGCGTGTACGTGTTCCCGCTGCCGACCGAGGCTGCGGTCCACGACATGCGGCTCGTGATCGGGGAGCGGATCATCGAGGGACAGATCCAGGAGAAGGCCGAGGCGCGCAGGACCTACGAGAAAGCGAAGAGCGAGGGACGCAAGGCCTCGCTGGTCGAGCAGGAGCGGCCCAACATCTTCACCACCTCGGTCGTCAACGTCGGCCCCGGCGAGACGGTCGCGGTGGAGATTGCCTACCAGCAGACCCTGCGCTGGGACGGCCGCACCTTCGAGCTGCGCTTCCCGATGGTGGTCGGTCCGCGCTACATCCCCGGCGCGGAGAGCTCCGAGGCCCCTCCGGGTTACGGCTGGTCGCGCGCCACCGACCGCGTCCCCGACGCGGACCGCATCACCCCGCCGGTGCAGCGCCCGTCGGCCGGGCCCGCCAACCCGGTACGACTGCGGGTCTCGCTCGACGCCGGCCTGCCGCTGGCGTCCCTGGTCTGTCCCTACCACGCGGTCGAGATCGCACGCGGCGCCGGCGAGGAGCGGATCGTCACCCTCGACGGGGGCGAGGTCCCCGCGGACCGCGACTTCGTCCTGCGCTGGACGCCAGAGCCCGGCAGTGCACCGCGGGCGGCGGTGTTCACCGAGGCCTGGCAGGGCGACATGTACGTCCTCGCGATGGTCGTCCCCCCCGCCTCGGAGCACGTCGCCGAGGCGCGGCTGCCCCGCGAGACCGTGCTCGTGATCGACACCTCGGGCTCGATGCAGGGCACCTCGATCGTGCAGGCCCGCGCGGCTCTCAAGGACGCCCTCGACCGTCTCCACCCGGAGGACCTCTTCAACGTCATCCGTTTCGACTCGCGCATGGAGCGCCTGTTCCCGGAGAGCCGGCCGGCGATGCCCGCCGCGCTCGACGACGCCCGGGCATGGGTCGACGCCCTCGGGGCCGGGGGCGGCACCGAGATGCGCCCGGCGCTGCTCGCCGCCCTCGCCGAGGGTGAGGTCTCGGCGCCGGTCCGGCAGGTCGTGTTCATCACCGACGGCTGCGTCGGCAACGAGGACGAGCTGTTCGCCCTGATCCACGCCAACCTCGGCCGCACCCGCCTGTTCACGGTCGGGATCGGCTCGGCGCCCAACCAGCACTTCATGGAACGCGCCGCCACGCTCGGCCGCGGCACCTTTACCTTCATCGGCTCCACGGCGGAGGTGGCAACGACCATGGAGGCCCTGTTCGGCAAGCTCGAGAACCCGGTCCTGGCCGACCTCGAGCTCGCCTGGCCGGACTCTGGCGCCGAAGCGTGGCCGCAGCGCCTGCCCGACCTCTACGACGGTGAGCCGCTGGTGGTGGCGGCGAGGCTCGGCACCACCGCGGGCGAGCTCCTGCTCAGCGGCGTGCGCGCGGCGGCCCGGTGGGAGACCCGCGTGCCGCTGGCGGCGGCGGACGACCGCGCCGGCATCCACCGCCTGTGGGCGCGGCGCAAGATCGCCGACCTCGAGGCGTCGCGGGCCCGCGGCCGCGACGACGCCGAGGTCCGTGCGGCCGTACTCGAGGTCGCGCTCGCCCACCACCTCGTGTCTCGCGTCACCAGCCTGGTCGCGGTCGACGTGACCCCGACTCGCCCCTCGGGCGAAGGGCTGAGCAGCGCCGCCGTCCCGACCAACCTGCCCGCCGGTTGGAAGTGGGAGCCCCAGTGGGGCGCCATGCCGCGGACGGCCACCTCGTGGCGGCTCCACGCGATGGTTGCCCTCGCTCTGGCCGCGCTCGCGTGCCTGGTGGCCCTCGTCACCGGCCGGATGGGGGCCGCATGACCCCCCGGCGGATGTTCGCCCTGATTCCGGTGGCCCTCCTCGCCGCGGCGGCCGCGGAGCTCGGCCGGGGCGTCTTGATCCCCACCAAGGCCGTCGCAGCGCAGGCGCTGCTGCGCACGGCGTGGGTCCGCGCCCGCTCCGGGGCCGAGCGGGCGCGGCCGTGGCCGTGGGCCGACACCTGGCCGGTCGCCCGCCTGCGCGCCCCCCGACAGGGCGTCGACATGATCGTGCTCGCGGGCGCATCCGGCGCAGCGCTCGCGTTCGCGCCCGGTCACGTCGACGGAACCGCCGCACCGTGCATGCCGGGCAACTGCGTCCTCGCCGGCCACCGCGATACCACCTTCGCGTTCCTGCAGAGGCTCGCGCCGGGCGACCCGCTCTCACTCGAGGATCCCCTCGGCGCGGTCCACGTCTATCGGGTCGTCGCCGTCCGGATCGTCCACGAGAGCGAGGGCTGGGTGCTCGGTCCGGCGGCGAGCGAGCGGCTCACCCTGCTGACGTGCTACCCGTTCTCGAGCCCGGTGGCAGGCGGCCCGCTGCGCTGGGTGGTGTGGGCCGACCCTGCCGAGGACCTTGGTCCGAAGAGGCCGCTGACCGGGGCGAAGGCGCCCACCAACGCGACTGCAGCAGCAGCCTCGAGCAGCGCGCCCGCCGCCACCACGACCAGGCCCCACGACGAGGCGGCCAGCGACGGGACGGCGAGAAGCACGATCGCAGCAAGCATCACCGCGCCGAGGCCGACCGCCGACCACAGCAACACCGCGGCCGCGCTCGCCAGGGGGTGACGCAAGACGACCCACAGCCCCTCCAGCCAGGCGAGGACGGCGGAGCGGCGATCGGGCCGCGCGAGCCGCCAGATTCCGGCAAGGGTCGCCGCACGGCACACCGCACGCACCAGCACCACGCCCAGGCAGCCGGTGAGGACGACCGCCACCAGGGGGACCTCCGCCATCGCCGTCCACGCCCTCATGATCATGACGAGCGCAGCCGCCACGAGCAGGGAGATGCCGCTGGCCGACACCACGAGGCCGGTCACGTGAACCCGTGCCACCGGCCACCAACCGGTGAGGCCAAGTCCGAGCAGCTCGCCCGTCCGCACCGGCCGCTCGCCCGCCCACACCCGCCACGAGGTCATTCCAGCACGCCACAGCACCCTCCACGTCCATAGCAGGATTCCGCCGGCAGCGAGGGCGACCTCGAGAGGCCGCGCGACACCCGTGAACGCACCGCGGACGATCACCGCGAGCTCACCGGGCTGGAGCATGCCGAGGTCGTTCGGAAGGCGCCCGAGCGCCGGGGACAGAGCGCCGACGAGAATGAGCCAGGCCGGGACGAGGGCCGCGATGTCGGCCAGCCAGACCGCCACGCCGATCCGGGCGAAGCGCCGGAGCTCGCGGGCGCCGGCCGCGGCGGAGGGTCGGTCGGTGGTCACCTCAACCACCCACCAGCATGGCTGCGAGCGCCCCGAGCCACGCCGCCGCCGTGCCGAGCCGGACGCGGGCGCCCGAGGAGGGGTGACGGCGCCAACGGTTGTCGCCGCGCCGGGTTTCGAGCATCCACACACCGTCCGGATCGATGGTCACGGCCTCGAGGTCGGACTCGGCATCGAGAGCCCATCGCACCCAGCGAGCACGACCATCCCAGGTCCGTCGCTCGATTCGGCCGTCGGCGAACTCGAGCTCGACCTCGACCGGGGCGATCAGATCGCCAATGCGGCCAAGCTCGACCTCGAGGCGGTAGCGGCGTGGCGAGGCCGTCGCAGCCTGGTCCAGATCGGCGGCCGTCGTCCCCTCGACGGTTGCGACGGCCCCTGCCTCGTCCCGTCGGCTGCGCACGTCCAGGACCGCCCAGTCCGGGACCGCATCGGCGCCCACCACCTGTTCGAAGAACCACCCGAGATCGGCGTCGGTGGCCCCGGACAGGGCGGCCTCGAGGTCGGCGCCGGTGGGGTGGCGGAAGGACCACGTGGTGACGTAGGCGCGCAGGGCACGCGCGAAACGGTCGCGCCCCACCAGCCCCTCGACCGTCGCCAGGGCAAGGGCGGTCTTGCTGTAGCTCGCGTCGGCGTAGTCGCCCGAGTGGCGGAACTCCCACGGTCGCCGGTCGATGGTGAGCGGCAGCCGGCGTCCCGCCAGCGCGAGGCGCTCGCGGGCCCACGGCCAGCCGAGCAGCCGCCTCGTCCCGAGCCCATCGTCGACGATCGCGGTCAGGCAGGCGTCCTCGACGTACTCGGCGAGACCCTCGTCGAGCCACGCCTGCTCGCTCTCGTTCGACGCCACGAGACCGTAGAAGTACTGGTGGGCGAACTCGTGGACGGTCACCTCCTCGATCCACGGCTCGAGACTGAACGGCGGCACGTCCTCGAGCAGGCTGGCGCCGGTCGTGATCAGGGTCGGGTACTCCATGCCCGCCGCCCCCTCGGCGCCGAGCGGAGGGCTCACGATCGTCAGCTGCGGGTACGGATAGGGTCCGTACCACAGGCCCAACCACGCGACCGACAGGCGAACCGCTCGCAGCATTCGCTCGGTGAGCGGGCCCTGGCTGCGCGGCAGGATCAGACGCAGGTGGATCGGCGGCAGCTCGAGCTCCGCCGCACTGAGGCCGAGGCGACGCCGGGCCTCGGCGAGCCACTCCGGAGGGACATCGCGCTGCGGCTCGAAGCCGGTCTCGACCACCTCCATGAGCTCGGACGGCGCCGCGCACCACGCGAAGTCGTGGACGCGATCGGCGCGCAGCACGACACGGCGGCGGCCCGGCTTTGATCCGGCGAGCTCCCCGAGCTCGACCCCGGTGCCAGCGACCACCCAGCCCTCGGGCACGTCGACCTCGACCCGCCACGATGCGAAGTCCGCAAAGAACTCGCTCGAGGCATGGAACTGGTGGCAGCTCCACCCGCTGTCGAGGAGGACCCCGATCTTGGGGAACCACTGCGCCACCATGTGGAAGTCGCCGGCGAAACCAGTCCTCGCAAGCAGCTCCGGGAGCTGAGCGGAGAACTGCATCTCGAGGTCGACCGCCTGCCCCGGACCCAGCGGCCTCGGCAGCGGTACCCGCGCGACCGTGGCGTCGTCGGGGTTGCCGTCGTCGGGCTGGATCATCTCGAGACCAGGCATCAGGTCGGTACCGTCCGACGTGGTCAGGGCCTCGAGCTCGATCCCTCCCCACGGATCGAGGCGACCGGTGCCCCCGTTGGCGGTCCACTCGCGCATGAAGGTCGTATCGGGGCCTCGGAAGGCGTTCAGATAGAGGTGCATCCGAAGCTCGTCGGTGGGATTCGACGAACCGTTGGTCCAGTGCACCGTCCCACTGCCCGCAATGCGGTGGCTCACCGGGTCGAGAACCACCTTGAGGTCGTAGCCCACCGCGGCCGTCTGCGCCGCCGACGGGAGCGCAACAGCCACGACGACCAGGGCCGCGAGCCACGGCAGCGCCTTGAGCGGGGCCCGTGGGATGGCGAGCGGGCCGTCCGCTGTTCTCCTACGATGGAGGGTGGCATGATCGCTCGAGCCCACCTCGTCGCACTCCTGATGGCCGTTGCGCCGCTTGTCGCCGGCGCCGGACAGCAGACCTTCCGCCTCAACCTCGGCTCGATGAACCTGTCGCCCCAGGACCCGCGCACCGAGCAACGTCTCGCCGAGTGGAACTCCCCGATGGGGCGGCTCCAGTACGACCTCGCCCAGCAGCGCGCCGGCCTCGGCCGATCTGGCCTGGTCGGCGGCGCGACCGGGGGGGTTGCAGCCCGGGTGAAGCTCCAGCGAGGGTTCAAGGCCCACCTGGTCGCCAGCTTCCAGGACGCCGGAATCGAGCTCTACGAGCACCGCCTCGCGCCCATCCGCTGGCCGTGGTCCAAGGCACCGGCCGAGCCGGTCCCGAGCATGGACGAGCAGTTGTCCGAGCTGCTCGGGCACCGCCTCACCACCCGCTGACGGCCACATCACGGCTACCGGCCAGTGGCCGGCAGTCCGCGGCGGCCCGGTGATCCGACTGCAGGAGGTTGTGACGCCTACAGCTGGTCCTTGAGCGTCTTGGAGACCTTGAACCGGACGGTCTTCGAAGCGGCGATCGTGATTGCCTTTCCGGTCGCCGGGTTACGGCCCTGGCGGCTCGGACGCTCGCTGATCTGAAACGTACCGAAGTTCGGCACGGCCACCTTGTCGCCCTTGGCCAGCGCCTCGCCCATGAGCTCGAACAGCGTGTCGTAGCACATCGCCACGCGCGTCTTGGGCATACCTGTCAGGTCCGCAATACGATCCACCATGTCGGCTTTTCCTGCCATGTGTCCTCCACTTTCTGCTCGTGTCGAGTGAGGCTAGCGCGCCTGCTCAGGGCGGTCAAGGCGACGTACCTCGCGACTACTGGCGAGTGAGGCATAGGTCACCACCTGGTTCTTGCCCGCCCGCTTGGCCTCGAGCAGTGCGGCGTCGGCCCGCCACACGACCTCCATCGGGTCTGACCCGGGCTCGAGGTCCGTCGATGCCGCAACCCCGAACGAGGCCGTGTAGCGCACGCTGCGATCGCCGACCGCGAGCCGACGCTGGTCGAGCATGCGCCGAACCCGCTCCGCGGCGGCCGCGGCCTCCAGCGAGCTCGCTCCCGGCAGCAGGGCGAGAAACTCCTCGCCACCGTAGCGCACCGCCACGTCCATCGAGCGCAGCGAGCCGACCAGCAGGGCCGCAAGGTCCGCGAGCACGGTGTCTCCGGCACGGTGTCCGAGCGCATCGTTGATCTGCTTGAACCAGTCGATGTCCAGCATCACCACCGCAAAGGACTCGCCTCGCCCGGCAAGCGTCCGCAGTGCGCGCTCGAAGTAGCGCCGGATCGCCACCCCGGTGAGGGGGTCGGTGTTGGCGAGCCGGTACAGTCGGGCGTTGGCAAGTGCCGCCGCCGCCTGCTGGCAGACTGTCTCGAGCAGCGCGAGCTCTCCCCCGGAGGGCCCGGTGGCGTACGGAAAGTCGATCTTCAGGCGGGCCCGTGCCGAGTCGCCGACATCGAGGTCGACCGTCAAGACCGCGCGGTCGTCCGGGTCCCAGAACAGGCCCTCCGGTTGTCCCTCGGCCTGCGCCACCGACTCGGGTGCAATCTCGGCGCGGCGGCCGCGGGCGTCGAAGGCGAAGACCTGCGACAGCCCCTCCGCCGGGTCGTCGATGAGCAGCATCAGCGAGTCGAAGCGCACCACATCGCGGATCACGGTGTGGAAGCGCCGCACCAGCTCGCCGATGTCGAGCGTGGCGGTCAGCGCCTCGCCCGAACGGCGCAGCAGCTCAAGGTCCTTCAGCCGGTCCTGGAGGTTCTCGCGGTCCTGCCACGACCTCCAACCGAGGAACGCGGCGAGCAGGTAGAGCCAGGCGAGTAGGGCGAACGCCGCCTCGCCGAGGCGGATCTCCGTGACCGCGAGCAGGAGGGCTGCCGGGAGGGCGAGAAACTCGGCCAACGCGGGCACCGGAATCACGGTGCGCAGCACCGTCATCACGTCGCCACCCGCGATCAGCGACACCGCCAGGCTGGCCAGGTTGAGCAGCAGGTAGATCCCGACCGTGAGTAGGACGCTGGCTCCGAGCGTGTCGAGGCCGACTCCGTCGACCGGCGCCTGGAGATCGAAGAGGGCGAACGCCGCGGCGCTCGCCGCCCAGTACACCAGGCCGCCGACCCCGGCGAAGTAGATCAGACGCGCACTCCGCAGCAGGCCCGGACGCCGGCGCTGCGCACCGAACCGGAGCCTCAGCTCGAGGGTTGCCGACCACGCCAGCGCGACCGCTGTGACCGCGGCCGCACCCGCCACCGGCCCCGAGAGCAGGCATCCGGCGAGCAGGAAGCCGACGCCGAGCGAGACGTTGGCATAGGAGACACGCACCGGCAGGTGCTGGGCGAGCAGCGCAAGGACCGCGAGCGCCGAGAGCGCGCCCCAGTCGACGAACGCCGGCCAACCAACGGCCATCCGCCATGCGAGCACGAGCAGGGCCGGAACCCCGAGCGCCAGGTACGCCGCCGCGAGTCGGCGGTTGCGCCGCACCGGCAGCGGCCCCCGCACCGCAGTGTCGGCGCTCCAGCCGGAGAGCGTGAACCCGGCGAAGGTCGTCCCGCGATCGCCCTGAGTCGATGAGCTTTCGGTCATTGCAGGCGCCAGTGATCAACCTCGAAAAGGCGGCAGGCACGCCCACCGCAACGGTCGGTGAGACCCGGATAGCGAGCGACCGCGCGTCCCCCGCGGCGAAGGCCGGAAGCTGATGCTGTTCGTTAGGTCCTCCGAGGCGCGGATGTCGGGCTCAGGATACCAGATGACCGCTCGACGGCAGCGCCTCGTACAATAGCGTCGTGAGGTGCCTTCCCATCCATCCCGTACGCATTCCGCCCGGCGACCGGGCGATGCGTCACGGCACCGTGCTCGTCGTCCACGGCCCCATCCGTCGCCGACCACTTCGCACGACGAGGCGAGGTACGGAGACGCGGCGCTGAGCGACGTCGGCCCCGCCCTGGCGCCGGCGCGGCCGACCGCGCTCGTTCTCGCCTTGGCGGTCGCGGCCTTGGCGGTCGTGCTCTACCTGCCGACGGCCCGCTTCGGGTTCGTGTCCTACGACGACCGCATCTACGTGACCGAGAACCCCCACGTCCGACCGGGTCTCACCGTTGACGGCCTGCGTTGGGCCTTCGCCCCTTCCTCCGGCGAAGGAACCTACTGGCATCCCGTGACCTGGCTGTCCCACATGCTCGACTTCAGCCTCTTCGGCGCCGATCCCGGGGCCCATCACATGGTGGCGGTCGGGATCCACGCCGTAAATGCCGCACTGCTGCTGCTGGTTCTGTCAGCCGCTACCGGCTCCCGTTGGCGCAGCCTCGCGGTGGCCGCGCTGTTCGCGGTGCACCCGATCAACGTCGAGTCGGTGGCCTGGATCGCGGAGCGCAAGAACCTCCTGAGCGCGTTCTTCTGGCTCGCCGCCTGCGGCGCATGGGTCGGCTACGCGAGGCGCCCGGGCATCCTCCGATACCTCGGCGTCGTCGCCCTCTTCACGTTCGGCCTGCTCGCCAAGCCGGTCCTTGTCGTGCTCCCGGCGGTCCTCCTGCTGCTCGACCTGTGGCCCCTGCGACGCCTTCGCCCGGAGTCCGCCCCCGGGCCGTTCGCCAGCGCTCGGATCGGTCGCCTGATCGCGGAGAAGCTCCCCCTGCTCGTCCTCGCCGGAGCCGCGGTCGCCGCATCCCTCCACTCCCTCGGTCCGTCGGCCGGCACCGTCACCTTCGCGGAGGTCCCGATCGGCCTGCGGGTGGCCAACGCTGTGGCCTCCATTCCCCGCTACCTCGGCAAGCTCGCCATGCCTCACGACCTCGCGATCTTCTACCCGTACCCGCAGTGGGTCGCTCCCGGGACCGTCGCCCTCGCCGCGGCGCTCGTGCTGATCGTCACGGGCGCCGGGCTCGCGCTTCGGCGGCGGGTCCCTGCGGTGCTCGTCGGATGGCTGTGGTTCCTGATCGGTCTCGTGCCGGTGAGCGGACTGCTCCAGGCCGGGGCCTGGCCCGCCCTCGCCGACCGCTGGGCATACGTTCCCGCGATCGGGATCTTCGTGGCGTCCGTATGGGGGCTCGGCGCCCTCCTGGACGAGAAACCGCGCGCCACCGCTGCGATGGCCGTCGCCGTAGTCGTGGCGCTGGCCGTGTCGACGCGCGTCCAGCTCGAGGTCTGGCGGGACGACGTGGCCCTGTACAGCCACGCCCTCGCGGCTGCCGGGGACAGCGGTGTCGCGCTCCAGGGCCTGGCGGCTGCGTGGCTGGAGCGGGGTGAGGTCAAGAGCGCCGTGCCCCTGCTGGAACGGGCCGTGGCGGTCTCGCCGCGTTCCGTCGACGCACGTAACGCCCTCGCCACGGCGCAGCTTCGCTCCGGTCGTGTCGCCGACGCCGAGCGCACGGTCCGCGGCGCCCTCGCGCTCGGCCGCGACGGGGAGACCTTGGCCGAGCTCGGCGCAGTCCTGCTCGCTCAGGACCGCCTCGACGAGGCCGCCAACGCCTTCGACCAGGCGCTGGCGCTGCAGCCAGACCTGGCGGAGGCCCTCAACGGGATGGGGATCGTGCTGGCACAGCGCGGACGCCTGCAGGACGCCGAGGCTCGCTTCACCGCCGCGGCCGCTGCCGCACCGTACAATGACCAGATTCAGGCCAACCTCGCGCGCTGCCGCGCGCGCCTTGCCGGCCGGAACCAGTGAGGCCCTGATGACGGTCGATCTCCCGACCTGGAACCGACGCACGGCCGCCGCCTTCGACAGGCTTGCACCGGAACGCGCCCGCTGGCTCGCGCGCAACCGCGGCTACCGCGACGAGATCGCTCGCGAGTACCGCTATCTGGTGCCGCCGGGACAGCGCGTGCTCGAGGTGGGCTGCGGCCTCGGCGACCTGCTCGCGGCCGTCGAGCCCGCGCGCGGGGTCGGCATCGACATCAGCACCGAGATGATCGCCCGCGCGCGCGACCGTCATCCCTCAGCGCGGCTGGAGTTCCTCGCCGGGCCGATCGAGGAGGTCGAGCCGCCGGAACCGGTCTTCGACGCCGTGATCCTGTCCGACGTCGTCGGCAACCTCTACGACATCCGGCAGGTCTTCGAGCGGATCCTGCCGTGGTGCCACCCACGCAGTCGGCTGGTGATCAATGCCCACAGCCGGCTCTGGGAGCCGGCGTTCCACCTCGCCGAACGGCTCGGTCTCCGCGCACGAATGCCCGACACGAGCTGGGTGACCCGAGAGGACCTCGCCGGCCTCCTCCACCTGTCCGGCTTCGAGGTGGTGTGGACCCGACCTCGGATCCTGTTGCCACTTCGCCTGCTCGGCCTCGGTCGGATCGTCAACCGCTGGCTGGCGCCGTTTCCCCCGTTCACCGCCCTCGCCGTGACCAACGTGATGGTGGCCCGTCCGCTCCGCCCGCCATTCCCGCCTCCGTTCCGTCCACGGGTGAGCGTCATCGTGCCGTGTCGAAACGAGCAGGGGACGATCCCCGAGATCGTCGCGCGGGTGCCGCGGCTCGGCGCCGAAACCGAGCTGGTTCTGGTCGAAGGCGGTTCCACCGATGCGACCTGGGATGCCTGCCTCGAGGCGCAGCGCGCCAACCCCGAGCGCCGCATCCAGGTCCACCGCCAGACCGGCATCGGCAAGGGCGATGCCGTCCGGCTCGGCTTCGAGAAGGCCACAGGAGAAGTGCTCGCCATCTTGGACGCGGATCTCTCGGTCGCTCCCGAGGACCTGCCCCCGTTCATCGATGCCCTGCTCACCGGGAAGGCGGAGCTCGTCAACGGCTCGCGCCTGGTCTACCCGATGGAGTCGCGCGCCATGCGCTGGCTCAACCTCGCCGGGAACAAGCTGTTCGGCCTCATCTTCACCGGCCTGGTCGGCCAGCGGATGAAGGACACGCTGTGCGGCACCAAGGTTCTGCTCGCCGAGGACTGGAAGCGCATCGTTCGGGTGCGCGACGAGCTCGGCGGGATCGACCCCTTCGGTGACTTCGACCTGCTCCTCGGCGCTGCTCGGCTCGGCCTGCGGATCCTCGACCTCCCGGTGCGCTATCGGGAGCGGACCTACGGCACCACCAACATCCGCCGTTTCCGCCACGGGGCCCTTCTGCTGCGGATGTGTGCGGTGGCGCTGACCCGGCTGAAGTGCCGATGAGTCCTCTGCTCGAGCATCCACTCACCCGTGATGTGGGGTTCTCGGACACCGAGATCATGCACCGCCGCCGACGCCTCATCCGTCGCAAGGGCTTCCTGCGGCAGCTCTACCGCGAGTGGTACCGCAGTCTTGCCGCGGCGATACCCGACCTGCCAGGAACCGTGCTGGAGGTGGGCAGCGGCGCCGGCTTTCTCTCCGAAGTGGTGCCGAGCACCGTGAGCTCGGATGTGGTGCCGTGCCGTGGCGTCGATCTCGTCGCCGACGCGGCGCGCCTTCCCATTGCGTCCGGGGCCTTGCGCGCAGTGCTGCTCGTCGACGTGCTCCACCATCTCGGCGATCCGCTCGGGTTTCTCGCCGAGGCGGCGCGCTGCGTCAGATCCCGCGGGGTCGTGGCGATGGTCGAGCCGTGGGTCTCCGGATGGTCACGCCACGTCTACCGCCACCTCCACCATGAGCCGTTCGACGATCGGTCGCCGTCGTGGACCGGACCGGTCGACGGACCGCTCGCCGGCGCCAACAGCGCCCTGCCCTGGATCCTGTTCTCACGCGACTGGCCGCGCGTCGCCGCGGCTCGGCCGGAGTGGCGGAGGATCTCGGTCACACCGATGATGCCGTTCGCCTACCTCGCCAGCGGAGGCGTTTCGAGGCGCGCCCTCCTGCCCGGCGCCGCGTATGGCCCGTGGCGATGGATCGAGCGGGTGACCGGGCTGGATCGACGCATGAGCATGTTTGCCCGGATTGTGCTTCGCCGCGTGGACTGAACGGGTATGATGCCTCAGCACCACGAGCGGAGGCCACGATGCAAGAGTTGCTCACCCCAGGAAACCTCGACTACCAGGCCCGCGCCCGCGAGGTCGCGGAGAA
>CAZQYU010000055.1:0-14371 GCA_964597585.1 uncultured Thermoanaerobaculia bacterium
CGTTGCGGACGACGGCGCCGGTTCGACGCGGCGCCCGGGCCCGACGGAGCTCGTCCCGCCCCGCCCGCAGCCGGACGGGTCCCCCGCGCACCGTTTGACGTGCGATCCGCCTTGCGCTCGGCCTTCTCCCGAGCGCGGGCACGCTCCTCGGCGCGACGCGCGCGCAGCGCGGCGATGCGCTCCCCGATCGGAACCTCGAACCGTCCACCCGGCTGGGCGTTGTAGTCGAAGCCTTCAAGCCGGCGGCGTGCGATCCGGCGTCCGACAGCGCGCTCGATGGCGTCGAGCTCGCGCTGCTCGCCCGGCGATGCGAAGGTCAGGGCATCACCTGTCTCCTTGACACGCGCGGTGCGGCCAACGCGGTGGATGTAGTCGTCGGGTTGGCCCGGGACGTCGAAGTTGACCACGTGGGGAAGCGCCTCGATGTCGATCCCGCGGGCCGCAATGTCAGTCGCCACGAGGACCTGCAGGGCGCCGGACTTGAACCGGGCCAGCGCCGCTTCGCGCTGCGGCTGACTGCGGTTGCCGTGGATCCGGTCGCACGCGATCCCGGAGGCGCTGAGGTAGTCCGCGAGCCGGTTCGCGCGGTGCTTGGTGCGGGTGAAGACGAGCGCCGTCTGGAGCTCCCGGCGCTTGAGCAGCTCGAGCAGCAGCATCGGCTTGAGGCGCTCCGGAACCGGTAGCACGGTCTGGACGACCCCAGTGGCAGGGGCCGCCGGGCGCTCGACATCGAGCCGGACCGGATCGTGGAGCAGGTCGCGGACGAGCTCGAGGATCGGACGCGGCATCGTCGCCGAGAACAGCATCGTCTGACGTCGTTGCGGCAATGCGGCGATCACGCGGCGGACGTCGGGCAGGAAGCCCATGTCGAGCATCCGGTCCGCTTCGTCGAGGACCAGCACCTCGAGCCGGTCGAGGCGTGCCCACGGGTGTTGGAGATGGTCGAGGAGACGGCCCGGTGTCGCGACGACGATGTCGACGCCGGAGCGCAGCGCGCGCTCCTGTGGACCGGGTTTGACGCCGCCGAAGATCGCAGCGGCAGTGATCGGCGTGTGGCGGCCGAGCTCCACGAAGTGCTCGTGGACCTGAGCGGCGAGCTCGCGGGTCGGGGTCAGCACGAGCGCGCGCGGGCCCTGAGCGCGGCGGGCTGCGAGACGCTGCAGGATCGGCAGCGCGAAGGCGGCGGTCTTCCCGCTACCGGTCATCGCGCAGCCAAGCACGTCGCGTCCGGCGAGCGCCGGGGGGATCGCCGCCTGCTGCACGGGTGTCGGCTCGGTGAAACCGAGGTCACGGACACCGGCGCGCAGAGCCGGCAGGAGATCGAGGTCGTCGAAGGTCATGGAACAGTCGTTCACTTTCTCGGGCACGCCTGCAGCAGACCGCGGCAGTGCCACGTGGTTCAATCCGGCAAGATGGAGAACGGGAGACGAGCCGGTTCGGCTGCCGTCCGAGGCGCCCCGGACGGGGCGCACAGGTCCCGGGTTTACCCCGGTGTTGGGCCCGCAGCGGCGAGAGCCGGCGGGCAACCGAGACACTTTCTCACACCTTGCCGGAAGATGCAACCCTGAGACCACCGTGACGGCGTCGCTTGCACAGGGTGCGCCGTTCGCCTATGGTGGTGCGCCTGGAAGGGATGGTCAGCATGGGTCGAGACAAGAGTGCGACATTTGCCAAGCGAGCTCGGGAGCGAGCCCGGCAGGAAGTGAAGAGGCAGAAGGCCGAGCGCCGCGCCCAGCGGCGAGCCGAGAAGGGTAGCGACGGCAGCCAGCCGAACGACATCGATCCGGACATCGCCGACATCGTGCCGGGTCCGCAGCCGCCCCCCGAGGAGCTCATCGACTGAGCTCGCAGGGGCGGCCGCCCCCGTCGCCCCTCCCCATGAGAACCCCCCCCATTCGGAATGGCCTGTACTGCGCGCCGCTGCTCCGACCCCGCGCTGGATGCCGGACCTCTACGCCTGCCGGGTCGAACAGCGCTCTCTCTCGTTGATCTCGAAGCGTGACCCCGAACCGAGACCATCGTTGGCGGCTATCTGTATTGAGTGAGCGACGTGCGAGTACCATGGACTGAGAGGAGGAGGCCATGGCGAAGACAACCTTTGGTGTCGCGCTGGTGGCACTGGCGATCGTGGCAGGGTGCTCGCAGCAGGCCGAGGTCACGCCCGCGCCGCCGTCCGGACAGGTCCAGACGGCGTCCCACTCGGTCTGGACTCCCATCGCAGCCGCCGACATGACCGAGGCCCAGAAGGCCCAGCGACAGAGAAGCATGGACGCGGTCGAGGCCCTGGCTGGACGGCTCATGGGCGAGCTCACCAAGGCCCTCGATGAGGGCGGTCCCACAGGGGCGATCGACGTCTGCCGGATGCGGGCTCCAGAGATTGCCGCGGCAGTGTCCAACGAGTACGGGCTGGTGCTCGGCCGAACCTCGTTCCGGCTGCGCAACCCGTCGAACATGCCGCCGGAGTGGGCCGAGGACCTGGTCCGACAGCAGGTCGCCGACCCGACCTGGATGGCCGGACCGGACGGGCAGCTCGGTGGGCTGCTGCCGATCCGCCTCAAGGCCGAGTGCGGGATGTGCCACGGCCCGAAGGAGCAGATCGCGCCCGAGGTTCTCGCCACTCTCGAGGCGACCTATCCCGAGGACACCGCCACGGGCTTCCACGAGGGCGACCTGCGCGGCTGGTTCTGGGTCGAGGCGCCGGCGAAGTCGTAGCGGGCTCGCACGGACAGCCGTTCAGAGTTCTGCAACGGGCGACGCTCGAGGCTCGATGGTGCGCTCTCGCCGCGGTGGTGCGGTACCTCGCGGGTGCCCCTGTGCCACCGGCGCCGGTCGGGTCCCAGGAATCGGCTGCCAACCGTCCTGTGGACGCGAGTGTGGCGCGCCGCCCGTCTCCGCGGCCCGGTTCTGCTAAACTTATTGAAGCGCCTGGGTCTCAAATGCAGGATTCACATAGCCTCCGTTGGGCCGAGATCGAGGCCCTCCTCGATGCCGCGCTGGAGCGTCCGCCCGTCGACCGCGCCAGGTGGCTGGCCGACATGTGTCCCGACGACCCCCATCTGCGACGGGAGGTGTCGAGCCTGCTCGCGGCTGGTGACGAGCTGGACGGTTTCCTCTCCCGCCCGCTCCCGCTCGAGGCGCACCGGCCGGACACACCCGACCTGATCGGACAGAGGGTCGGGCCGTTCACGCTGGTGAGGCTGCTGGGCCGCGGTGGTATGGGCTGCGTCTACCTGGCAGAACGTCACGACGGAGCCTTCGACCAGAGGGTCGCCGTCAAGCTCATCCCGAAGGCGCTGCTGCATGACGAGGCCCGGCGCAGGTTTCAGGTCGAGGTCCGGGCCCTGGCGCGACTGGAGCACCCGGGCATCGCCCGGATCCTGGACTGCGGCGTGACGTCGGACGGGCTGCCCTTCCTGGTGATGGAGTACGTCGAGGGCGAGCCCATCGACCACTACTGCGACCAGCGCGGGCTCGGCATCGAAGGGCGCATCCGGATGCTGCTGGGCGTGGCGGAGGCGGTGCGCTTCGCGCACTCGCGGCTGGTGGTCCACCGCGATCTCAAGCCCGCCAACATCCTGGTCGTCCCCCCAGGACGTGTGAAGCTGCTCGACTTCGGCATCGCCAAGCTGCTCAGCGAGGACGAGGACGGGCCGACCCAGACCGGCATGTGGCCCTGTACCCCCCAGTACGCCGCACCCGAGCAGCTCACCGCCGGCGCCGTCACGACCGCGACCGACGTCTACGGCATCGGCGCGCTCGCGTACCGACTGCTCGTCGGCCGTCCTCCGTGGAACGCCGAAGGAGCTGCCTGGATCCGGCGCCTGCGAGAGGTCGAGCGGGCGGAGCCCGAACCGCCGAGCCGCGCCGCACGGGAGCCCGGGCTGCGCCGGCGGCTGCGCGGCGATCTCGACGCCGTCGTCCTGAAGGCCCTCGCAGCCCGGGCCGATCACCGCTACGGGAGCGTCGACGACCTGGCCACCGACCTCGAGAACGCGCTCGCCTCGAGGCCCGTCGCGGCGCGGCCAAGAGGTCTCGCGATCCGCACCGCGAAGCTCCTGCGGCGCCGCGCCGTGGCCACCGCCACGGCCGCGACCGTGATCGCCGCGATTACGGTGCTTGTCGCGACGCTCACGTGGCACGCCACCGTCGCCCGACGCGGCCGCCAGCAGACACGCCACGTCCGCCGGTTCGTCTCCGAGCTGCTCGCCTCGACCAATCCCGACGACGCCCACGGTGTCGAGCTTCCACTGACGGACCTGGCGGAGGAGAGCGTCGCGCTGGCCCGCACCACGCTCGCTGATGAGCCCGCGCTGCAGGCGGACGTCCTGGACGTGCTCGGGACCAACCTCGCCCGGCTGGGTCAGCCCGCCCGCGCGTTGGAGGTCAGGCGGCGCGCGGTCGAGCTGCGCCAAGAGAACCCCGAGGCGGACCCCGAGAAGCTGCTCCGGGGGCAGCTGGCGCTGGTCGAGAGTCTGGCGACCAGCGACGAGCCCGCCGCCGCAGATCAGGCCTCCCATCTTCTCGCCCGGGCGCGCTCGCTCGCGCTCGTCCTGTCGGGGCCGTTCGGCCGCGACATGGCGCGGGTGCTGCTCGCCGACGCTCGCTTCCGGCTCGCCCGCGTCGCACCGTCGAGCGAGGCGCGACACCAGGCCGCGCGCACCCTCACCGCGGCGCGCAAGATGCTCGAGGCACGAGGGGACGAGAGCGGGCTCTATGCCGACGTCCTCCGCGGACTCGCCGGATGCGCGGCCGCGCCGGAGCAAGCCGAGCAACTCGTCCGGCGGGCGCTCGCGGTCGACCGCCGCCTGTTTTCGGACTCGTCACTCGAGGTGGTGGGCCTGCGCAACGACCTCGCCCTGGTGCTCGACAGCGAGGGACGCAGGGAGGAAGCGGAGCGTTTGCTGCGCGAGGTACTGTCGGTCTACCGGACCACCTATGGCCGCGAGCATCCCCAGACGGTGGCGGTGGAGAACAACCTTGCCGCGGTGCTGCGCGACGAGAACAAGCTCGCCGAGGCCGAGCCACTCTACCGCGAGGTCCTCGAGCTGCGCCGGCGCCTGCTCAAGCCCGACGCGATCGGCATCGCCTACGCCCAGTACGGGCTCGGACGGGTAGTCCTGGGGCAGGACCGCGTGGGCGAAGCGGAGGACCTTCTGACGCACGCCGAGCACATCCTGCGAAGCCGACACAGCCCGCTCGCCGCGGTCGCCGAGTCGTGGCTGGCGGAGTGCCGGATCCGTGAGAGCCGCCTCGATGAGGCGCGGAGCATGCTGCGCCGCGATCTCGAGTCCGTCGAGCTGACCTGGGGCCCTGACGACGCGCGCGCCGATCGCATTCGTGGGCGTCTCGCCGAGATCGGTCCGGGGACCTCACCGCAGCGGCTTGAGGCTCACCCTCCCGCGACCCGCAGGCTGTCCTCGATCGCGTCCACCGACCGGCGCAGCGGCTCCGAGTCCTCCGGCCAGGATGCGGTGAGGAGGACCTGGTAGCGCCCGTCGTGGAGTACCGTCTCGCGGCGCAGCAGCGACTGCTCGAGACGTCCCGTGTCGGGATTCCTGTTCCACTGGTTGACCCGCCGCGTCACCCGGAAGCCCCGGAACCTCCCATGAACCACGGACTCGTCGACCTCGACCGGAGCACCCTGGAGCCATCGTGAGAGGCGGCCGCCGCGCATGCCCTCGAGGGTCCGTGTGGGCGGGGTGTCGTGCACCTGCGCCAACACCGAGCAGCCGCGGGGACCCTCGACCAGGATCACGTTCCAGGGCTCGGTGGAATCCGGCGTCGCCCAACGCCCGTCCGCGATCGAGACGGCTCCGGTACCCCACGGCACCCGTGCGAAGCGGACCACGGCCCTCCATGTCACGGGGACTGTGAGCTGCAGACTGCCGTGCGGGCTGGCGATCCGTTGCGCCGCGCCCTGCGCGGCATCGGCAGGAGCGCTCGCCCGGCTCGCGGCGGGTCGTGCCGCGCTGAAGCCCGCCACCTCCTCCTCCGCCGCCCTGCGGCGATCGTGCAGCCACTCGCGGACCGTTCCGAGCACGACCTCGGCGTCCGGCAGCCCCTTGAACGCGACGTCGCTGCGCTCGATCATGATCGGCGTGTACGTCGTCCTCCCGCCACTGTAGCGGGGCCGCCTCGCCAGCATCACGTCGTCATGGCCCCTCGCGCGGTGGCGCAGCCCCAGCTCGGTGACCTCGTCCGGGCCCAGCGCCTCAGCCACCTGTCCACCCTCGAGCACGAGCGCGCGACGGTTGGTCAGCGCATAGCCGAGAGAACGAGCCCACCGGGTCAGGAGCGCCATGTTGCCGAGCACCATCACGGGGATCAGGAGCAAGGCCCCGGCCATCACATAGAACCGCAGCTCCGCCTCACCGGCGATCATCGCCGACCAGTCGAACAGATGCAGTCCCCGAAGCGTCACGGCGATCACGGCGAACGCCAGGGCCAGCCCGCCCCAGGCTTTCCACCACCACCGTCGCAACACCGCGGAGACGTTCGGCCCTCCGGTCCACAGGACACGTTCACCGGGCTCGAGCACGGCCTCGACTCGCGACTCGACGTTCGGCTGCACCATCTCTCGTCAACCTCCTCTCCGTCACCGCATCTGCATTGACGGGCGCCTCATCCCGACGCCGGCACCGCGACCAGCGCGAGCAGCCGCACCGCCGGCGACGGCAGTGTGGCCGCAGTCCTGCGGGCAGCGACGGTCGACGCGTTCGACGGCCACGTCTCCACGAGCTTTCGCAGCACCGCCGCGTGCACGTCGCCGGTTCGGGAGCGGCCCTCCTCGGCGCCGTAGTCCAGCTCCAACGCGTGGGCGAGTGACGGCGCGGCCCCAGGCTCGTCGTGCTCGAGCAGCGCCGACGCGGCGCGTAGGCGCACGCCGTGGTCCGGATCGTCGAGCAGACGCGCCAGCAGCTCGAGCGCCCCCGGCTGGCTGCAGGTCACAAGCGCGTCCGCGAGCGCCCAGCGGATCTCGTGGGTGCGCCGCTCGCGCTTCGCCTTGTGAGCCATTGCGCGATCGCGCTCGGCGAGGGCGAAGCCGAGCACGGTTCGCCACGCGTCGCCGCTCGGCGCCCCGGTCGCGGCCTTCGCGGCGGCTTGGAGCAGGGGCTTGAGACGATGGTACCAGGAGCTGATCCCGGCGAGGTCGAAGTGCCAGTCGGTCTTGGTCGCAACCTCCCGGAGTCGGTCGAGCTGGCTCGTGTCGCCCAGACGCAGCAGCGCGATACGGTCGTAGGCCTCGATCCAGTCGTTGTGCCGGTGCACCGCGATCGCACGGTGCAGAACGTCGGCCGCGCGCTCGCCCCCCGCCGCAACCAGGCTGTCGGCGACCGACTGCCGGAAGTCGGGCTCGCCGTCCTTGAGCCGGTCGCGCTGGAGGTAATGGTCCACCCAGCGCCACGCCTCGGGATCGTCGATCTCGAGCAGCGCCTGGGCGGCGCGGGCCGCGTCGGCCGGCTCGCCGTGGTCCAGCTCGTGGTGCAGGGCGTCGACGGCGTCGGGATCCCTGAAGGCCACCGCGAGCGCGCGGCGGGCCCGCCGCCGGGTGTCCTCGGAAACGTGGCTCGCCCGCCGACCCTTGTGGGTGAGCTTGGAGAAGAAGCCCAGCTTGACCTTGGCGAAGCCGCGCAGAACCTCCGCCGCTCGCGTGTCTCCGGTGGCCGCGAGGGCCCGAATGGCCGCGTCGAGCACGGTGTCGTCGTCGGCCTCCTGAGCCCATTTGATGAGGGCGTCCACCACGCCGCGTCGCTGCGCCCCGGAGAGGCGCCCGCTCGCGACCAGCCGCCCGAGCCCGAGCACGGCCGCAGCGCGAATCTGCGGTATCGGCTGCATCGCGGGACTCTTCCCTCCCATGGCGGAGAGGTCGACTCCGACATCGGGCCAAGCGTGGTCGTAAACGTCCACGAAGATCGCGCCTGCGGTGTCCCCGCCGAGCGAAATGGCGTCGTCGATGCACCGCATGGTGACCCACGACGTCTCGGCGCCTCCCTCGTTCGGGTCGAGCAGGGGAAACCTGAGACAGGTCGTGTAGAACGCCGCGGCCTCCTCCTCGTGGCCCGCCCGCGCCAACGCCCTGGCCGCGGCGAGGCCCCTGACCCAAGGGTCCATGAGCTTGCGGGACATTTCCCGCCGGGTCTCGACGGCCTGCTCACGCGCCCGCTCGCCTCCGCCGCCGATCCCGAGCCCTTGCCGCAGGAGCTGCTCCGGGGAGAGTGCCTGGGCCATGCCCTGCCGCATCATCGAGCCCATGCCCTGGGTCACCCCGGACATCATCTCCGCGATCTGTCCATGGGTCTGGTCCTCGAGACCGACGACGAGCTGGTTCCGGGCTGTCTCGGCCTGCGCCGCGGTCAGTCCGCCGGGCCCGGCGCTGCGCAGGACCTCGAGCAGGTCCGCGCTCGGCTGCTCGCGCAGCGCGCCGGAGTCGAGAATCTGCTGCGCGGTGTCGCCGCTTGCGGCCACCGCTGCCGTCGTCGCGACGACCGCGAGGACCATCACAGCGAGCGCTGTTTGTCGCACGGTCTCGTCCCCCTCTCCGGGTCGCGCAGGGGCCGGCGCCGGGCTCGGTGATCGAGCGGTGCCGCACCCGTCGTCCCCGTCCGTCCTGGAGTACGCAGGACGACCGCCGACCCCGCCACGGCCGCGCCATCACCTCGGATGGGCCCCTTGCCCGACGAGCTCGCTGCGCATTCGTATACTCAACGGGTGGCCGGACCCGAGGAGATCACCCAGCTGCTGCTCGACCACCGGAGGGGAGACCCGCTGGCGGTGCACCGCCTGATGCCACTCGTCTACGACGAGCTGCACCACATCGCCCGACGTCACCTCGCCCGCCACCGACGCGGCGTCCTGCTCGACACGACCGGCCTGGTACACGAGTCCTTCCTCAAGCTGATCGAGCACGGCACACTGCCTTCGGACTGCCGTCGTCACTTCTTCGCGCTCGCGTCGCGCGCCATGCGCCAGGTGGTGGTCGACACGGCGCGCGCCCAACAGGCCCTCAAGCGAGGCGGTGACGAGCGACCCCTGACCCTCGACGAAGCGCGGGTCGAGGCGCCGGCCGTGGACGTCGACCTCCTCGCGCTCGACCAGGCGCTCGAGCGCCTCGCGCGGCTCAACGCGCGCCTCGTCCGGGTGGTCGAGTGCCGTTACTTCGCCGGGCTGACCGAGGTCGAGACGGCCGAGGCGCTGGACGTCTCCGTCCGGACGGTGCAGCGCGACTGGCTCAAGGCGCGCGCGTGGCTGAAGCGGGAGCTGAGCGCCGCGTCGGCGTCGGGCTGATCTCGGGTCGGACCGGACACCCTCTTCCGCCACCGCGGCCGCCGCGGGGCGCGCACTCAGCGCTTGAACCAGGCGTGAATCGTGGCCTTCCGATCGGGCTCCCGCCCGTTCCCGCCGATCTTGCCGCAGCTCACGGTGCCGTCGATCGTGGCTCGGATCCCGTCGCCCTCGGCCGCGATCTCCACCTGCACGTCACAGCCCGGGTTGACCGAGCTGGCACCGCAGGCGATGCCCTCCTTCGCCCAGCTCACCTGCAGGCTCATGGGCTTGAACGTCCCGGTCTCGTCCGGCGCGGCGCCGTGGATGTCGAGCGACGACATCTGGTCCGGCCCGACGAAGACGTAGTGCGCCGTCCGGTTGCCGAGGTCGCTGGCCATCACGAGCGGACCTTCAAGATCGGGCAGATCGAGCCCGACGAGCTCGACGTGCCAGCTTGGCGCGCGACGACCGGTCGGATCTGGCGCTGCCGGCTGCTCCTCCGGCCGCCGCGTCTCGGTGTGAGGCGGGCCCGCCGGCTCGACCCGCGCGGTGGTGGTCGGACCCGCACCACAGGCTGCTCCCATGAATACCACGGCGCAGCACGTCAGCAAGGTCGCGGGGATCTGCTTCATTCGCATCCTCCCTTCGTCCCCAGAGGGACCGGTCCCGGTGTGCAGTACGGGACCGGGCAGGCAACCCCGCCACCGGGGTGGGAAGGGAGCAGCTCTGCGTGTCCGACGAGCTGACGGTGATTCGATCCGGCGGTTCAGCCCTCGCCGACGACGCGGAAGTCCGCGACCACCGGCAGATGGTCGCTCGCGACCTTGGCCACTTTCATGCGGCTGCACCAGCAGTGGTCGAGCTCGAGACGTCCGCGGAAGTAGATCCGGTCAAGCGGCCCGCGGGGCGAGAACGACGGGAAGGTCGGCAGGGCGCCGTTGTTGCCGTGGCCGGTGTCGGTGGCGGCCGAGAAACGCAACCCGATGGTGAAGATCGGGCGCAGGCGCGAGCGCCAGTCGTTGAAGTCCCCGGCCACCAGTGAGGTGCATCCGCCTTCGATGCACCTGAACTCGTGCGAATCGACCAGAAGGGCCAGCTGCAGCTCACGCTCCCGCGCGGACAGGCCGAGGTGCAGGTTGAAGACCTCGAGCCGACCCGCTGGGCCGCCGTTCGGGGTGGGCACCTCCAGCGTGGTGTGCTGGCAACCCCGTCGCTTGCGGTCGTCGATCGTGAGGTCGATGTTGCGTTCCCTCACGATCGGAAAGCGGCTCAGCGTCGCGTTCCCATAGCGTCCCTTGCGGCGCAGGTTGACGTTGTAGCCGGCGGCCCGATGGGGATAGCCGGCGGAGTCGGCGAGCTCCTGCGCCAGGTCGAGCTCGCGGGAGCGCGGCGCGCCCTGGTCGACCTCCTGCAGCATGACGACGTCGGCGTCGTAGTGGTGAAGGACCTCCGCCACCCGCTCGGGGCGGAAGCGACGGTCGACCCCGATCGCGCGGTGAATGTTGTACGTCAGCATGCGCAGTCGCATCCGGTGCTCTCCCCAGGCTTGAGCAACCTCCGTCGGCCCCGTGAGCTTCCAGAACGGACACGCTCGGGAGGCTCCGGCCCCCGGGGCGGCGGCCGAATCCCCGCAGGAGCGCCCCTCGGGACGTGGACCAAGAATGGTACTGAGTGCTATTCTCAGAAAGATCCCACCGTTCGGACTGGGGGGGGAGCCGGCGGCGCACCAGACAGGTTCCGCCCGGTCTCCCGTCTCGACCAGGGGTGAGAGTGCCGATGAGCTTCGAGCACAGCCACATCGTCCGCCAGACCGTCGAGGCGGTCTACCGCAACGAATCCCGTCGTGTTCTCGCGACTCTCGTCCGGTTGCTCGGCGATCTGGACCTCGCCGAGGAAGGGCTGCACGACGCCTTCCGCGCGGCGCTCGAGCAGTGGCCGCGCGAGGGCGTGCCCTCGAGGCCGCGGGCGTGGCTGGTGTCGGTGGGGCGCCACAAGGCGATCGACCGGATGCGGCGCAACCCACGATATCAGCTCGTCGGAGAGGCGCAGAGCGGGCTCGACAGCGCGGTCGAGGAAGACACCTCCCGGCACGACGGCGAGATCGAGGACGACCGGCTGCGCCTGATCTTCACCTGCTGCCATCCCGCGCTCCCGCTCGAGGCTCAGGTCGCGCTCACCCTGCGCGAGATGTGCGGCCTCACCACCGACGAGATCGCCGCCGCCTTCCTGACCCGTCCGGCCACGCTCGCCCAGCGTATCGTCCGTGCCAAGGCGAAGATCCGCGACGCCCGCATTCCCTATCGCGTCCCCGAGCAGGCCGAGCTCCCCGGGCGCCTCGAGGCGGTGCTGCGGGTCGTCCACCTGATCTTCAACGAGGGCTACGCGCCCTCCACGGGCGCCGACCCGACCCGATGCGACCTCTGCGCCGAGGCGATCCGGCTGGGGCGGCTGGCGGTCGAGCTGCTGCCGGAGTCCGAGGCGGTCGGCCTGCTCGCCCTGATGCTCCTCCACGACTCCCGCCGCCGGGCCCGTGTCACGTCCCGCGGCGAGATGGTGCTGCTCGAGGACCAGGACCGCTCGCTGTGGGACCGGGCTGAGATCGAGGAAGGGACGAGGCTCGCCGACCGGGCGCTGGCCTCGCATCGCATCGGGCCCTACGCCGTCCAGGCAGCGATCGTGGCGGTCCACGCCGAGGCCGCCCAGGCTGAGAGCACCGACTGGAGCGAGATCGTCGGCCTCTACGACGTGCTGCAGCGCCTCGAGCCGTCACCGGTGGTGGAGCTCAACCGGGCGGTGGCGGTGGCGATGCGCGACGGACCCGCGGCGGGGCTCGCGCTGGTCGACGGCATTCTCGCGCGCGGGCAGCTCGCGGACTACGCCCTCGCCCACGCGGCCCGCGCGGAGCTGTGCCGCCGTCTGGGCCTCAAGGCCGATGCCCGCACCGCCTTCCAGCGGGCGCTCGACCTCACCTCCCAGGCGCCCCAGCGGCGCCTCCTGCTGCGCCGGCTCGCCGAGCTGTGAGCACTTTGGGACCCCGAGTGTCGATCCACCCGATCCGCGAGTCGCCTCGGATCCCGCGGGGCGGCGCCGACCCGGGCTGAGGGGCTCGCTCGAGCGGCGAGCCGCGACACCGGAAGACGCACGCGGCGCGTACGGAGGAGGACATGCAGAGAATCACGCCCTTCCTGTGGTTCGACGGGCAGGCCGAAGAGGCGGCCCGCTTCTACGCCTCGATCTTCTCGAGCTCCCGGGTCGGCCGCATCACCCGCTACGACGAGGCCGCGGCAGCGGCCTCAGGCCGCCCGGGGGGCTCGGTCATGACGGTCGAGCTCCACCTCGACGGTCAGGAATTCACCGCCCTCGACGGCGGTCCGCACTTCGCCTTCAGCGAGGCGGTGTCGTTCGTGGTCAACCGCGAGACCCGGGAGGAGATCGACCACTACCGGGAGCGCCTCTCGGAGGGCGGCGAGCCGGGCCGGTGCGGCTGGCTCAAGGACCCGTTCGGTCTCTCGTGGCAGGTGGTTCCGGCGTCCCTCGGCCGGATGCTGCAGGACTCCGATCCGGCCAGGGCGGGGCGTGTCATGCGGGCCCTGCTCACGATGGGCAAGCTCGACCTCGCCCGGCTCGAGCAGGCCTCCGAGGAGCTCTGACGTGACGTCGAGCGGGCGCCCCGGGCTCAGAGACCTCGCTCACGGCGCCCGCCGCAGCTCCTCGTGCAGCTCGCGGCCGTGACGGGCGACGATCTCCGGAATCGCCTCGACGTCCCGCATCGAGGTGCGGAAGTTGACGATGCAGGCGCGCAGCAGGTAGCGACCCTCGATCACCGCGTTCGAGACGAACAGCTCGCCGCTCGTCTCGAGACGCCCCTGCAGCGCTTCGTTGAGCTGGCTGAGATACGTCTGGGCGGCCGCGTCACCCACTCGATGACGGTAGTCCTCGGGGACGTAGCGGAAGGTCGTGATGCTCAAGCTGTGGGTGACCGCCTCGAACTGCGGATCCTCGTCGAGCCGCTCATACAGCGCCCGGGCGAGCTCGATGTCCTCGCCGATCATGCGCTCGTACCCGCGTCGCCCGACCTGCCGCAGCGCCATCCAGACCTTGAGTGCGCGAAAACCGCGGGAGTTCTGAGGGCCGAAGTCGACGAAGTTCGTCGCCTCCTCGCCGAAGTGGTAGTACGGCGGGTGATAGCTGTAGGCCGCCCGGTGCTTTGCCGGATCGCGGATGAGGGCACACCCCGCCTCGAGCGGCGCATAGAGCCACTTGTGCGGGTCGACCGCCACCGAGTCGGCGAGCGAGAGGCCGCGGAGATCGTCGGGAACCGAGTCGACCATGGCCGCGAAGCCGCCGTACGCGCCGTCGACGTGGAACCACACGTCGTGGCGACGGCACAGCTCGGCCATCGCCGGAATCGGGTCGACGGCCCCGGTGCTCACCGTACCGGCGGTCCCCACCACGGCGACCGGGATGCGGCCGTCCTTGAGGTCAGCGGCGAGCCGAGACGCCAGGTCGTCCACAACCAGGCGTCGCGACGAGTCGACCCTGATGGGCCTGAGTGCGTCCTTCGGCAGGCCGAACATGTCGATCGCCTTCTCGATCCAGGTGTGGGTCTCGCTCGAGGCATAGATCGTCGCCCTGCCCATGTGCTCCGGTGTGCGCGTGGTGGAGTCGCGGGGGAATGCCGCCCGCAGTGCGGTGTAGATTCCTACGAAGTTGGCCACGTTGCCGCCGCTGACGAGCACGCCGCTGCAGGTGGCGGGATACGCCAGGAGCTCGGCGATCCATCGGATCGTCTGCGCCTCGATCTCGGTCGCCACCGGTGACAGCGACCACGCCCCCACGTTCGGGTTCACCGCCGCCGCCAACAGGTCCGCGAGCATCCCGATCGGCGCCGGCGATGAGGTGATGTAGCCGAGGAACTTCGGGTGGCCGTTGTAGAGGGAGTAGCGGGTGACCAGGTCCATCGCCTCGGAAAGCACGGCGTCGACATCGCTGCCGTCGTCGGGCATCCCGGCCGATGCGCCGATCAACTCTCGGATTTCGTGGACCGAAAGCCCCGCCGTGACCGGGCGTTCGCGCGAGGTCGCCAGGAGGTCCGCAATGCGGTCGA
>CAZQYU010000056.1:0-14353 GCA_964597585.1 uncultured Thermoanaerobaculia bacterium
CCAAAGCTACCGGCGCGGGTCAAGGCGGGAACACTCAGCACCCACCTGCTCACCTTCTTACCTTCTCACCTGCTCACCTCTCACGTCTCACTCCTCGTCCAGCCAATTCGGGGTGGTCTTGGTGGCGAGGAAGGCGCGCACGCCGCGCGCGCACTCGGGGTGCATCCGCTGGCGCGCGTTGATCTCCGCGGCCCGCGCGAGGGCCTCACGCCAGCCGAGTCCGACGGTCCCGTTGAGCAGTCGCTTGGTCGCCTGGAGCGCCGACGGTGAGGCGGTGCGCGCGATCGCCTCGGCCCACTCCAGGGCGCGCTCGAGCGCGTGCCCATCGGGCACGACGTCATCGATCAGGCCGAGGTCGAAGGCTTTCTCTGCCGGGATCATGGCCGGGTCGAGCAAGAGCCGCCGCGCGATCTGGCCGGTGACCCGGCGGGTCAGGAAGGTCGAGACCAGGGCCGGGACGAAGCCGATCTGGACCTCGGTGTAGGCGAAGCGGGCGCGGTGCTCGGCGACCACCAGGTCGCACGCGGTGGCGAGGCCGCAGCCGCCGGCAACCGCGGCGCCTTGGACCGCAGCCAGGGTCAGCTTGGGATGGTCGAGGAGGACCGCGAAGAGGCGCTCGAGTCGCTCCGAGTCGACGCGGTTGGCCGCGAGGTCGCCGCCTGCGGCCACCGCCTCGAGGGCGGCGAGGTCGGCGCCGGCGGAGAAGTGCTTTCCGGCGCCCGCGAGCACCACCGCGCGCACGCCGTCGTCCGACGCCGCCGTCTCGAGGGCCGCGGTCAGGGCCTCGGCGAGGTCCGGGGAGAGTGCATTGGCGCGCCCGGGATCGTTGAGGGTGAGGACATGGGACGGGCCGCGGGTCTCGACGAGGAGAGGTGAGCTCATGAGATGAGTGTAGCCCGCACGATTCAGCGCGGCAGGTCGGGGCCGGGCGGGAGCGGGTGGCGCTCGAGGATCTCGGCGAGGCGGGAGCGGAGGATCTCGGCGACCGCCGCCCGGCCGCAGAAGGCGGTGATGTCGCGCTCGGCCCGGCGCCCGACCTCGGCGGCGCCCTCGGGGTCGTCGACCACCCGGCGCAGCTGCTCGACCGCGTGGTCGAGGTCGGGGTCGGCCCAGGTCCCGCCGGCGTCGTAGGGACCGACAGTGTGCTCGAGGGTGATCAGCCGGTAGCCCACCGGGAAGCTGTTCGAGGGGCTCATGAAGTCGGCGTTGCCCGACCACTGGGTCGCGACCACCGGCTTGCCCAGGCACATCGCCTCCGCCAGAGTGAGCCCGAAGCCCTCCGAGCGGTGAAGCGAGGCGGAGGCGTCGCACACCGCCATCAGGTCGATCGTCTCCTGGCGCTCGAGGTAACGGTCGAGGGTGATGACACGCGCGCCCTCGGCCTCGGCGGCGAGCGCGGCCACGCCCTGAGGGTCGCGGTCGCCGTTGATCGACTTGAGCACCAGGGCGACGTCCTCGCGCCCGGCGAAGGCGCGGCGGAAGGCGCGCACCAGCCCGCGCGGGTTCTTGCGCTCGGCGAAGCTCATGTAGTCGAAGCAGAGCAGGAACAGGAAGGCGTCCTCGGGCAGGCCGAAGCGGGCCCGGTCGGCGTTCGGGCTGGCCGCGACCTCGACCGCGTGCGGCACCCGCCGCACAGGGATCGGCGCCACCGCCCCGATCACGTCGGCACAGAACCGGCTCGGGGTCCAGATCTCCTCAAACGGCGCGAACGACCCGAGCCAGCGGCGCGGGAAGGGGTCGAGCTCCCACGCCCAGTAGCCGATCACGTAGCGCCCGTCGAGGCGGTCGACCCCGACGTGGGGCAGCATTTCGGGCACCTGGTCTGCGTTGACCGCGAACACCGAGATCCCGTAGGGGTGCTCGTCGGAGAAGCGCGAGAAGCTCGCGTCGGCCATGCGCGAGGTGACGTTGAACTCGAGGTTGGTGAGCGCATGCGGGATCCCGGCGTGCTCGAGGGCCCGGATCATGGTGCGCACGCCCTCGCCGACCCCGCTCTCGGTGCGAATGTAGCCGGCCACGTTGACCCCGACCCTGGACAGGTCGGGCCCGCCCGGCGGCGGTGGCGTGGCGGGCGCGGCCGCCCCGTCGGGCTCGGGCTCCCCGGGGCCGACCATGCGGCGCTTGAGGGCGATGGCGCGCTCGGCGCCGATCAGCGCCTTGAAACCGTCCTTGGCCGCCGCCCTCGTGTGGGCCATCGCCTCGCGCGCATGTGCCCTTGCGGAGGCCGCGAGCGAGGCGCCGACGCTGCGGGTGGTGCGCTCCACGGAGGCGTGGGTGACGCGGCCGCCGATGACGGCGTCGAGCCAGTGCGCCTCGAAGCCGAAGTCGGCGCGGGCGTGGGCGGCGAGCCAGCGCGCGAACTCCGCGAGGTCGGCGCCGGAAGGATCGGGAAAGGCGGCCACCAGGTCGGGCCGGAAGCGCCGCGCGGCGGCCAGCAGCCGGCTGACGTAGGGCGGCTGGGCGGGACCGTGCTCGGGCGCGTCGAGCCAGGCGAAGAAGGAGCCCTCGCGCTCGGCGTCGAAGGGGTCGGCGAAGGCGGCGCGCTCGGGACCGAGGTCGAAGTAGAGCCGCCGCGCCAGGGCCGGGATCCCGACCCCGTTCGAGAAGGTCCCGAAGGCGTACGGCCAGCTCCGCTGCTCCCGCCAGCCCTCCGCCAACACTCGCTCGCTGTAGTCGCGGAACAGGCTCCGGGCGTCGCCCAGGTCACTCCATCGGAAACGGCTCTGGAACTTGGAGATGCGCTCGGGCGCCTCGGGGTCGAGCCCGGAGAAGTGGAAGAAGGCGAGCGGCCGGCCGTCGACCGTGGCGCCCTCAGCGCCGAGCTTGACCCGGCGGCTGTGGAGGTTCCAGTAGGCAACGTCGTAGCCGGGACCGCGGTCGATGGCCACGCCGGGCCACAGGCCGGGCACCAGGTCGACCCACTTCTGGTCGACGAACAGCCCATCCTCGAGACGGACCACGCAGCGCTCGGCGATACGGTCGCCCCACCAGCGCAGGAACTCCCGGCCGACCGGCTCGTCGGCGACCCCGAGGAAACCGAGGTTGTAGGCCCCGGAACGCAGGATGGTGAGCTCGTCGGGCAGGCCGGGCGTGTCGATCGGCGCGGTCAGATGGGGCAGCAGGACGATGGCGTCATCCGCCAGGCGGTCGAACAGCGGCGTCAGTGGAGCGAAGACCTGGATGTCCGGGTCGAGGTAGAGCAGCCGGCGCACGCCATGAACGTCCATCAGGTGCTCGAGGAAGAACGGCTTGACCGCGGTGTTGGCCTCGAGAATCGTGTACTTGAAGAGGAACGAAGGCAGGTCCGGGATCGCCAGCCGCTCGACCTCGACCAGCTCGAAGGGCTCGTCCGCGGGGTCGAAGGCACCGTCGACGCGGTCGACGAGGAGCACGAAGAAGCGCGCGCCGGGGTTGTGCTCGGCGAAGGAGCGCGCGAGCACGCGGGCGAAGGGCAGGTAGTTCTTGGAGACGATCGTGCAGGCTGCGAGGTCGTTCATCGGACTCCCCGGGATGGGCGCGCCGACGGCGCGCCGACGCTACGATACCGCGATTCGCCGCAGCAGGCCCAGCGTCTCCTCCGCCGTGCGCCGCCATGAGAAGGCGCGCGCCCGCTCGAGCCCCCGCCGGCCGAGCTCGCGCCGGCGGCCTTCGTCGCCGAGCAGGCGGGCGAGGGCGGCGCTGAGCGCCGCCGTGTCGCCGGGGTCGACCAGCTCGGCCGCGCCGCCGGCAACCTCCGGCAGCGATGTCACGTTCGAGGTCACCACCGCCGTTCCGCACGACATCGCCTCGAGCACCGGGAAGCCGAAGCCCTCCGCGAACGACGGGTAGGCGAAGGCACGCGCAGCGCCGTAGAGATCGACCAGGTCGGCGAGTGAAACCGCGCCGGCGAACACCACGCGGCAGCTGCGCGCGAGCTCGGCGAGGCGGGCGTGGATGGCGTCGTTGAGCCAGCCCGCGGCGCCGACCACGACCAGGGCGTGGCCCTCACGCAGGCCGTCCGGGAGCGCCGCAAAGGCCTCGAGCAGCCCCGCGAGGTTCTTGCGCGGCTCGATCGAGCCTACGGTCAGGAGGTAGGGCCGGTCGACGCCGAGCCGGTCGAGCACCGGCGGCCGCCGACCGGGCACGTCCGGGGGCCGAAAGGCGGGATCCGCGGCCGAGTGGATGACGGTGATCCGTCCGGGATCGACGGCGAGCCAGCGCGCGGTCTCGTCGCGGGTGGCCGCCGACACCGCGAGCACGTGGCCGCCGGCGGCGAGCGCAGCGGCGGTCTCGGTGAGCACCTCGACGCGGTTGCCGAGGGTGTGGTAGCGCGGGTGGGACACGAAGGTCACGTCGTGGACGGTGAAGACGAGCGGGCCCCGCCATCCGGGCGGCGCCTTGAAGGCGGGCGAGAAGAAGACGTCGAGCTCTCCCGAGCCCGGCCCCCTTCCGTCGACCACCGTCGCACGCGCCTCGGCGCCGGGTAGCACCTCGGCGAGCCGGGTGCGGTCGACCCTCGAAGCGCGCAGGTCGAACAAGCGGAAGTCGACCTCGGGCGCGGCCTCGAGCATGGCGGCGATCAGCAGTCGCGAGTAGTTGCCGATGCCGTCGGGAACACCGAGCGCCTTGGACAGGTCGAGGCCGACACCGAACGCGGTCCCCATCGCAGGCCTCACTCGTCCTCGCGCCCAAGCGACGGCGCGAGGTCATGGGCGAGCTCGTCGAGGTGGGCGAGGAGTGCGTCGACGGTCGCACCCGGCAGCGTGCCGCGCCAGCCGGCGACGCGCACCGCCAGGCGCGCGCGCTCGACCCGGAGCAGGCGCCGCAGACGCAGCCCAGGGCCGGAGCCCGGCCGCAACAGCTGGCGCCGGGCGCGGAGCCCCCCGACCACGAGCACAACCCCGGCGGCGATCACGAACAGTAGGGCCACCGTTGCGCTCACCGATCCTCCTCCGTGTTCTTGCCGATCGTCATGAGCCACTCGGCGACCGGCCCGGCCGGATACCGGCGTCGAAGATGTGCGAGCAGCAGTCGCACCTCCCAGGTCGGTCGATGGCGGCGATAGTACGCGAGCTGCGAGCGGCGGTAGATGAGCTCGGTCCCCTCCGGGGGTGTCGAACCGCCGCGGACGTGCGCGACCCGCGCTGAAGGCTCGCGCACTGCCCGCCACCCCGCCCGGCGCAGGCGCAGGCCGAGGTCGGCGTCCTCGAAGTAGAGCACGAAGCCCTCGTCGAACCCGCCCACCGCCTCGAACGCGCGCCGGCGCACCAGCAGGCAGGCGCCGGTGTACCAGCCGGGATCGAGCACGGCGCGCGCAACCGTCTCGGCGAACCGCCCGGCTACCGGCCTTCCCTCGAGGCGGTTGAGCAGCTTCTGTGCGGCCTCCCCGAGCACGCCGCGGTCCGGCGCCCAACCGACCTGCGTCCGCCCGTCGGGGTACTGCAGGCGCGGCGCTACCACCGCCAGGTGGCGGTCGCCGGCGAGGCGGGTGGCGAGCCGGTCGAGGGCGTCGTCGAGCAGCCACGCGTCCGGGTTGAGCAGCAGCAGCGAGTCGCCCCCGGCATGGGCGGCGGCGCGGTTGGCGGCGGCGGCGAAACCGACGTTGGTGGACAGGCGGACGAGACGCGCGGCAGGGAACCCGGTCTCCACCAGCTCCGGCGAGCCGTCGCCGGAGGCGGTGTCGACCACGATCGCCTCGAGGCCGTCGCCGTCGAGCGGGCCGAGGCTTGCGAGGCAGCGCTCGAGGGTCGCCGCCGAGTCGTGGCTCACGACCAGCACCGAGATCATTGCGCCGCCTCCCCGAGCTCGGCGACGAGGCTCCGGGCCACCGCACTGGGGGCGAGCGATGCGAAGCGGACGCAGGCCTCGGCGGCGAGGGCCTCCGGGTCCGGCCGTCCGGCCACCGCCCGCCGGGCGGCGGCGACGACCTCCGTCTCGTCGAGCGCGCCGGCCCGCCACGGGAAGTCGGGCCACAGCCCGTCGAGGGCCAGCCCCGGTGCAGTGACGGCAGGGGTGCCGCAGGCGAGCGACTCCAGAGGCGGGATGCCGAAGCCCTCGTAGCTGGACAGGTACAGCGAGGCCTCGGCGTGGCGGTAGAGCGTCGGCAAGGCGGCCTCGGGCACCCAGCCCGGGCGGATCACCGCCTCGGCGAGTCCGGTCTCGGCGAGTCGGCGCTCGAGACGTCCGGGATCGGCGAGCCGGTTGGCGCCGGCGAGGACCAGGGCGAGGTCGGGCCGCTCGCCGCGAAGGGTGGCGAGCACCGCCAGCATGAGGTCGAGCCCGCGCCGCTCGAGCAGGCTGCCGAGGAAGAGCAGGTAGGGGGTCCGCACCCCAAGCTCGCCGAGAGCGTCGGGCCGCGCGGCGCGCGCGGCAGCGCGCCACCGGCCGGCGTCGAGGGGGACCGGCACCACCGCCACGCGGGCCGGCGCCACGCGATAGGCGGCCGTGACCTCGGCCGCGATCCCGGGCGAGACCACCAGCACCCGGGCCGCACGGCGTGCCGCTGAACGCGCGAGCAGCCGCCGGCGCCAGCGCTCGCGCCATCGGAACTCCCCGGGCTGGTGCTCGTAGGCCAGGTCATGGAGGGTCACGACCCCGGGCGCGGGAAGACGCGGCGGCAGGCTGTAGGCGGGGGCGAACACCACGTCGGGCCGGTCGGCGGCGAGCCGCGGCGGGAGCTCGAACAGCTCCCACAGGGTGGTCCGACGCCGCGAGCAGTGGAAGCGCGGCGTCACCCGAGGATCGGCCCACAGCGGGTGCTCGAAGGGCTCCCCCGGCAGGTGCAGCCGCCACTCCCAGTCGAGGTCGAGGGCGCGCACCCCGGAGAGGAGATCCTCGAGGTACCGCCCCACGCCGGTGCGCGGGGGCGCGAGCTCGGCCGCCACGACGGCGATCCTCACCGGCGGCCTCCGGCGTCACAGCGGTCCGTGCCACCCCCTGAGCTACTATGTGAGCCGCACATGGGAGGGTCAGTGTACGCCACGGCGCGCTTCCTCACGGCTCTGCTGCGCGACCTTGCCGGGACGCTGCGCGCACGCTGGCGCCGCTTTCACCGGCGCGTCGTCTTGGGCGAGGCGGTCGCGTCGGTCGCGGTCGACGTGTTCCCCTTCTTCTACCCCTTGACCGGCGTCGGCTGGTACGAGTGGCACCTGCTCGCTGAGCTCGACCGGCGCGACGACGGGCTCGAGTATCACCTCTACGGCTACACCTTCCTCGACGCCGAGGAGCACCTCCCGGTGACCATTCCGGGCCGCCAGCGCATGCGTCTGCGGGTCCACCACATGCCCCCATGGCCGGCCTGGCTGCGGATCCCCACCCTGCACCTGCTGCGGACCTGGGTCGAGCCCCTGCTGCGCGCGCTGGAGGGCAACGCCGTCCTGTGGGCACCCAACTTCTTCGCCCATAGCACCCAGATACCCTACGCCCGGTCGCTGGTCGCCACCGTCCACGACCTCGCCTTCCACCTCATGCCCGAGACCGTGCGGCCGTCCACCCTCGCCGAGCTGCGCGACAACCTGCCCGAGACCCTGTTCCACGCCGAGCGCCTGATCGCGGTCTCGGACGCGACCCGGCGCGACCTCGTCGAGCACCTCGGCGTGCTGCCGCGCCGGATCTTCACCGTCCACGAGGGGCTCGACCCCGAGCTCGCCGCGATGAACAAGGACAGCGGACGTCCCGACGGCCTGCCCAAGCGCTACCTGCTCTTCGTCTCGACGCTCGAGCCGCGCAAGAACGTGCGCGGCGTGCTTGCGGCCTTCGAGCTCGCGGCGGGATGGGGCTACCCCGGCCACCTCGTCCTGGTCGGCGGATGGGGCTGGCACACCGAGGAGATCCGCGCCGCTCTCGCCGGGTCGGCGGCGGCGGACCGGATCCTCCACCTCGACTATATCGAGCGCCGGCAGCTGACCGGAATCTACCGCCATGCCGATGCGCTCCTGTTCCCGTCGTGGCTCGAGGGCTTCGGCCTGCCGATCCTCGAGGCCATGGCCTGCGGCACCCCGGTGGTCACCTCGGGACGCTCGTCGATGCCCGAGGTCGCCGGCACGGCGGCGGTCTACGTCGACCCGTCGAGCCCCCACGGCATCGCCTCGGCGATCGTCTCCCTGCTCGACGACCCCGAGCACCGCGCTCAGCTCATCGCCCGCGGCCGTGAGCGGGCGGCCCGCTTTGCGTGGGGCGACGCCGCGTCCGCCACTGCCGAGATCCTGCGCCTCGCCGCGGGCCTGCCCCAGCGCAGCGAGGACGAGTACCGCGTCAGCTGACCCGAGGCACGAACGGAAGGCCCTCGCCCTGCCACGGAGGGTCATGCGGTCGCGGAGCGGTGGTCCCGCCAGGCGACGCGCAGCGTCATCCACAGGATCTTGAGGTCGAGTGCGAGGCTCCAGTTCTCGATGTAGTAGAGATCGTGGGCGACCCGCTGCCGGATCGAAGTGTCGCCGCGCAGGCCGTTCACCTGGGCCCAACCGGTGACGCCGGAACGGACCCGGTGCCGGGCCATGTACTCAGGGTAACGTGAGCGGAAGCGCTCGACGAACTCGGGCCGCTCGGGCCGCGGCCCGACCAGCGACATGTCGCCGCGAAGCACGTTGAGCAGCTGCGGCAGCTCGTCGAGGTTGGTGCGGCGTAGGAAGGCGCCGCAACGGGTCACCCTGGGATCGCGGTTGCGCGACCAGTGCGGCTGACCGTCGGCCTCGGCGTCGGGCCGCATCGAGCGGAACTTGTAGAGGGTGAAGGAGCGCCCGTCGAGGCCCATGCGCTGCTGGGTGTAGAGCACCGGGCCATCGTCCTCGCGCCGGATGAGCCACGCGATGAGCGGGAACAGCGGCGCCGTGACCAGCAGCACCGCCGCCGCACCGACGAGGTCGCAGACACGTTTGACGAGCTGGTTCCAGCCCTGGAGCGGGATCTGGGTGAGATTGATCACCGGCAGGCCGTCGAGGTCCTCGATCCCGGCGCGCAGGGCGTAGTACTGGAGCAGGTCGGGGACCACCTTGACCTCGACCAGGAGCTGACCGGCCCGGCGCAGCAGCTGCACCGTACGGTGGTGCGCGGCGAGCGGCAGCGCGAGCACAACCTGGTCGACCTGGTGGGCCCCCACCACCTGCTCGAGGTCGTGGGTGGTGCCGAGCACCGGCACGCCGGCAAAGCGGCCGCCCTGCTTGCCGGGGTCGTCGTCGAGGAAGCCGACCACCCGGAAGCCGTACTCGCGATGGGCGACGAGACGTTCCATCACCTCCCGGCCGAGCTCGCCCGCACCGACCAGGAGCACCCGCTGCAGGTTGCCACCCGAGCGGCGGATGCGGGCCAAGGCCGCGGCGATCGCCCAGCGGGTCTGGATCACGAGCACCACGTCGACCGCGGCGAAGATGGCGAGCACGAGGCGGGAGTAGGAGAACTCGCGGTAGAAGGTGAGGCCGGCGGTGAGCAGCACGGTGGCGAGGGCGACCGCAACCAGGACGCGAACGAGCTCGTCGGGGCGGGAACGCACGCGCCGCCGCTGGTAGAGTCCCTGGAAGTAGAACACCACCGGCCACAGCACCACCGCGACCGGGACCAGGTGCAGGTACGGCTCCAGCGGCGGCACGCCTTTGGTCACCTCCATCACCTCGACCTCGAAACGCAGCCAGTACGCGAGGGGAACCGCCAGCGCGGTGGCAACGATGTCGCCGAGCAGCAGGAGGGCGGTCTGGATCTGACGCCGGCGCTGGATCATGCTCCGATTCCACGAAAGCCGAGCCGGTCGAGCAGGAACCGGAATCGGGTCAGGAAACGTTCTCGGGAAAAGACCTCGGCGCGACAGCGTAGCTCGGCGCGATCCCAGTGCCGTTCGAGCGCCCGCGACGCGGCGTCGGTGAGGGCTTCTACCGTCGGCTCGTCGGCGAGCTCGCCCTCACGTCCCGGACGCACGATATCGGCGGTACCCGAGGCGATCATCCCGACCGCGGGCGTCCCACAGGCGAGGGCCTCCACCGTCGCCATCCCGAAGTCCTCGACGTTGGGGGCGATCAGCGCGGCGGCTCGGCGGTAGACGTCGCGCAGCTCGGTGCGGTCGAGCCAGCCCAGGAAGCGGACGTCGCCGACCGCCTCGCGCCGCAGATGGGCGAGGCGGGGACCGGTCCCGACCACGTCGAGCGGCCGACCGAGCCGCTTGGCGACGGCCATCGCAACCTCCACCCTCTTGTACGGAACCAAGGCCGCGACCGTCAGCAGACGGTTCGAGCGCTCCTCGCCCGGGGTGAAGTAGTCGGTGTCCACCGGCGGCGGGATGATCTCCGCCTGTCGGTTCCAATAGTGCTTGATCCGCCACGCCACCAGGCGGGAGTTGGCGACCAGGCGGTCGACCCGCGCCGAGGACACCATGTCCCACTGGCGCAGGCCGTTGAGCCACCATTCTGCGGCAGGGCTGAACAGCCGCGGCATGCGGTCGAGGTAGAGGCCGCGCTGGTCCCAGGCATAGCGCATCGGGGTGTGGATGTAGCTCAGGTGATACGCACCCGGGGGTGGAATTACGCCCTTGGCGACGCAGTGGCTGGTCGAGACGACGAGATCGACGCCCGGAAACGTGAAGCTCTCGATCGCCGGCGGCATCAGTGGCAGCAGGTGGCGCCAGCGGCGGCCCCCGAAGGATAGCCGCTGCAGCCACGAGGTAGAGATCGGGTGGGCGTCGAGCTCGGACGTCACAGTACCGCGCCGGTGCACCAGGGTATAGATCCTGGCATCGGGAAACAGGCGGGCGATCTCGTGCAGGACCCACTCGCCGCCCCGCATCCCGGTCATCCAGTCGTGGACCAGCGCGACTCTCACGATCCCGTCTCCCCCATGGCCTGGCGGTAGACCGCCAGTGTACCTTCGACCATCCGCTCCCAGGTCAGGCTCTCGGCCCGCCGCCGTCCGGCGTCGACCATCCGTCGCCGCAGCGGGTCGTCGACCAGGACCCTTTCGAGCGCCGCCGCAATCTCGTCCACGTCGAGCGGGTTGACGAGGCGGGCCGCACCCTCGCCGACCTCGCGCATCGCTCCCAGGTTGGAGGTCACGACCGGCAGCTCGGCCCGCATCGCCTCCAACACCGGCAGCCCGAAGCCCTCGTACAGCGCCACGTGCAGCAGCAACGCGCCAACATGGTACAGGCCGTGGAGGTCCTCGGCCGGGACCCGACCGAGACACCGCACCCGGCCGTCAAGGCCGAGCCTGGAGGCCCGGGTCGCGAGCCGTCCCCCCGGACCCGAGCTGCCGACGAGCACCAACTGGCCGGGCATCCGATGGCGCCGCGTGGCGAGATGCCAGGCACGCAGCACCACGTCGAGGTTCTTGTGCGGCTTGTCGTTGGCGACCACCAGCACGAGCGGCGGTTTGAGGCCGTAGCGGGTCTTGAGGTCGTCGATCACGGCCCCATCGGGGCGCACGGCGAGGGCCGGATCGACGCCGTTGGGGACCACCACGAGCCGGCGGGGCTCGGCCTGGAAAAGCTGGATGAGATCGTTGCGCGAGGTCCGCGAGACCGTGATGACCCGCCGCGCCCGCTTGAGCGCGCGGCGCATCACTGTGCGCAGGTAGAGCATCGCCAGGGTGCGCCGCTCGGCCGGAGGGTAGAACAGCTGAATCACGTCGTGCACCGTCACCACCGCGGGGCCGCGGATCAACGCCGGGAGCACGTAGTGGGGAAAGTGGACGAGGTCGAAGCGCTCCCGCCACAGGGCCGCCGGCACCGCAAAGTGCTCGGCCACCGTGTAACCTCGCGCGCCGACCGTCACCAGACGGGCGTCGGGCGCCACCATCGCAGCACGTTCCTCGTGGCCCTCGCGGACCACCAGCGTGAGCTGGACGTCGCTGCGGGCGGCGAGTCCGCGGACGAGCGCCGTCAGGTAGGTACCGATGCCGTAGTCGGTCAACTTGCGGGCGTCGAGGGCGAGCCGCATCCGCACGCCGGTATTGTATGGGTTTTCCTGGGGAAAGCACGCCCTCGGCGGGCGAGCCTGCACTTCTCACCAGGTCACGTTGCGAGGGCGCCGAGATGCCCGTCAGCGTGGAGCCATCGAGTGACGAGGCGCCGAGGCGTGTCCGGAGACACGTCGCAGGCGGCGAGTTGCGAGACGGCCCGCGCTGGCTAGCATATCGGCGCCCGCAGTAGCGAACTGGTGAGAAATGCAGGCTAGGTCTTCGCGACTATACTGAGGCACCATGGCCACCGGTCACCGCCTCGCCGCCGCGTGGGCCACGCCCGTGGCCTGGGCCGTGCTTGCAGTGGTGGCCGCTCGCCTCGGTCGCAGCGGTCCCGAGACCGCCCTCCTGGCCGCGGCGCTCGGTCTGGTCGGGGTTGGCGCCGTGCGGTGCGTGGCCGGCAGTCGCGGGGGTGTCGGCGGCCGCGCCGCCGAGCTGGTGCTGGCCGCGGGCGGGCTCGCCTGGTTGCTCGCCGACGGCAACTGGGTCGCCGATCTGATCGCCGTCGCGACGCCGCTCGCCGCGAGCGCCCTTGCTGCCGCCGGTGTGTGGCCGTTGAGCACGCCCTTAGCGCGCCGTCGACTCGCCGGACTCGCCGGCCTGGTGGTCGGCCTCGCACTGCTCCCGGGCCTCGCCGGCGCTCCCAACGCCGCAGCCAAGGCGATGCTGGTCCTCACCGCCGCGGGCCTGACCGCGCGGCTGCTTGCCGCCACCGCGCCGCCCGCGCTCGCCGCCGCCGCCGTCCTCGCCCTCGGCGCCGGAATCGGAGCCGCCCACGTCGCCGGGTGGCTGCTTCCCCCGGTGGCCGCCGCCGCCCTGCTCGCGACGCGCCGCGACCGGCCCTGGATCGCCGTCGGGATTGCAGTGCTCGCCGCAGCACTTCCGCCCGCCGGGCTCGCTGTCACCCTCGCCGTGGTGGCGGGCGCGGTTGCGCGAGCCCGGTCCGCTCGGCTGCTCCTCGCCATGTTGCCTGCACTGGTGCTCGCCTGGCTGCGCCTTCCGGCGGGGCTGCCGCACGCGGCGGGTTGGCCCGGTCTCGCCGCCGCGCTTCCGGTGAGCCTCGCCACGCTCCCAATGCTCCTGCCGGCGGTCGTATTGGGCCTTCGCGCGCGCCGCTCGGCCGCCGCGGTCGTCGCCGGCCTTGCCGGGTTGGCGCTGGTCGGCTCCGGCCCATGGCTCGCCGCCGCTGCGGGGGCGGTCTGGCTGGTCGCTCTGCCCGCTGGGCGCACGACCGACGACCACGCGCGGGCGACCCTGCCGTTCTCCGTCGGCGCCGCCGGTGCGCTCCTTCTGCTCGCCACTTGGGACGCCGCCGCGCTGGTTCCGGTCCGTTCCGAGCTCCTGTTCCTGGCCTGGTTCGTCGCGGTGGCGCTCTCGCTCACCGGACGCTCCGCCTCGCGCCTCGCCTGGCTGCTGCCGTTGGCCGGCCTGGTCTGGACGCTCCCAGTGGAGGGGGTCGACCGCCACCTCGCGTCGGGGGACATCCTCCGCCTCGAGGCCTCCCGAGGCGGTGGATGGGCGGTGTTGACGGCGGCCGAGGGCGCGGGAGTCGTCGAGCCGCATGCACCCCTGCTGGCCGGCGGAGACGTCGTGCAGCTGCACGCAGGCACCGACGCCGCGTCACCAGAGCGGCCCCCGGCACACCCGATGTGGATGGTCTCCGGCCGCGGTCGCACCGCCACCTCCGCCGTCCGCGGCCTTGCCCTGCGCCGGATCGGGACGCCGGTCGAGCTCGAGGCGGCCGCGCCTCTGGTCGTGCGGTGCGAGGACCTCGCGACCTGGCGGGCGCGCCGCTCGCGGCTGATCGGTCTCCTCGGCGGCGCCCTCCTGCTGCTCGCCCTCGCCCACCTGCCCCGGCGCGCGCGCCAGCCGGCGCTCGCCGTCGGCACCGGTGCCGCGGTCGCCGCCGCGGTCGCGGCCGGCAGCGGGGTCGAGCCCCTCGCCCTCGCCGCCGCACGGGGAACGGCCGATCTCGCGCTGGCGGTGGCGGTTTGCGCCGCCGCCGCGGTGCTGCCGGCGCTGGCCCGCCGCCGAATGCTCGCCGGCGCCGTTCTGCTGGTGCCTCTCGCCCTCGCCCAGCCGCTGCTGCGCCACCCCGCCGGCGACGAGGTCTACCACCTCGAGCTGCTCCAGAGCCTGGCCGAGGACCACGACCTCGCGGTCGCCAACAACCTCGACCGCAACAACCCGGCCGAGGCTGCCTACGCGCGCCACGGCGATACCCTGATCCACTCACCCGCGCTCGCACTGGCGCTGCTGCCGGGTTACCTCGTCGGCGGGCACCCGGGTGCATTGGTCCTGGTGGCCCTGGCGATGGCCGCGGGCGCGGCGCTCGCCGCGCGCCGTGCGGAGGCGATCGGGCTCGGACGGCGGGCCGCAGATGGCGCCTGGCTGGCGGTGGTCGCGACCTACCCGGCCGTCACCTTTGCGACCCAGA
>CAZQYU010000057.1:0-14323 GCA_964597585.1 uncultured Thermoanaerobaculia bacterium
ACGGTCAACTTCTGCGCCGTCGACCTGTCGTCGCTCTACCTCGACCTGTCGAAGGACCGGCTCTACTGCAGCTACCCCGACGACCCCGGGCGGCGGACCACACAGACCGTCATGTACAGGGTGCTGGAGAGCCTGCTCACGATCCTCGGTCCGGTGCTGTCGTTCACCGCCGACGAAGCGTGGGCGGAGCTCCCCGGCGAGCACGAGCCGTCTGTCCACCTGGCGCACTTCGCCGAGCTCGACGACGTGGCCGAGGATGCGGACGCCGACCTCCGCTGGGAGCGTCTGCTCGGTCTCCGGGAGAACGTCTTCCGACAGCTCGAGACGCTGCGCCAGAACAGCCGGATCGGCAAGTCCGAGGAGGCGCATGTCGTACTGGTCGGCGACGCGGCGGCCCTCGACGGCGACCTCGCCGCGACGGGCACCGATCTCGCCGAGCTGCTCATCGTCTCGCGGGTCGGACCCGGGGACGGGGACGGCGAAGCGCTTTCCGAATACCCTGGGCTCGCGGTACGCGCCGAGCCCTACGACGCGCCGACCTGCGCCCGCTGCTGGCGTCGCTACCCGTCGTTGGTCGAGGACTCCAGCCTGCCCAACCTGTGCCAGCGCTGCCACGACGTGGTTGCGCGGCTGGTCGCGGAGGGCCGGGCCGAGCTCGAGGCGGCGCGCTGATGCGCAGGCTCATGCCGTGGATCGTCGCCGCCCTGGTGGTAGTGGCCGACCGGCTCACCAAGATCGCGGTGCTGCACCACCTCGAGCCGGGGGCCTGGGTCACCGTCGCCCCCGGCATCGCGCTCACCCACGTGCACAACAGCGGCATCGCGTTCAGTCTCTTCGACGGCGGCGGCCCGCTCGCCCGCCTCGCCCTGCACGCCGTGATCCTCGGCGCGGTCGTGGTGATCGCGTGGATGCTGGTGCAACACGGCCACTCTCAGCCAATGGCCGGCTTCGGCTTCGGCCTGATTCTCGGAGGGGCGGTCGGCAACCTCATCGATCGAGTCAGCTACGGCTGGGTGGTGGACTTCCTGCACATCTGGCTCCGGATCGGCGACCGCACGTGGTCGTGGCCGGACTTCAACGTCGCCGACAGCGCGATCACCGTGGGCGCCGCCCTGCTCATTCTGCACGAGCTGCGCGGTCATCACGGCGAGACCGGGAACGCCCCTGATGCATCCGATCCTGATTGACCTCGGTTTCTACCAGGTCCCGTCCTACGGCGTGATGCTCGTCCTCGCGCTCGCGACGGCCCTGTGGACCCTCAAGCGGCGCGCTGACCGGGCCGGCCTCGACGGCTCGCGGCTCATCGACCTCGGCCTGTGGCTCGTCATCTGGGCCCTGGTCGGTGCCAAGGGCCTCTATGTGCTGGTCGAGCTACCCCGCTTCCTGCGCCATCCCGGCGACCTGGTCACGGTGCTGCGTGCGGGTGGCGTCTTCCTGGGCGGATTCCTGGCCGCGATCGCCGCCGCCTTCGTTCTGCTGCGGCGCTACCGGCTCCGGTTCCTGCCTTCCGCCGACGTGATCGCTCCTTCCCTCGCGCTCGGTCAGGCGATCGGTCGCATCGGCTGCCTGCTGGCGGGGTGCTGCTGGGGCGGCTCGTGCGATCTGCCGTGGGCGATCACCTACACCGACCCCCGGGCACACCAGCTGGTCGGAACGCCGCTCGGAATCGCCGTCCACCCGTTTCCGGTCTACGAGTCGCTGTGTGACCTCACCCTGTTCATTCTGCTCGCCTCCCTCTACCGACGCGGGATCGCGGAGGGACGGGTGTTCGCGACCTACCTGATGGGCTACGGCGTGGTCCGCTTCCTGCTTGAGTACACCCGTGGGGACGCCGCACGGGGCTTTGTGTTCAATGGTGCGCTGTCGACCAGTCAGCTGATCTCCCTGGTCATGATCGCCGGCGGTGCAGGCCTCTTCGTGTGGGCGGGGCGCCGCCGCTCCCGGTGACCCGGTCCCACCGTTTCGAGGTTCCGGACACGCTCCACGGTGAGCGCCTCGACCGCTGCTTGAGCCGGCTCGAGCCGAGTTGGACCCGTTCCCGGGCTCGCAAGCTCGTCGACGCGGGCTGCGTCACGCTCAACGGCCGCCCCGCGAAGCCGGCCGCGCTGGTGTCGGTGGGCGACGTGGTCGAGGTGGACGAGCCGCCGTTGGAAACGCTCGAGGCTCGGCCCGAGGCGATCGCGCTCGACATCCTCCACGAGGACTCCGACCTGCTGGTGATCAACAAGCCTTCCGGACTGGTCATCCATCCCGCCGCCGGCAACCCCTCGGGAACCCTCGTCAATGCCCTCCTCCACCACTGCACGGACCTGTCCGGCATCGGTGGCGTCGAGCGACCGGGCATCGTCCACCGGCTCGACAAGGACACCACCGGCGTCATGGTGGTCGCCAAGAGCGACCGCGCCCACCTCGCGCTCTCGCTCGCCTTCCGCCACCGCCGGGTCGACAAGACCTACCTCGCCGTGTGCTACGGCATGCCACGTGAGCGTGAGGGGGTCATCGAGGCTCCGATCGGCCGCCACCCACGGGAGCGTCAGCAGATGGCCGTCGTCCCGAGCGGACGTAACGCACGGACCCGATACACCGTCGAGGAGATCTTCGCAGGGACTTCGCTGGTGAGCTGTCGCCCGGTCACCGGCAGGACCCATCAGATCAGGGTCCACCTCGCCCACCTCGGTCACGCCCTGGTGGGAGACGCGCTCTACGCCGGCCGGCAGTGGCGCAACCTGACCGATGCACGTGCCGCGGCAGCGTGCAGGGATTTTCCCCGCCAGGCCCTGCACGCCTGGCGTCTGGCCTTCGACCACCCTGTCACGGGCGAGCGGGTCGTGTTCTCGGCACCGCCGCCGGCCGATCTCGCGACCCTCATCGCGGTGTTGCGCTCAGCGACGAGCTGAGCTCACGACCTCGGCGAGCCTCCGGCGCAGGCCGGACGAGACGGTCGGGTCGGTCATCGCCGCCTCGAGATCCTCCCAGGTGTCGATGTCGGCCAGGACGTCGAGCTCGCTCCAGTCGACGCCCCGCTCCCTAAGCCGCGCTCGCGTCGCCACAAGCGTGCGTGGCGACGAGTACGGAATGCCCGTGAAGATCTCGGCACCCGGCGCCCGCTGACCGACCAACCAGTAACCGCCGTCCACGACCGGGCCGAGCACGACCGCTGCCAGGTCGAGCGCCGAGACCGCCTCCTGCAATCGGTCCGGCTGTGCCGCAGGGCAGTCCGAGCCGACCAACACAACCCGCCGGTGGCCTTCCGCGAAGCGCCGCGTGAAGGCCTCCGCCATGCGTTCGCCGAGACCACCCACGCCCTGGAGCTCGAGCTCGACGCCGCCGGGGGGTCTCCAGCCATCGGTCGAGTCCGCCAGCGCGAGGATCGTCCGCCGACCGGTCTCGGCCGCAGCGGCGAGCGTGTTCTCCAGCAGAATCTGCGCCACCCGGGCGGCCGCGGTGGACCCGATGGCCGCCGCGAGACGGGTCTTGGTCCGACCCGGAATCGGCGGACGTGCGAACACAACGATCGCGCTCACCGGACCGTCCGGTACCACCGCACCAGGCGGTGAGGGGACACGCCGAGGCGGAACAGCCAGGGAAAGGTGGCGGTCATGACGCGTGTCCGCAGGGGCTGGCGCTCGAAGCGCCGGCCGGTGGTGGTGATCTCGAGGGGAAGGCGCTCGATCCGACCGAGCCGTGCTGCGTCCCGGACGAACGCCACATCCTCCATCAATGGGATCGCCGGGAAGCCGCCCAGCGCCGCGAACTCCGAACGGCGGATCGCCAGGCCCTGGTCGCCGTAGGGCCTGCCCCAGCCGCGCGATCGCAGGTCGTTCAAGCGCAGGAGGCCGCGGCCCAGTCGGCCGATCCGGCCGTCGCTCGGCTCGGTGCGGAGTCGGAAGCACACCAGGGCGACCTCGGGATTGCAGAGGGCGCGGCGGACCGCCGGCAGCCAGCCGTCCGGAAGGCGACAGTCGGCGTGGACGAAGAGCAGCTCGGACGCCGTGGTCACAGCGGCGCCCCGGTTGAGCTGGGGGCCCCGCCCACCGCCCCCGGAGACGACCCGAACACCGGCACGGCCCCGTGCGATCTCGACCGTCGCGTCGAGGCTGCCGCCGTCGCTGACCACGACCTCAACCCCCGGGTGCCGACCGATGGCGTCGAGGCAGCCAGGCAAGGCTCGCTCTTCATTGAGGGTCGGCACGACGACGGCGATGTCGCGAGGCTTCGGGGATCGTTCCGCCATCGGCCCATTGTAGGTGCAGGTCGGGACCTGTCCGGTATCATGCCTCGCGAGGCGGGCGGTCCTTCCCTGGAGGCAGCGTGCAGGCGATCAGCAAGCTCAACGAGATTCCCCAGCGGGGTGTGATCTTCCGCTACAAGGACGGACCCTTCGAAGAGGAGGGCATCCTGCTCCGGCTGCGCGACGTCGGGGTGCGTGCGTACAAGAACGAGTGTCGCCACCTGGCGATGCGCCTCGACGATCGCGAACCGCGTGACCTGTGGGACTCCAGCGGCGAGCTGCTCTCGTGCAACTCGCACGGCGCGCGCTACCGGCCGTCCGACGGGCTGTGCGTTGCGGGACCATGCAGGGGATCCCACCTGAAGTCGCTGCCGATCGTGGTGCGGGACGGCACGGTCTGGCTCGAGACCTCGAAGATCGGCTCGTTCTTTGACGTTTAGCGATTCGAAGCCCGCCCGGGGCGGCCTTCGAATCGAAACGTGGTCGAGAGAGAAAACCAGGCGATCGGATCGCTGCCGGCGCTTCGGCCCCGTCATCTCGCAACTGGAAGGTCAACCACGGGGACTTGCAGCAGTCGGGCGGACTCGCGGCGCGGCGGTTGCTTCCAGGCTGAGATCCGCCGCTATGCGAGGGGGAGGACCGTGAGCAGGACCCGGCCGGCGACGGCCACGACCACGGCCACGACCACGGTGAGGGCCGAGATCCACGCGGTGTCCCGCCAGCCCACACGGCGGACCATCGCGGCCACGGTGGCGACGCAGGGCACGTAGAAGACGACAAACAGCGTGAAGGTGAAGAGCTGGGTCGTGCTCAGGGCCGCTCCGACATTGGTCGTACCGAGCGCCTGGACCAGCATCACCAGGGTCAGCTCCTTGCGCAGCACACCGAAGACGAGGGTCATTCCGACCGCCGCCGGGAGCCCGAGCAGGCCAACGGTCAGCGGTGACAGCGCGACATCAAACAACTGCGCCGCTCCGAGCCACTCGAGCACGGCCAGCAGGGCCGACGACACGATCAGGAGCGGCCACGCCACGGTCACGAACTCCCTCAGCGACAGCCATGTCTTGCTCAGCAGGGTCTTGGGGATCGGGAGCCTGAGGTCCGGGATCTCGAGGATGAGGCCCGGCGACCGGCCCCTCATCGAGCGCGTCAGGACGTTGCCGAGCACAACCACCACCACGATGTTCAGCAGATAGATCGTCAGCGCCCACAGCGGCCCCATGTAGGCGGCGACAAGCCCGTAGATCACCGTGGTTCGGGCCGAACAGGGGATGAAGGCGGTCAGAGCGGTGGTGATCCGCCGATCGCGGGATGACTCGAGAATGCTGGTCGACATGATCGCAGGAACCGAGCAGCCGTAGCCGAGCATCATCGGCAGCACCGACTTGCCGTGCAGCCCGATCCGGTGCATGAAGCTGTCGAGGATGTAGGCCATCCGTGGCAGGTAGCCGGTGTCCTCAAGCATCGCGAGGCCAACCAGGAACGGCAGCACGTAGGGCAGCACGATGGCCACACCGCCCGAAAGGCCCATGATGACGCCGCTCGACAGCGTTGCGAGGAACGTCCCCGCGGGGAGATGCGCGGCGAGGGCGTCGCGCAGCGAGTCGAAGGCCGCCAGAAGGGGCGGTTCGAGGCGTCGTCCAACGCCGAACACGAGGTAGAAGAAGCCGCCGAGAATCAGCAGCATCATCGGACCGCCGGTCCAGGGATGGAGCAGAAAGAGGTCCACGCGCTCCCGCCAACCCACCGTGAAATGACCGACGACCGCCACCCGGTCCTCGATCCCGTGTGCCACGGCATGCCGTGACCCGGATACGATCTGGTCGGCGCTCCAGCCGTGCGCCTCCTCGAGGTGAGCGATCTCCGCCTTCACCGCGGCCAGCTCCGAGGGGCGCACCGCAGCCGGCAGCTGGCGGTCGAGGTCCGATCCGTTCTCCAGCAGCTGCTGCGCCAGCAGCCGGAACGAGGCACTGATGCCGTCCACCTTGAGCGCGCCGGAGACCGCATCGATCGCCGCCTCCACCTCACGATCGAGAGGAATTGGGCGAACGCTTCCGCCCACCATCGCCGCACGCACCGCCTCACGGAACAGGGTCCGCAGGCCACGTCCCCGGCTGCCGACGGTCGGAACGACCGGCACGCCGAGCTCGCGCGCGAGCGCCTCGGCATTCACCGCAATGCCCTTGCGTTGGGCCTCGTCGGACATGTTGAGAGCGATGACCACCGGTCGTTCGAGCTCGAGAAGCTGGAGCGTCAACTCCAGCGATCGCCCGAGACGGCTCGCATCCACCACGTTGACGATGACGTCAAATGGCTCTTCGAGTAGATATCGAAGACCGACCGCCTCCGCCTGATCCGCCGCCGTCATCGAGTAGATGCCGGGAAGATCGACGATCTCGACCTCCCGTCCGGCGACCAGCGCTCGGCTCATGGTGTAGCCGACTGAGGATCCGGGGAAGTTCGCAGTCGCCGAGCGATAGCCGGCGACTGCGTTGAAGATGGTGCTCTTTCCGCAGTTCGGCTGGCCGGCGAGGACGAGTCGCACGCTGGTCAACCCACCAGACGGCGAGTCATTCCGTCCGCTTCGACCTTGATCTTGCGGGCGACGCCTCGGCCGAGCGCCACGCGAGTGCCGTCGACGTCGATCAGGACGGGGCCGTGGAAGGGCGCCCGCTCGACCACCACCAGAGCGCCGCCAACGCGTATGCCGAGGTTGCTGAGGTGCGAACGGACTGCACGCCCACCCTCGATCTCAACCACCCGGGCCGCGTGCCCAAGCTCCACGTGTTCGAGCGTCATCATGGCGGCGAGCGCCCTCCTGACGTATCCATCCTAGGTCAACTCGCACGACGAGTAAAGTCATTCATGATCATGACTTCCGAACGCTCGTGCAGAATTTCACATCTCTCTGCCGTCGGCACCAGCCCGCTTCGCTCCGCGCAATTCCAGAGCCGCAATTGAGACATTCCCTCAGTGCCGCATCGCGGCCGAGGGTAGAATCTCCCTCGGAGGTCGCGATGAGCCACCAGCCGTTCCGGGTCGAGCTCACCGAGCTGCCCGAGTCCAAGCCCTTCGATCCGGGGATCCGGCGCGCGCCGAGCCGTGGCTGCGAGCTCGACCGCGAGGACATGCGCCTGGCAGTGGCCAACGCACTGCGCTACGTGCCCCGGGAGCACCACCGGACTCTCGCCCCCGAGTTTCTCCACGAGCTGCAAAGCCGAGGCCGGATCTACGGCTACCGCTACCGGCCCGCAGGGAGGATCTGGGGCCGACCGATCGACGACTACCCAGGTCGCCTCGTCGAGGCTCGCGCCATGCGGGTGATGATCGACAACAACCTCGACTTCGACGTCGCGCTTTATCCCTACGAGCTGGTCACCTACGGCGAGTCCGGACAGGTCTGCCAGAACTGGATGCAGTACCGGCTCATCACCCGCTACCTCGAGCTCCTGGACGACACCCAGACCCTGGTCGTGTCATCGGGCCACCCGCTCGGCCTCTTTCCGTCCCGGCCCGAGGCGCCGCGGGCGATCTTGACCAACGGCCTCATGGTCGGGATGTTCGACACGCCGGACGACTTCCACCGGCTGGCCGCGCTCGGCTGCGTCAACTACGGCCAGATGACGGCTGGCGGCTGGATGTACATCGGCCCCCAGGGCATCGTCCATGGCACCTACATCACCCTGCTGAACGCGGGCCGTCTCTACCTCGGAGTTCCCCAGTCTTCCAACCTGGCCGGCAAGACCTTCGTGTCCTCGGGTCTCGGAGGCATGTCGGGAGCGCAACCGAAGGCGCTCGAGATCGCCGGCGGCGCCGGCATCATCGCCGAGGTCGACCCGTCGCGCATCGCGACCCGGCATTCCCAGGGCTGGGTCGGCCGGGTCACGGACGATTGTGGGCGGGCGGTCGAGTGGATGCGGACCGCCGCCGAGCACCGCGAGGCCCTGTCGATCGCCTACCAGGGCAACATCGTCGATCTGCTCGAGTACCTCGACGCTCATGACGTGGCGGTCGACCTGCTCAGTGACCAGACCTCGTGCCACGTACCCTATGACGGCGGCTACACTCCCGTCGGCATCAGCTTCGAGGAGGGCCGCAGGCTGCTCGCCGCGGACCGCGACCGGCTCCGCGACCTGGTCGACGCGAGCCTGCGCCGTCACTACGAGGCGCTGGTCCGACTGACCGCCAAGGGCGCACGGTTCTGGGACTACGGCAATGCGTTCCTGAAGGCCGTGTTCGACGCGGGCGTGCGCGAGGTTGCACGGAACGGCCGCGACACCAATGCGGGCTTCGTCTGGCCGTCCTACGTCGAGGACATCATGGGTCCCATGTGCTTCGACTACGGCTACGGACCTTTCCGCTGGGTCTGCCTGTCGGGCCGACCGGAGGATCTGCGACGCACCGACCACGCCGCCATGGCGTGCATCGACCCCGAGCGGCGTGGCCAGGACCGCGACAACTGGCAGTGGATCCGCGACGCGGAGCACAACGCACTGGTTGTCGGTACCCAGGCCAGAATCCTGTATGCCGACGCGGAGGGCCGCACTGCCATCGCCCGCCGCTTCAACGCCATGGTCCGCTCGGGAGAGATCGGGCCCGTCATGATGGGCCGCGACCATCACGACACCGGCGGCACCGACTCGCCATTCCGCGAGACCGCCAACATCCTCGACGGCTCGAACCCCACCGCAGATATGGCGCACCATTGCTGGGCCGGAAATGCGGCCCGCGGCATGACCCTCGCGGTGCTCTCCAACGGCGGTGGTGTCGGCACCGGCAAAGCGATCAACGGCGGCTTCGGCCTGGTCCTCGACGGCTCCGAGCGGGTCGACCGCATCCTCGACACTGCGCTCGAGTGGGACGCCATGTCCGGCGTGTCGCGCCGCGCCTGGGCGCGCAACCCTCATGCGATCGAGACGATCGAGGCGTGGAACGTGGTCAACGCCACGCGCGGCCATGTCACCGAACCGGCGGTCGCCGACCCCGAGCTCCTCGAAGAGGTTCTGGGACAGGTGTGATCCTGCCGCGAGCCCGTTTCGCGCTGGCCAACAGCACGTCGTGCGTACGTCCAGGATGTTGAAGTGCTGACGCTGTAGACTCCCGCCGTGGCTTTCGCCTTGCTCGTCGTTGCCGCGCTGGTACTGCTCCGGCTCGCGTGGGCCGCCCGCGGGACTCGCAAAGTCCTGGCGATCGGGCTCGCTCTTGCGGCGGCCCTCGCCGTCGTTGCCGCACTGCTCTCGGCGCCGACTGCCTACACCCTGCGCAAGACGGTCGGTCTGCTCATGATGCCGCTCGGGCTGATCTGGCTCGGCATCCTCGTCGCGGCCGTCATCGCCTTCGAGACCCACCGGCGGCGGCTCGCGGTGGGGATGGCGATTCTCGCCCTCGTTCTCGAGTTCGCCGGCAACCCGGTGATCGGGGGGTGGCTGATCGGCCGGCTGGAGCGTCCGTTCGAGAAGATTGATCCGCTCCGACGGGGCCCCTTCGAGGCGGTCTTCGTCTTCGGTGGGGGTGCTTCCCGGGACCAGTCCGGCCGAATCTCACTCGACGACGCCGGCGATCGCATCATCCTGGCCGTCCGCCTGTTCCTCGCCGGCCGTACCGAACGGCTGGTGGCGTCGGGGCCGTGGGTCGAGGCCGTGGACGGATCGGTCTGGAGCTACCCCGAGATGGTCGCCGATCTGTGGCACGAGCTCGGCGTACCGCGCGACCGGATCGTGGTGCTCTCCGGACCCACGAGCACCTCGGACGAGGCGGCGGCCTACGCCGAGCTCCTCGCGCGCACCGGTTGGTCCCGTCTCGGAGCAGTGACCTCGGCGTTCCACATGCGGCGCGCGCTCGAGAACCTCCACAGGCACGGTATCCGCGCCGAGCCCCTGCCCTGCGATCTCCGGGGCTCGACACGGGTCCCGGACCTGAGAACCCTGGTTCCGCAGGCAAGCGGTCTCCTGCTTTCGCAGATCGCCGTGTGGGAGATGCTGGGCTCCGCTGCGGGGAGGTGATCGCCCACCGGCGTGGGCACGTCGAACAGCGCTGGGTCCGCTCACGCCGAGTGAAGGGCCCGCGAACAGTGGCGAGCTCATCGGCGGACTCTCGCCCCTGGCCGGCCCAGCAACGACCCTCCGAGGCGGTCGAGCAGGCAGGTGTCTTTGCGACACGTCCACGCATTCCTCGCCTCACAGCCGCCGCGGGCGCCGTCGGCGTTACACTCCACCAGTGGACACTCTGATCAACGACCTGCCGCCGCAGCTGGTCGGCTTCGTCCTCACCCTCGCGCTCGGTCTCCTGATCGGCTTCGAACGCGAGGAGAGCCGACCCAGCGACTCGCCCGACGGACACTTCGGCGGCGTGCGGACCTTCCCCATCATCGGCATGGGCGGGTTTCTCTTGGTCACGGTCTTTCCCGAGTCCGCCCTGCCGTTCGCGATCGGTCTCGCAGTGCTCGGGATGCTACTCGGGGTGACGGTCTACCTCTCGGGCTCGGCCGGCGGCGACATCGGCATCACCACCGAGACCGCCGCGCTGATGACCTTCACCCTCGGCGCGGCCGCCGCGCGCGGTCTCTACTGGATCGCCATTGCTGCCGGCGTGGTGGCGGTCATGCTCCTCCAGGAGAAGCAGGTCCTGGAGAGCCTGGCGACCCGCATGCCCCGCCACGAGCTCTCGACCCTCGCGCGCTTTCTGCTGATCACCGGCGTCATCCTGCCGGCGGTCCCCAATCGCGCATTCACTGTCTATGAGATCAACCCGTTCAAGATCTGGCTGGTCGTGGTCGCAGTGAGTGCGGTCTCCTACGCCAGCTACCTGCTGCAGCGACGCCTGGGCGGCGACCGTGGCCTCCTGCTCGCCGGGCTGCTCGGCGGCGCCTACTCCTCGACCGTCACCACCGTCGTTCTCGCCCGCCAGTCGCGCATCGACCTGCAACGCGGCGCCGCGTACTCGGGCGCCATCACCGCCGCGACCGGCGTCATGTACGCGCGGCTGTGGATCCTCCTCGCGCTGTTCTCGCCGCTGCTCGCAGCTCGCCTGACCTGGGTCTTCTGGCCGGTGGCGCTCATCGGCGTCGTCGCCGGCGCGTTGCTCGGTCGCCACCGAGACAAGGGGCTCGAGCAGGCCGCCACAGTCTCCGGCAACCCGCTCGAGCTGCGCTCGGCCTTCCTTTTCGCCGGCGTGTTCCTCGGGGTCCTGGTCGCGACCCGCTTCGTCGCCGCCAACTTCGGGGATGCCGGCATCCTGGTTCTGGCCGGCATCATGGGCTTGGCGGACGTCGACCCTTTCATCCTCGGGATGGCGCAGTACTCGAGCCACGGCCTGGATCCGGGAATCGCTGCCCTCGCGGTCCTCATCGCCGCGACCGCCAACAACGTGATGAAGGGCCTGTACGCCCTGTTCTTCGGCAATCGCCGCGTCGGATTGACGGCCCTGCTGGCGCTGACCTGCCTTGGCGCGGCCAGCTTCGCCCTCTACTGGTGGCTCTAGCCCGCACGATTCACCGGACTTCTGCTGCGGCCGGCGATGCGCTGCACTCAGCGGTGCTTTCTCACCTCGGAGTGCTCGACGTACTGTCGAGTACGCCTGTGCGCTCCTCGGCTCGAAAACCCCTCTGTGCACGGCGCCTCGCCGGCCTCGCCACGAACGCTGATGAATCGTGCGGGCTAGGCGCCGCCAGTCAGAGGCCCGCGCCAGTGAATCGGGGGGTGGAGACACGCTGCGCGGGTTCCTCTGAGGCGCTACGCGCACCATTCCGCGGGTTCGGCGCGCCGCCGGTGGAGGCTCATGGCCCTCCGCCCGTCCGTCGTGGTTGTCCGCTCGGGACCGGAGGGTCTACCATGGGCGCCGGACCGGCTGCAAGGTGCAGCGGGCGCCGAGGAGATCAGGGTGCAGCAGCCTCTTGACATGCTCCACTTCGCGGTGATCGACGCCGAGACCACCGGCTACTATCCGAGCCGCGACCGGATCGTCGAGATCGCCATCCGCCGTGTCGATGCCGCGGGTACGGTGCTCGACGACTACAGCACGCTGATCGACCCCGAGCGAGACCCCGGGCTGGCGGCTCACCACGGGATCACGCCGGAGATGCTCCGCGGCGCGCCGGCTTTCGCGGACATCGCCTCGGACGTCACCCTCCGACTCTCCGGCGCGGTCTGGGTCGGCCACAACCTCTCATTCGAAACCCGGTTCCTGCACGAGGAGTTCGACCGCATCGGCGGCGAGCCGCCCGCGGCTCCCATGCTGTGCACGATGGGTCTGTGCCGTCACTTCGGTCCAAGCATGTCGAGCCACCGGCTGGAGTGGCTGTGCGAGCGACTCGAGATCCGCGAGACGATCGAGCCGTCGGCTGCGTCGCAGGCACGGGCCACGGCCCTGGTCCTCGCCTGCCTGCTCGAGAAGGCGCGCGCCGCGGGCGCACGGCGCCTCGAGGATCTCGAGAATCTCGGTTCCTCGACCTGCTCGGTGCCGGTGCTCGCGCGCCCCGATCTGCCGTTCGAAGCGCCGAGGAGGGTGTGGACTCGAGAAGCGGCATTGGTGGTTGCGGTGCAGAACGGCGGCAGCTTCATCGCCTCGCTGGTCAGGGACCTGAAGCCCGCCTCGGACTCGCGAGTGCCCGACGACCGGATCGGTTTCTATCTCCACGTGCTCGACCGCGTGCTCAAGGACCGCGTCATCGACGAGCACGAGGCCGAAGAGCTCCGGCAGCTCGCCTTCGAGTGGGAGCTCACCCAGGCCGACGCCCGCCGGGCGCACGAAATCTACCTCGGGATGTTGGTCGCGACCGCCTTCGACGACCGTCGCCTCACGGAGGCGGAACGGCACGACCTGAACCGCGTCGCCGACCTGCTCGGCATCTCGCCGCAGGTGACCGAGAGAATGATCCGCGAAGGCGACCGACGGGCGGCATCGAGCTGAGCCAGGGCGAACCCGGACCGGCTCGCACCGTATAGCCCACGAGCGGACGAGTCCACTCGGCCGCACACCTCACCAGTCAAGGGAGATCGACATGACACGAAGCCGCCGAGAGTTCATCCAACTGTCCGCCATCGCCGGGGGTGCGGTGGCCCTGGGTATGGTCGGCGCCCGCGCGGACGCCGGGCAGCACGCCGCCGGGAAAGCGTCGCGCAAGCTTCGGATCCTGGTCCTCGGCGGGACCGGGCTGATCGGACCGCCTCTGGTCGAATACGCGGTCGCGCGCGGCCACGAGGTCACGCTGTTCAACCGCGGGAAGACCAACACCGACCTCTTTCCACGCCTCGAGAAGCTCCGCGGCGATCGAGACGGCGACCTCAAGGCCCTGGAGGGCGACCGCACCTGGGACGCCGTTGTCGACGACACCGCGTCGATTCCGCGGTGGGTCCGGGACTCGGCGGGCCTGCTCAAGGGGCGCAGCAAGATCTACCTCTTCACGTCGTCGATCTCGGTCTATGCCGGGTACTCGAAGCCGGGCATGACCGAGGACTCGCCACTCGCGACAATGCCGCCCGAGGAGGTCGAGAAGGTCAAGACCAATGCGGACGTCGGGAACTTCTACGGCGCGCTCAAGGCGCTGTGCGAGGAGGAGGCGCGCAAGGCGTTTCCGGAGGGCGCCCTGATCGTCCGCCCGGGCCTCATCGTCGGCCCCGGCGACCGCTCCGACCGCTGGACCTACTGGCCGGTCCGCGTCCGCCGCGGCGGCGAGGTGCTTGCCCCGGGCACGCCCGACGATCCAGTGCAGTTCATCGACACCCGCGACCTCGGTGAGTGGTACGTGCGGCTGCTCGAGAACGGCGTCACCGGAACCTTCCACGCCACCGGCCCGGCGTCGAGACTGTCGATGGCGGAGATGCTCTACGGCCTGCGCGCCACGACCGCAGAGAAGATCTCCTTCACCTGGGTACCCGCCGCCTTTCTGGGCGAGCAGGGTGTCCACCCCTGGAGCGACATGCCGGCATGGGTGCCCCCCGTCGACGACTACGTCGGCTTCTCTCTGGTCGACTGCTCCAAGGCGCAGAAGGCTGGCCTGACCTTCCGTCCGATGGCGGTCACGGCCTTCGATACCTTGAAGTGGTGGGACGATCAGTCCGAGGAACGCCGGGCGAAACCCCGCGCCGGGCTCGA
>CAZQYU010000058.1:0-14180 GCA_964597585.1 uncultured Thermoanaerobaculia bacterium
CCCCGGAGGACCGGGAGCTGGCCGAGGACCTTCTCCTCAACCGGCCGCCGCGCGATGTCGGCCCCGAGGAGCCGGGCGCCAAGCTGCTCGTAGACGCGCCCGTGGACTGGCGCCACCAGACCCCCGAGCAGCGCACGGCCATCAACCGTTTCCACATCGCACGCCTCACCGATCGCTTCCGCGGCACCCGCCGCGTCCCCTCCGAGGCCGCCGACCTGCCGCTCGACGAACGGCTCGCCCGATACGTGGTCGAGGGCAGCCGAGACGGCCTGATCGATGACCTGCAACGTAAGCTCGACGAGGGCGCCACACCACTCGAGATCGTCAACGGTCCCCTGATGCGCGGGATGGACGAGGTCGGGCGGCTGTTCAACAGCAACCAGTTGATCGTCGCCGAAGTCCTCCAGAGCGCCGAGAGCATGAAGGCCGCGGTGGCCTTCCTCGAGGGTTTCATGGAGTCGGCCGATGTCGTTTCGCGAGGCCGCATGGTGCTCGCGACGGTCAAGGGCGACGTGCACGACATCGGCAAGAACCTGGTCGACATCATCCTTTCCAACAACGGCTTCGAGGTCGTCAACCTGGGCATCAAGGTGCCGCCGCACGACCTCATCACCGCGGTGCGGGAGCACAGCCCCGACGCGATCGGCCTTTCGGGGCTGCTGGTGAAGTCGGCGCACCAGATGGTCGTCTCCGTCGAAGAGCTCGCGGCCGCCGGCGTTTCCGTCCCGGTCCTGGTCGGCGGCGCTGCGCTCTCCGAGACCTTCACCCGCCAGCGGATCGCGCCGGCCTATACGGGCCAGGTGGTCTACTGCGCCGACGCGATGAAGGGTCTCGAGACGATGAAACGGCTTGCCGCCGGAGAAGTCGTCGCGACGCCCGCACTCCCCCCTGCACAGCCGAGCGAGTCCAACGCGGCTGGTCGCCCACGCGCCGCGGGGAGATCCGGTTCGGTGCGACACGACCTCGCCCCGGTCCCCGCTCCGTATGGCGACCGCCGTGTGCTCGCGACGATTCCGCACCTGCGCGAGATCTGGTCCTACATCAACCCCCAGATGCTGTACGGCAAGCACCTCGGGTTGCGGGGCCGGTACGAACGCAAGCTGCACGAACGCGACACCACCGCACTGGCGCTGCGTGATGCGGTCGCGGCGGTCGAGGCCGATGCCGAGCGCTGGATGACGGTGTCGGCGGTGTGGCGCTTCGTCGCCGCCGAGCCCGACGGCGACGCTATCGGGCTCTTCGACCCCGCCGACGGGACTCCCCTGTACCGGTTCGAGCTTCCCCGTCAGCCCATCGCCGACGGTCTCTGCCTCGCGGACTTCGTGCTACCGCCGCGCGGCGGGGTGCGCGACAGTGTCGCTCTCTTCGTCACCACCGCCGGGGCGGGCGTCACCGCCCACGCCGAGGCGCTCAGGGCGAGCGGCGAGCTGCTCGCCAGCCACGCGGTGCAGGCGCTCGCACTGGAAACGGCCGAGGCCGCCGCCGAGTGGCTCCACCGGAGGCTGCGCGAGCACTGGGGCTTCCCGGACACGCCGGAGATGTCGATGGCCGACCGCTTCGCAGCCCGTTACCGCGGCCGGCGCTACTCCTTCGGCTACCCGGCCTGCCCCGACCTCGATGACCAGGCGGGGCTGTGGCCGTTGCTCGACCCTGACGAGGTCGGGGTCCACCTCACGGAGGGCATGATGATGGAGCCCGAGGCCTCGGTCTCCGCGCTCGTCTTCCACCACCCGGACGCGAGCTACTTCTCCGTCGGCAACCTCGGCTGACTCGGAATTCGACGGCGGCGACCGCTGTTAAGCCGCCTCAATTCGGGAACCGAAGTCTCCCGGTGCGGGTGCACTCGCACCGAGACCTGGGTCGGCAGCCCACGGGTGGACGTCCTACGGGCAGCCCAGCACTCGGGGCGGCTCCAGTCCCGGAGACCGTTGGGGGCAGGCAGCCGTGCCGAAGCCTCGGGGGACCGTTCTGGGCACCGCCCAGGCGGCATCCCATCGGTCGACGAGAGTTGTCCGAACCACGTGGCTCGCTCCGGTGCGAGCCGGCAGGAGGTCTCAATGCATCACGTCGCGATCCGTTCGGTGCGTCGGTCCATCCCGGTGCTGGTGGCGACCGCTGTGGTCGTCTCGGGTGCGGTGCTCGGGTTGCTCGCGTGCAGCCCCCAAAAGCCCGCAGCACCGACCGCCGCCGTTCAGAGCCCCGTCGAGCGAGGTGCGTACCTGGTCGCGATCGCTGGCTGCAACGACTGCCATACTCCCCTCAAGATGGGAGAGCACGGCCCCGAGCCGGACATGAGCCGAATGCTGTCCGGACACCCTGAGAGCTTTCCCCCTGTCGCCCACGCCGAGCTGAGCGGATCCTGGATGTGGGCCGGCACCGGCACCATGACCGCCTTCTCAGGCCCCTGGGGCATCAGCTTCGCCGCCAACCTGACCCCCGACGAAGAGACCGGCCTCGGGGTCTTCACGGAGGAGACCTTCATCGCCGCGATGCGCAGTGGCAAGCACATGGGTGGAGGCCGCCCGCTCCTGCCGCCGATGCCCTGGCAGAGCTGCGCCCACATGACCGACGAGGACCTCAAGGCAGTGTATGCCTACCTGAGGTCGATCCCACCGATTCGCAACCAGGTACCGGACCCGATCCCGCCGCCGCCGGCGCCCACCGCCGGCTGACGATCAACCCTCGACGCGAGGCCCGTGGTGCCGTTCGCGGGCCTCGCGCCGTTGCTCCTCTCCAGCGTGCTGTCCTGAGCGCAACGGCCCGGTTGCGTTCCCGCTTCCCGCCGCCCCCGCCCGCGCACCAGATCGGCGGCCGCGCCGTCCCGTACGCGTAGAATGGCGCCATGCTCGAACGCTCGCCCTCCCTCGCCTGCGGGAACCGTGCGCGGCGTCCGACCCGGACCGGTCGGGCGAGACCTTGCGGCTGGCGTCGGATGGGTCAACCGTGACGGCCGGAGCGCCTCTTCGGCGGCCGACGGCTGCAGCGGTGGTTGGCTGAGGTGGACGCCGGCGCGGTCGCACGCCCGGGAGCGATGCCCATCGGCGCTCTCCGCCTCGCCGAGCGTCCGGCACGACTGGCCTTCACCCGCGAGGTCAGCCCGACCCTGGCGGCGTGCGAGCTCACCCACCTGCGGCGCGAGCCGATCGACGTCGCCAGGGCTCGAGCGCAGCACGCGGCATACGAGGACGCCCTCACAAGGCTCGGATGCGAGGTGGTTCGCCTGCCGCCGCTGCCCGAGCTGCCGGATGCCGTCTTCGTTGAGGACACCGCGGTGGTATTGAACGAGGTCGCCGTGATCACTCGGCCGGGCGCCCCCTCCCGGCGTGCGGAGACCGCGTCCACGGCGACCGCCCTGGGCTCGTTGCGCCCGCTGGTCCACCTACGCGACCCGGAGACGCTCGACGGCGGTGACGTGCTCCGCGTCGGGCGCACGCTCTGGGTCGGGCGCTCCGGCCGGACCAACGCCGAAGGGGTGGCGGCCCTCGGGTGGGTGCTCCTCAAGTGGGGCTACACGATTCGCCCCGTCGACGTCCGCGGCTGCCTCCACCTGAAGTCGGCCGCAACCGCCGTCGACGACGGCCTCGTGCTGATCAATCCCGACTGGGTCGACCGGCACGCGTTCGCCGGGTTCGAGGTGGTCGAGGTCGACTCCGGCGAGCCCTGCGCGGCCAACGCGCTGCGACTGGGCGAGGCACTGCTCTACCCGACCGCTTTTCCGCGTACCCGCGCCCGGCTCGAGGCGCGCGGTCTCCATATCGTCGCCGTCGATCTCTCAGAGCTCGCCAAGGCCGAGGGCGCGGTGACCTGCTGCAGCCTGATCGTCGAGAGCATCGGCGACGGCGCCGCACTGCCCGGCACCGCGATGGAGGAGTGAGGTGGGAGAGAAAAGCAGCTGGAGAGGCTGTCTGCTGTGGGGCTGCCTCGGCCTCGTGCTGGTCATCGCAGGCGGAATCGCGTCGTGCGTGGGCTTCTACAGGTGGGGCTCGGCTTCCGTCAAGCCGGTCACCGACGCCTATCTTGAGGACGTCGGGCGTGGCGATCTCGAGGCAGCGTACGAGCGTCTCGGCAGCGGCGTCACCGACGATCTCACCGAGGACGACTACATCGCCTTCGAGACGACGGTCCGGCAGCGCCTCGGCACCCGCACCGCGGCTCGGATCGAGGGGGTGAGCTTCAGCAAGAAGCCGGAGGGGACTTTCGCGCAGGTCATCTACGCCGCAACCTTCGAGCACGGCACGGCGAAGATCAAGCTCACCGTGCAGAAGCGTGCCGAAGGCTGGATCATCGAGGGGATCTCCTATGACTCGCCTGAGCTGAACGAGCAGCGCACCTGTCCGCGCTGCGGCGCTCAGGTCCAGTCCGACGACCGGTTCTGCCCCCAGTGCGGCGCGCCGCTTCGCGGAAGTGAAGAGTGAAGAGCCAAGCGTGAAGAGCCCGAAGAAACCACGCGGACCGCTGTTCGTGTGCTGCTCTCGTCACTCTTCTCTCTTGACTCTTCTCACCTCACCGAGGAGCCCGTCGAGCCGGCGGCGCACCGCGCGGCGTGCGGTGAGGTCACGCACGGCGACGAAAATGGTGTCGTCGCCGGCCACCGTGCCGACCACGCCCGACAGGGCGAGGCGGTCGAGCGCCAGCGCGACACCCGGGGCCTCGCCGGGCGGCGTCTTCAGCACCACCAGGCTGTCTCCGGCAGGTGCGTGGCCGATCAGATAGGCCGAAATTCGTGCCTCGAGAGGGTTCTCGACCGGAGCCTCCGTGGCCGGAGGCGCGTAGCGTCCGTCGACCTTCACCAGACGCAGGGCCGTCACGTCGCGGGACACCGAAGCCTGGCTCGCTGAGACGTCTCGAGCCTCCAGCGCGGCGACGAGCTCCTCCTGGGTCTCGATCCGCTCGCCGGCCACGATCGCCAGGATCAGCTCGCGGCGTCGACCGACGCCGCTCATGGCGCGCCGCCCTCCGGCGTGCGCAGGAGCCGCTCCAGGGCTGCGGCGAAGGCCGAGCGGCGACGCGAGACGCGCCGGCGCCAGCGGCGCAGGTCGGCGCCCGCGGCGGCGAGACCTGGCGCACCCGCACATCCGGTGGAAGTCCGTGCGGAGAGGATCTCTTCAGGTTCGAGCGTCGGTACCGGTGAACCCGCCCGAACTTCCTCGGCGACCTCGCGGTAGGCCGCTCGGAACGGCACACCCGACCGGACCCGGCGGAAGACCTCGTCGGTCGCGAGCAGGCCGCCGCCGACCGCAGCGCGGCAGGCGTTGCGGTCGACACCCAGCCGTGGCACCGCCGACGCGACCATCGCCAGCATCTCCTCGACGATCTCCAGGCCCCGCATCACCGGTCCCTTCGTGAGCTGCAGATCGCGATGGTACCCGCTCGGCAGACGCCCCGCCACCGCCATGACCTCGACCACGAGGCCCTCGAGCACGCCGGCGCGACCCCGCAGAAGCTCGAAGGGGTCCGGGTTGCGCTTGTGCGGCATGATGCTGGAGCCGGTCGCCAGCTCCCCTGGCAGGACGAGGAAGCCGTACTCCTCCGAGCTCCACAGGATCACGTCCCAGGCCAGCTTCGCGAGGTCGAAGCCGACCGGCCACAGTGCGGAGAGAACCATCGCCTCGAGCTTGCCCCGCGAGGCCTGGACGGCGGTCACGTTGCGCTGCACCGTCGCGAACCCGAGCCGCCGAGCGACGAGCTCGCGGTCGAGCTGCAGCGGCACGCCGTAGCCCGCAGCGCTGCCGAGGGGCGAGCGGTCGGCCAGGTCGAGTGCAGCGGAAAGCGGACCGAGGTCGTCGAGCAGGGCCTCCGCCAGGCCTCCGGCCCACAGGCCGAGGGTCGACGGCATCGCCCGCCGCTGGTGGGTGTAGCCGGGCAGCAGTGCGTTCCGGTGGCGGCGCGCGAAGCCGAGCAAGGCGGCCCCCGCGTCGAGTGTCCTGTCCATGACCGCGAGCAGGTGGTCTTTCATGTACAGGCGCAGGTCCACGATCACCTGGTCGTTACGCGACCGTCCAGTGTGGACCTTCTCGCCGAGCGGGCCGAGCCGCGCCACCAGCCACGTCTCGAGCGCGGTGTGGACGTCCTCATCGTCGTCGCTTACCGTGAGCTCGCCGCGGCCCTCGGCGGTGAACGCGTCCCGCAGGACCGATCGCAGCTGTTCGCGCTCGTCGCTCGAGAGCACGCCGGCGGCGGTGAGCCCGTCGACGTGCGCGGCGGTGCCGAGAATGTCCCACGCCATCAGCCGCCGGTCCCACTCGAGGTCGTCGCCGACCGTGAACCCGGCGACCTCGGCATCGACCGGCCGGCCTCCGCTCCACAGCGTGCGCGTCATGCCAGCACCTCCACTGCGAGCTCTGCGTAGAGCTCGGCCGCCCGGCACACCTCATCGAGCGCGATCCGCTCGTCCGGACGGTGCGACTGCCGCGAATCGCCCGGGCCGAGCTTGACCGCGTCCACGCCACGCAGGAACACCCAGTCCGAGCAGGTCGGGGAGGCGAACGGGAGGGCCTGCGGCCGCACGCGACGGAGCGCGGCCAGCAACGCCGACCCGGCCGGGGTCTCGGCCGGGACCAGCCGGTCGGAGATCACCTCGACCTCCGCGGCGACGGTGGCCCGCACTGCCGCGATCACCTCGTCATGTCCGTAGGACGGCGTGGTGCGGATGTCAAGCACCGCCTCGCAGCGAGGCGGCGTCACGTTGCGCGCAACCCCCGCGCTGAGCATCGTCGGGGTGAAGGCGACCGCGCCCAGGCTTTGGTGGCGGAGCGGCAGGCTCAGGCCGGAGATCTGGAGGAGGTCGGCGGCGGCCCGCTCGATCGCGTTCACGGGGCGCGGCTCGCGCCCCGCCACCCACCCCGCATGGAGCTGCTCGCCGGTCCAAATCAGGCGCAGGAGAAGCTGCCCCCGTTGCGCGATACACGGCTCGAGCCCGGTCGGCTCGCCGATCACCGCGGCATGCGGCGGCGACCCCAGGCGGCGCAGCGCCTCGGGCATGGTGGTGTCGCGGGTCTCCTCGCTGTAGGTCGCCAGGACCACGAGGCGGCCTCGACCGGGACCGCCGGCGGCCGCGAGCCGGGCCGCAGCGACCGCCATCGCCGCCACCGATGCCTTGGCGTCGACTGCACCGCGCGCGGTCAACCAGCCCTCCGCAACCTTGCCCTCGTAGGGATCGCAGCTCCAGCCCTCGCCCGGAGGCACCGTGTCGAGATGGGAGGCGAAGAGCAACGTCGGTCCGGGCTCACACCCCTCGACGACCAGGCGCACCGCGGCGTCGTCGACCTCCGCGCTGCCGATCTTGCCGACTGCCCAGCCGGCGAGCAGTGCGGCTGCGTCGCTTTCGCCGCCGGAGGGGCTCGGCGACCGCACCAGGGCCACCAGCAGGGCGGCAGCGTCATCGCTCCAGGTCACAGCTCCTGCTCCCGGTACGACTCCATCTCCCGGCCGGCAACGATCATCGTGCCGGCGCCGTGACCGGTGAAGAGCTCGATCAGGAGCGAGTCCGGGGTTCGGCCGTCGATGATGTGGGTGCGCCGAACCCCGCCCGCCACCGCCCGCAGGCAGGCCTCGACCTTGGGCCGCATCCCCGCCCGGACCCGACCCTCCGCGATCAGTGCCTGGAGGTCGTCGGGACACGCGAAGGCGACCAGCGACGCAGGGTCCTCGGGATCGCGGAGCAAGCCCGGAGCAGCGGTCAGGAAGACCAGCTTCTGCGCCTTGAGCGCGATCGCGAGCGCCTCCGCGAGGGTGTCGGCGTTGACGTTGAGCGGCCGGCCCGCGGCGTCGGCGGCGAGCGACGCGACCACCGGGACGTAGCCCTTGGGCAGCAGCAGGTCGAGCACAGCGGTGTCAACCGACTCGAGGTCGCCGACCTCGCCGAAGTCGACCGTGCGCGTGACCCCGCCGTCGTCCGTGACTTCGACCGGCGGCCGCCGTCGGGCCACCACCAGCCCGGCATCTATCCCCGACAGGCCGACCGCGCGCACGCCGTGGGCCCGCAGCGCGGTTAGAACGTCGATGTTGAGCTGGCCGCCGTAGACCATCTTGGCAACCTCGAGCACCTCGGGCGTGGTCACCCGGCGTCCCGCCACCACCTCGGGCTCGAAGCCGAGCCGGCGGGAGAGCACGCTCGCCTGCGGGCCACCGCCATGGACCACCACGACCCGGATCGAGAGCGACTCGAGCAGCGCGACCTGCACCGCGAGCCCGGCGAGCTGGTCGCCCGACGCCAGCACCTCACCGCCGAGCTTGACGACAAAGGTCTGATCGCGGTAGAGCCGCGTGTAGTCGAGCGCCTCCTTCAACCCCTGGACGAGATCGCTCATCTCCCCTCCCCGATCAAGTCGAGCAGCAGTGCGCGCTGGACGTGGAGCCGGTTCTCCGCCTGGTCCGTGACAACCGACCAGGGACCGTCGAGGACTCCGTCCGTCACCACCACGTTGCGGCGCACCGGCAGGCAGTGCAGGAACACGCCCCGACCGCCTCGGGTGGAGGCCATGCGCGCGACGTCAATCCGCCAGCCCCGGTGCGGCGCACGCAACGCGGCATCCGCTGCGGCATTGCCGAAGCAGTCCAGACTGCCCCAGCTCTTGGCGTACACGGCATCGCTCCCGGCGATGGCGTCGTCGAGCTCGTCTGACACCTCGACATCAGCGCCGTTGCGCGCGGCGACCGCCCGGATCGCGGCCATGTCCTCGGGATCGAGGTCATACCCCGCAGGACGCGCGATGGTCACGGTCATCCCGAGCCGCGCCGCCGCGAGCGCCGCAGACGCCGGCACGGCGGTGGGCAGCGCGCGCGGATGCCAGGCCCATGAGAGCACGAAGCGACGGCCACTGAGGTCGGTCCCGAGCCGCTCGCGCAGGGTCATGGCATCGGCCAGCCCCTGGCACGGATGGCGCCGCGCTGACTCCATGTTGACGACCGGCACGCCGGCGTGCTGCGCGAAGCCGCGAACCACCGTGTCCCGGCGGGCCTCGGCCCAGGTCGTCGCCTTCGGGAAGGCGCGAACGGCGACCGCGTCGCCGTAGCGGCCGAGCACGCGCGCCGCCTCGACCAGGTGCTCGACCGCGTCGCCGTCCATGACCACGTCATCGCGGGTCTCGATCGCCCAGGCGCCGCGGCCGGGCTCGAGGCAGACGGCGTGACCACCGTGGCGGAACATCGCGACCTCGAAGGATGTCCGGGTTCGCAGCGACGGGTCGAAGAAGACCATCACCAGCACCTTGCCCGCCAGCGATCCGACATCGCGGCCGGCCTTGATCGCCGCCGCGCGGTCGAGCACGGCGAGAACGTCCCCGTCCGGCCACTCGTCGCTGGCGAGGAACGAGCGCGGGTTCATCGCAGCACCTCCAACAGCGCTGCGACCAACTCGTCAAGCTCTACCTCCGTGATCACCAGCGGCGGCAGGAGCCGCAGCACGGCAGGGTCGATCGCCGTCCCGACCAGAATGCCGCGGTCCATCAGGGCGAGCTGGACCGGCCGTGCGGGCCGGTCGAGCCGGATCCCCAGCAGGAGGCCACGGCCGGTGACCCGCTCGATTCCCGCGATCCCCGCCAACGACTGCCGCAGGCGCCGTTCGAGGCGGGCCGCGCGCTCGGGCAGACGCTCGTCCCGAATCACCTCGAGGTTGGCGACAGCCGCCGCACAGGGCACCGGCCCGCCGCCGAACGTCGTCCCGAGGTCGCCGCGCCCGAACTCGTCGCCGAGGTGCTCACCGAGCAGCACCGCACCCATCGGCAGGCCGCCGGCGATCCCCTTGGCGAGGGTCAGGATGTCGGGCGCGACGCCGTAGGACTGAGCCGCCGTGAACGCCCCGCTCCGCCCACAGCCGCACTGCACCTCGTCGAAGATCAGCAGCGCTCCCGCCTTCCGGCATGCGGTGCGTGCGGCCTGCAGGAACTCCGGCGACGCGTCGCGCGCTCCGGCGAGACCCTGCACCGGCTCCATCACCACCGCGGCCACCTCGTCGCCGACCAGCTTCGTGATCGCGTCGGGCTCGTTCCACGGGCACACCGTGGTGAGGTCCACCAGCCCGGTGCCTCCGCTCGCCGTCGCCAGCTCGCGGTAGTGCGGAATGCCGGAGACGGCCAGCGTCGCAAGGGTGCGACCGTGGAAGCCGCCCGCAACCGAGACCACCCGGCGCCGGCCGGTGATCCGGCGCGCGATCTGGATCGCGACCTCGTTGGCCTCAGCGCCGGAGTTCACGAAGAAGACACGGTCGAGCCCCGGCGGACCGAGCTCGCAGATCAGGTCGACGAGCCGATCGCGGACCTCGAGCGGGACGGCGTTGGAGTAGAACAGGAGGCGTTCCGCCTGCTCGCGCACCGCGGCGACTACGCGTGGGTGGCAGTGGCCCGAGACCGCGACCGCATGACCGCCGTAGAGGTCGAGAAAGCGGCGTCCCGTTGCGTCCCAGAGTTGGGAGCCCGACGCCCGCACCGGTTCGACCGGAAGACGGGCGTAGACCGCCAGCTCGGAAGGTCCGACCGGCTCGCGTGCACAGCTCAACACGGGGACACCCCCGGGAACCCGAGCCCCGCCCCCTCGTCGAGCTCGAGGGCGAGGTTTGCACACTGCACCGCTTGTCCGGCGGCGCCTTTGACCAGGTTGTCGAGAGCTACCAGCACGATCACCTCCCGGCCACCGTCCCGCGCAACCGCGTGGAGGTGGGCGAAGTTCGTTGCGAGCACCGCCGCCAGCTCGGGTGGGCGGTCCAAGACCCGGACGAAGCGTTTCCCGGCATAGGCCTCGCGGAGCACCGCGAGGGGGTCCGGCAACGGCGATGCCGGGCGCGCGTGCAGGCACGCATGGATCCCGCGCACCAGCGGCGCGGACTGCGTCACCAGCGTGCAGCGGGCATCGTCGTGACCCGTCCACCCGCACAGCCGCTCGCTCAGCTCGGCCTCGTGGCGGTGGCCGGCGACACCGTAGGCGAAAAAGTTGTTGGCCCGGCGCGGGTGGTGGGTCGCCGGCTTCGGCTCCGCGCCCGACCCCGAGGATCCGGTCGCCGCCACGCACACCGGCGCCTCGGAGAACCCGCCCGCACGGGCGAGCGGCCACAGCGCGAGCAGCGCGGCGGTGGCGAAGCAGCCCGGGGCTGCGATCCTCCCGGCGCCCGCCAACGCCGTGCCTTCGACGTCGGCGAGACCGTAGCGAAAGCTCGCGACCAGGTCGAAGTCGGCGTGGGGGCCGTAGGTCGCCTCGGCCAGCGAGCGGTCGTGGAGCCGGAAGTCAGCCGCCGTGTCGATGACCAGGCGCGGTCCGGCGGCCTCGATCTCCGCCATCGCCGACTGCGAGCTGCCGTGGGGCAGCGCCAGGAAGAGTACGTCCGCCCACGCGGCGGCCGTACCCGCGTCCGCGGCCTCGAAGCGGGCCGGGGGCAGGTGCGCGAGCGCGGGGTGGACGTCGCCCCATGCCTTCCCGGCGCCGCTCGCCGAGAACGCCCTCAGCTGGGAGACCTCGGGGTGGCCCCAGAGTAGCCGGAGCAGCTCGCCGCCGACGTAGCCCGAGGCGCCGAGCACCGCCGCATGGAGCCCGTCAGGAGACCGCACGCAGGGCCTCCAGGACGACCGCCACCAGGGCGCCGTCGCCGCGGCGCGCGTTGTGGGCCGGCAGGCCGAGCTCGCGGCGGATGAAGCTGCAGCCGACCTCGTTGTCGGTGGCGGGCCCCGACACCACCGACGGACGCAGACCGAAGCGCTCGTCGAGCACGCGGACCGCGCCCCACGCCGCCACCTGGTCGGGCGCGCAGCACACCAGCGCCGCCGAACGCGCCATCAGGGCGTTGTCGGCGAGCAGCACACCGACGCCGTACTCGCCGAGGATCCCGTCACCGAGCTCGGCCACGACGACGTCCGGCTTGTGAACGCGCTCGAGCTCGTTGAACAGGCCGTAGGCGGTGGGCAGCGCGTGGGCATCGTCGGTCGAGACCACCCCGGCATCGTTGAAGGTCAACGCTCCGACCGCCCCGGCGTCGAGCATCGACAGCGAGTCCCGGCGCAGGGAGACCCCGGTGAGCTTGAGGCCGCCGACCTTGAGCCCGGCGCGGGCGAGGCCCCGCACGACCTCCGAGGCCGCGACCGTCTTGCCGGCGTCCATGCAGGTCCCGGCGACGAACACCACCGGAGCGGAACCCTCGAGCCGATCGGCGACCGCGACCGCCCCGTCCCTGATGTGGGCCGGACGGCCGACCCGATCGCCGGTGCGCGGAAACGCGAGCACCGCGCCCAGCACCTCCGCCTCGAACGGCGGCCCGAGGTCAGGGTTGATCGCCGTGCAGCGCCCGAGCACGCCGCCGAGGTTGAGCACCTGGATCGTGTCTCCGGGAACGACGGTCTCCGGCACCTCGCCGGCATAGCCGCGCAGTGCCCTCCGGCTGCCCAGCGTCCCGGCGAGCACGTCGCCGCCGCGCAGCCGGATGAGGCGGCCCGCGTTATCCTCGACTTGGTTGTAGACCGGCTTCTCGCCCAGGATCCGGACCGCGAGGATGTAGCCCTCCCGACTCACGATCTCGGGACCGACCAGGACCTCTGTACCGAGGCGGGCGTTGCGGGTGGACGATGCGATGCGGTCGAGACGGACCTTGGTCGTCACCATCGCGCACCCCCGGCGGCCTTCGCCGCGAGCAGCGAGGGAATCGCCGCCACCTTGGCGAATGCGCGCGCCTCGTCGCCGCTCCACAGGGCGTGGCTCTCGCCGTAGCGCGCCACCCCGGTGTCCATGAGGCTGTAGGGGCTCTCCACTCCCGTCACCTGGGACCGCCCCTCCTCGAGCCGGACCCGCGTCCGCCCCTCGACCCGCAGCTGCGAGCTCACGATCATGGCCTCGATGTCCCGCATCACTGGGTCGAAGGCCTGACCTTCGTGCAGCCGGTCTCCCCAGAACTGGGCGACGTGGTCCTTCCAGAACGACTGCCAGCGCGTCAGCACCAGCTTCTCGAGCTCGCGGTGGGCGGAGATCAGCACCAGCGCAGCGCCCGCCTCGAAGCCGATCCTGCCCTTGATGCCGAGCACCGTCTCGCCGATGTGGATGCCTCGCCCGATGCCGTAGGGTCGCACCCGGGCGGCCAGCGCTTCGATCAGCTCGGGCCCGTCGAGGTCACTCCCTTCGAGGCTGACAGGCAGCCCCTCCTTCCAGCCGATGACTGTGTCCGTCGGAGCCGGGACCGATCCGCCGCCGCCCGGCCACGCATCCGCCGGCGGCGCCTGCCACGGGTCGTGGGTCCAGCCGCCGCCGAGCGTCGTTCCCCACAGGCCCTGGTTGACCGAGTAGCGTCCCGCGGCGGTAGGTACGGGCAGCCCGAGCGAGGTCAGCTCCGCGATCGCCTGCTCCCGGGTCAGTCCGAGCTCCCGGATCGGCGCGATGATCGGCACCCCGGGCAGCAGCACCGCAAACGCGACGTCGAAGCGGACCTGGTCGTTGCCGGCACCGGTCGAGCCGTGCGCGACCGCTTCGGCACCGATCTCGCGCGCCACCCGGGCGACCTCGATCGCCTGCTGTGTCCGCTCCGCCGCCACGGACACGGGGTAGACGCCGCCGCGCAGCACGTTGCCACGAATCAGTGTGGCGACGAAGTGCTCGTAGGTCGCCCGCCGCGCATCGACCTCGCGATGCTCGGCCGCACCCACGGCGATGGCCTGCGCGGCCACCCGGTCCAGCTCACCGCGGTCGAGGCCACCGGTATTGACCGTCACGGTCGTGACCTCCGCGCCCCGCTCTCGCTTGAGCCAGGCGACACAGAACGAGGTATCGAGGCCACCAGAGAACGCCAGCACGACCCGCATCGCACCTCCCATCCATTCTGAGTGAATTCAGAATGGAAAATGCATAATTATGCACTCAGGTGATCCTGTCAAGCTCCACGCGCTATTGGCTGGAGTCGGGAGCTCTGGCAGGTACGCGCTAAACTGGCTGGGCGCACGAGAGAACCAGACAGATCTCGCCGGCCGTAGGCCGCGTCAGCACGAAGCGTTCGAGGGGTAGTTCCGTGAGAAACATCCAATCGGTTTTCGTCGGCACCGGCAGCTGCATTCCGGCGGTCCGCGTGCCCAACAGCGACTTCTTCACCAACCGGTTCTTCGAGACGCGGGGACAACCGTTCGACCCCTCGACCACCCCCCGCATCGTCCAGAAGTTTCAAGAGATCACCGGCATCGCCGAGCGCAGATACGTGACCGACGACCTGGTCGCCTCGG
>CAZQYU010000059.1:0-14132 GCA_964597585.1 uncultured Thermoanaerobaculia bacterium
GCTGCGCCTCGGCGTGCTGGAGCACGGCCTCGGAGAACTCGAGCTTGTAGGGCACTCTCGCCAGGTCCGCACCGCCGTTGGGGAAGTAGGCGGTGTAGAAGAGAAACGAGCCGTAGTCGGCGATGATCAGGCGGCCCTCACTGTCGAAGTGCTCAACCCCGAGGCCACCCAGAGACACGTCGACGGGCGCGACCTGCGAGTACAGCGCGACGCCCGAGTACCCGGGTCTCTGGGCGGGGTGGAAGAACGTCCGCCAACCGTCGGGCTCGAGCAGGTGGGGATCGAGCTGGGCGGGCCTGGCGCGGACCTCCTGGAGACCCAGCACGTCAGGGCGTTCCTCGTCGAGCCAGCGCGAGAAGCCCTTGCGGTCGCACGCCCGCAATCCGTTGACGTTCCAGCTGAACAGGCGCAGCTCATCCACGGGCGCCGCTCCCAATCCGGGAATCGGTCCCGGGTGCGGATGACGAGCCTCCGAACAGGACCTCCTCAGCGTCGTCCAGATTCGCGACCGCGAAGCCCTCGGCGCGAGCCGCCGCGGCCTCGCGAGCGCTGTTGAAACCCCACGCGGCGAGCACGCCGCCCACGCCCAGCGGGCGGACCGCCTCGAGATGGTTGAGCTTGTCGTCCACGAAGGTGATGTCGGTCATCCCGACGGCGAAACGGTGCGCGATCGCCGTGAGGTGCTCGGCCTTGCTCGTGCCGGCTTCCTTGTCCCATACCCGCTCGTCGGGCAGGAGGTCGGCGACACCGTAGGCGGCGGTCAGGATCCTCACGGACTCGCGGTCCTTGGCCGTCGCGACGGCGAGTTCGACTTCGGCCGCGCGCCGCCGGAGCAGGTCGAGGAAAGGGCGGTAGGGACGCTGCAGAGCGATCCACGCCGCAGGGTCCTTGCGCCGGAGACGCGCGCGCTCGGCGTAGAACCTCTCGTGGAAAGCCGTGAGCCAGACCGGGTCGAGCCCGGCCCGGAAGGCGTCGTAGGCCGCTTGGTCGGTGACGTGCGCTCCCCGCTCGAGGATGGCGAGGGCGACCCCGAAGTCCTCGGCCCGGTTGCCGAGCGGCATCAGCTCGCGGAACCGGTGGACCACCGGGATGTCGTCGAGTGCGTCAGGTTTCGAACCGAGCATCCGCTCGAGCTCGGGGCGGAGCCGAGTCGTGGGCTCAAAGCTGAGCCATGTCTCAGCCGCGACGAGGACAACCTCGTGGGCGCTGTCCGAGAGGACCCCGTCGAAGTCGAGGGCGAGTACGCGCATCGCGGAAGTGTAGCTCGGCCGCCAGGATTCGTGCAGCGAATCCAAAGCAGCCCTCAAGGCAGTGGCACTGGGCCGCGTCTCGACCGCCCGATCACCATCGAGGGCCGATGCCCTGCGGGCTGCTACCAGGCGTTCTTCCACTCCCGCAGAACTGCGAAGACCTCGACCGTGGAGCCGAGCGGGCGCCCCACACGGCGTTCGGCGGCCGCCGCGACCGACGCCTCGGCGCAGCGCAGGAAGGGGTTGGTGAGGCGCTCCTCGGCGAGGGTTGACGGCACGGTGGGCAGACCCTGGGAGCGAAGCGCCTGTGCGTGGTCGAGGCGGGTGGAGATGGCCGGGTTGTCGGGCTCGACTGTCCGAGCGAACTTCAGGTTCGCGACCGTGTACTCGTGTGCGCAAGCGATCCGGGTCGCGTCGGGCAGCGCCGCGAGTCGAGCGAGCGAGCCCGCCATCTGCTCCGGCGTGCCTTCGAAGACCCGTCCACAGCCGCCGGCGAAAAGCGTGTCACCGCACAGGACGATCCCGGCGCCGTGGTAGGCCACGTGGCCGGCGGTGTGGCCGGGGACCTCGAGCACCTCGAGCCGGAGGCCGGTGCCGGGGATGGGAACCGTGTCCCCGGCGCCGACCGGGCGGTCGACGCCGCGGATCGGCTCGCGGCTCGGGCCCCAGACCGGGGCCGGCCGGTCGGCGAGGAGGTCTCGGAGCCCGCCGATGTGGTCGCCGTGGTGGTGGGTGATCAGGACTCCCGCGAGCTCGAGGCCCAACGTGGCGAGATGGCGGAGGACCGGCGTCGCGTCTCCCGGATCAACCGCCAACACCTGCTGTGTCCCCGGTGAGCCCAGGAGCCAGACGTAGTTGTCGGAGAGGATCGGGATCGGCGTCAGATCGAGCATGGTTCATGCTGCCTCCGCCTCGGCGCAGACGTCAACCCGATGGCTGTGTGAAAGAAGTGTCGAACCCGGCCGACCGGGCGTCGGGTGGCGGGACACCTCCGGTTAGGATGAATGCATGACCCGCCGCATCGGAGAGCTGGCCGGCGCTGAGCTCGACAGGCTCGTGCGGACGACCGAGCTCGACACGGGCGACCTCTTGGAGGTGCTGCGCAACCCGTACTGCACCCCGGAGATCGCGGCCCGCATCGCGGATGCGCCGGGATGGCGCCACGCCCATGCCGTCCGCGAGCTTCTGGCGGGGTTTCGCGGGCTTCCCTTGGGTAAGGCGCTCGATCTGCTCGCAACGCTGCCATGGACCTCGCTCCTGCGCCTCGCGCAGGAGCCGAAGGCACCGCCGGTCGTGCGCCGGCATGCTGAGAAGAAGCTCCTCGGACGCCTCCCCAAACTGACTCTGGGTGAGAGGATAGCGCTCGCCCGTCGGGCTCACCGGCCGATCCTGCGGTCCCTCCTCGGGTCTCGCGATGCCGAGGTCCTGGAGGCCCTCCTCGACAACTTCCGCATGGTCGAGAACGACGTGCTGCTGATGATCCACGTCGCAGGGATCGGGGCGCGCGGGGTCCTCCCCACGATCGCCCGCCATCATCGATGGGGTTCGTGTCACGCAGTTCGACAGGCCATCGCTCGGTGTCCGTACGCGCCCCTTCCGACCGCCCTGGCCGCCCTGGTGCAGCTGTCGAGCGGGGACGTGCGTAGGCTGCTGCGATCTCCCGAGCTCAGCCAAGCGCTGCGTGCTGCGTGCTGGGAACTGCTCGTGAAGCGGAGGCGCGCCGGACAGTTGAATGGTAGGATGTCCGGGTATGACCGTCTCGGAGGGTTCGCCGACTCGCCCGAGGGCGTTCGGTGAGGAGCTGCGCCGCCTGCGCGAGACCTCGGGTCTGACGATCGACGACATCGTTACGGAAACCAAGGTGTCCCGCCGGATCTTCGAGGCTCTCGAGGCCGGGAGCTTCCAGTTCCTCCCCGAACGCGTCTTCGCGCGCAACTTCGTCCGCCAGTACCTGCGAATGGTGGGCGGCGGCGAGACCGAGATGCTCGCCGCATTCGATGCCGCCTGGGAGCGCTTCCGGCTCGCATCCGGTTCGCATCCTGTGGCGCGCGTCGACGAGCTACCTCCGACCCGCCCTGTGCGCTGGGGCTTCTGGCTGCCGGTCGCCATCGGGGCACTGGTGGTGCTGGTGATGGCGGTCCTCGCCGTGAGAGGCACGCAGCGAACGCCACAGCCCCTTCCCGACCCGATGCGAGGAGCGGGCGTTCGTTCCTCGCCGACGGATCGGCCCCAGGTGCCCCTGCTGCCGTCGCCGACCCTTCCGCCGACCGCCGTGCCCGAGCCCGATGCAGAGGATGACACCGTCGCCTTCAGCCTCACGGTGGACCGCGACGCGGAATGCTGGATCCACGTGCGCGACCACGACGGGAGGACCGAGCAGCGCCTTCTCGAGGGCGGCGGACGTCTGGACCTCGAGCTCAAGGAGCCGGTCCTGCTCACCCTCGGCAACGCCGGAGTCGTGACACTCGAAATGGCCGGTGTGGCGCGTCGGCGGCTTGGTGCAGCGGGCCAGGTTGTCCATCTCGAGCTCGGCCGCAGCGGTGTCATCCCTCACGGCGCCGGGGCCCAAGATGTCAACTGACGCGGCCAAGCAGCTGATTGACGGCATCCGCAACGGCATGATCCCGCGTCAGGTTCGTCTGTTCGCCGCGCAGGGTTTGCTGCCGGTGTCGCGTGAGGACCTGCTGCGGATCCAGCTGTTACTGTCCGCCGATCCCGATCCTGAGCTGTCCGGCCCCGCGCGCAAGTCGGTTGGAGAGGCGGAGCCGGAAACGGTGGTCACCGCCATCCGCGCGAGCGCTTTCGATCCCATCGAGCTCGACATCCTGGTCCGCCTTCGCCAGGAGGAGACGGTTTGGGCGGCTGTAGCGGCCTCGCGTTCGGTCTCGAACGAGACGCTGCGGATCCTCGCGTCCCGGGGCGGCTCGCTGGTTCAGGACATCATCGTCACCAACCAGGTGCGCCTGCTCGGCTGCCTCGAGATCCTCGAGGATCTGCGCGGCAACTCCCAGGTCACCCAGGTCGTCCTACGCCGGGTCAAGGAGTTCGAGGAGGAGTTCATCGACAAGGCCATTGCGGCCGCCGGTGAGCTCGAGGAACCGGAACCGGGGCCGTCCCTCGAGGACGCCCTCGTGGCACTGAAGGCGATCGGAGCCCACATCCCGGCCGAGGACGAGCTCCCGTACCCGCCGCCCCCGGAGCCGGAGCCGGAGCCCGTGGACCGCGACCTGCTCCCGGTGCACACCCGGCTCTACCTCATGACGACCTTCGAGAAGATCATGACCGCACTCAAGGGGACGCGCGAGGAGCGAGCGGTCCTGATCATGTCCCAGAATCGACTCGTGGCGCGCTCCGTTCTCGCCAGCCCCAAGTTGAGCGAGGTCGAGATCCAGCGTTTCGCTTCCTCCAAGTCGGTGTCGGAGGAGGTCATCCACGGGATTGCCGGCAACCCACGTTGGATGCAGAAGTACCCGATCGCGCTCGCGATCTCCCAGAACCCGAAGACACCCTACCGCATCGCCGTCAACATCTTGCCGAGGCTCAACTTTCGCGACCTTGACAGAGTGGCGAAGGACCGCAACGTGCCGACTCCGGTTCGCCGGCAGGCTCAGTTCATCCGTCAACGCCGCCGCTGACGCCGATGCGGCCTGCACGGTGTGCGCGGCGGTGCCATCTTGGCACCGGAACGTGCAGGCATCGGATCTGTCCCTGCTCGTCGAGAGCGCCCGGAGGCTGGCTCGGGGGGATACGTCAAATCGTTTCTCTGAAAGAGCTTGAGGACGAGTCTTTGGAAACTCGGAGGCCCGCGAAGGACCTGGCATCTCGATTGCAGAAGGGAGGGCAAGTCGGCAACAGACCGGCTGACACGCATCGAACCTCCTTCCTTCCCCCGCGGGCCCGTGAGCCCGCACTTTTTTTGTAGATACACTTGAGCGAGGAGGTTGAATGGCGCGGCAGTTCGAGCGGATCGTCACCCTGGTGATGGGCTGGCTGCTCATCGTTCTCGGTGTGATCGGGCTCTTTCTTCCGGTGCTCCAGGGCGTCCTGCTCTTGTTGCTCGGCTTCTACGTGCTCTCACGCGAGTCGAGCTGGGCGAGGCGGAGGTTCAACCAGCTGAGGGCACGCTTCCCCGACCTCGACGCCTCGGTGCAGCGCCTCGCCGACCGCATGCGCGCCTGGCGGCGCCGCTGAGCACGACAGCGTCGTGGTGAGGTGAATCCTGCGGGCTAGGGGTTCCTCGTCACGACCACGGCCGGGATGAAGACCGGATCGTCGGAGCCGTTGTCGACCACTGAAGCGTAGGCGAGAAAGCTCCCGCCCTGCGTCTCGCAGGTGATTCTGGCAAACCCGCCCACAACGTCTGAGGTTCCGGGAATGGCGTTGTTCTGCTGGTGGAAGGCGAGCGGCGGCAGGTCGTAGCTCGCGCTGCCGATCGACGTCCCGTCGGCTCGGAAGTACTCAGCGTGCAAGCGGATGGCCGTCTCCGTGAGGTTGACCAGGCCGACGTTGGAGCGGAAGCCGGCGGTCCTGCGGAGCTGCACCAGGGTCGCCGTCTCCCCGGTCGACACCGCATCCCGCTCGGAGACCGCGGCGATGAACTGGCCGTAGGTCCCGACGGCGGCCCGGTTGTAGGTTCGGCTGGTGACCACAATTTCGCCGGAGCTGACGGCCAGCGCAAGGGCGCCGACCCGGCTTGACTGGCCGAACGCGTCCTGGACCACGTCGAGGAGGCGAGCGCTCTGCCCGGGGCCGAGCTGGATCGCGAGCGGCGAGGTCGAGCGCTGTCGGTTGTCAGTGTCGGCGGGATAGAAGTCGAGCGTCCCTTCCGCCGTCGACGTGCCGGGGTTGAGCAGCGCGACGTCGGTCTGCCAGAACGACGTACCGATGCCTGTTGCGTGGGCCGACGCCGCGATCCAGTTGGAGAGGCCGGCGCCGATCGCGGCCACCGGCGACACGTAGGTCGGGTCACCGGTGTGGGCATCGACGATCGACGCGTAGACCTCGATGTGGGCCGTTGCGGACGCGTTGCGCACCACGGCGTAGGCGTCGGGGACCGTACCGAGGCCCTGCTCGGTAAAGATGTCGGTGACCTGGAACCAACCGTAGGGCGGCACCGAGATGTCGCGGGTCGCGAGCAGTGCGCCCGAGGATGCGTGCAGCTCCACCGTCGCGGTGGCGCTTGTCGCACCCGCCGAGGCGACGCCGATGTTGGTCCGGAAGTCGGCGCTGGACTCGAGTCCGGCGAGCACGACGGTCTCTCCCGGTGGGATTGCGAGCGTCTCGGGGACGCCCGCGATGAACTGGCCGAAGGTCCCGCTCGAGGCGGTGTTGTAGGTGCGCGAGGCGACCACGAGCTGACCGCTGGAGCGCAGGCGCAGCGCGCCCGCACCTTCCCGGTGGAGGGCAGACGACACGACGTCCTGAAGCTCGAGCGCAGCGCCGGCCGGAACGGTGAAGAACTCCTGCGGCGCCGCGCTGTTGTCGCCACCCGCAGGGAGGAACGCAATGGCCACTGTGGCGTCGGTCGCGCCGGGGTTGTAGAGGTCCAGATCGGTGAGCCAGAAGGTCCCGTCCTTGCCGCCGGCGTGTGCCGATGCCGGCACCAGGTAGAAGTGCTCCTCGGCCGGGGGCGTGCACCCGTCGCACTCGACGTTGAGGCGCAGCGAACCGCGAGAGCCTGGCTCATAGGCCGAGGCCATGATCCGGTAGGTCGTGCCGGCCTCGAGGTCGAGCTCCAGCCACGAGTCGGTGCGGCGTCCATCGCAGTGGACTGATTCGTCGTCGTCGTTGCACCCGCCGGCGACCGCGGTGTAGGGGCCGCAGGTCGCACCCGTCCAGACCGACAGCACCGTATCGGCCAGCGAGCCGCAGGTCGAGATGGCGTAGTGAGCGCTCTCCGCCGGGGTGAACTCGAACCACAGCGTACCGGCGCGCCCCGCTCCCTGGGCGACGCAGGGCACGGTCGGGTCGTTGGAGCCGGTCGTCGCGCTGTCGTCGCCGGTCGCAATGGTGACCGGGAACGGGCCGGCCGGTGGGACCCTCCGCGGGGTGGCGCAGTCGTCTGAGCTGTCCTTGACCGTGACCTTCACGGACCTGCTCGAGCGTGCGCCGTGGTCGTCGACCGCGCTCACTCCCAGTCGATGGATGCCGCCGATGTCGAATCGGCGAGAGGTCGTGGCGGTTGCCGAGTCGCCCGCGGCGACGTTGCCGTGAGCCAGACTCCCCCAGCTGTCCGTGGTCAGCACGTCGAAGCTGGCGGCGTCGCCGTCGGGATCGCTGATTTCGGCACGCAGGGTGACGGTGTCGCCGGTCTGGATCGAGAGGTCGCCCGTCGGCTGCGACAGGGCGATGGTCGGGGGCCGGTTGGCGGGCGTCGGGATCGCGAGCTGCCACACCCCGCGGCCGTGGGTGGCGACACGCAGCATCGATCCGTCGGGGAGGATGCGGATGTCGTGCACCGATGCGGCGGGCAGTCCGTCGCCGAAGCGCGTCCAGGTGATGCCGCCGTCGGTCGAACGATACAGTCCGACGTCGGTGCCGGCGAAGAGCGTCGACCCGGTGGTGTCGGTCGGGTCGAAGCGCACCACCTGGACCGAGAACGGCGGCAGGCCGGAGTCGGAGGCCTGCCAGGTGAGGCCGGCGTTGGTCGTGCGGTACAGGTGGCCTGCGGACTGTCCGGCAAGGCAGGCGAACGCCGTGTCGGCGTCCCATGGCGAGATCTCGACGTTGACGATCCGCTTGGAGCTCGGCAGACCGGCGGCGCCCTGCGACATCAGACCCCAGGTGAGGCCGCCGTCGTCGGAGCGGTACACATCGCGGTTCTTGGCGACCATCAGGACCTTCGGGTCGGCAGGGGTGACCGCGATCGCCCAGACCTCTTCGGAGTTCCATGAGCTTCCGGTCACGTCGGTCGGCAGCGCCGCCCATGTGGTGCCGGCGTCTTCACTCCGCCACACGCGGGTCGAGCCCGTGTACAGCACCTGCGGTTGATCGGGACGCATGGTCAACGGGGTCAGGAAGGGTGTGGCATCTCCGCCGGTGGCCGGCGAAACGTCGATGAACGATGCGGCAGTGCCGCCGTCAATGGAACGGAAGACATGGGTGTCGTAGACCGTGCCGTAGACGACGTCGGGCAGGCTGGGGTTGATCGCGGTCTCAAACCCGTCGCCGGGAAGGACCAGGTCCCAGGTGCCGTCGCCGACGTCGCGGCGCCGGTTGGTACCGTTGTCCTGGGCGCCCGCGATGATGCGCTCGCGGTTCACCGGGTCGATCGCGAGGCCGTAGTACTGGCGGGTGATGAGCCCGGAGTTGCAGTCGATCCAGGTCTGGCCGCCGTTGGTGGACTTCCACACCCCGCCGTCGTTGGCGAGCCAGAGGGTGCCGTCTTGCCACTCCATGTCGTGCGCGTCGACGTGCGGCCAGTTCGGGTCCGCGCCGTTCGCATACGGGTTCTGCTCGGTCCAGCTGGCGCCGCCGTTAACAGTGCGCACGTACCACACGCCGCCTCCGACGACCCAGTTGGAGTCGGTCGGGCGGACGGTCATGACGTTGTCGTACCAGCCCTGGAGACCGAGATAGGCGTTGGGCTTGGCGAGCTCGGTCCAGCTGGCGCCGCCGTTGGTGGAGCGGAAGACGCGGGACGGTGGATCGTTGTTGCCGGTCGGCGAGGAGTTGATGCCGATATAGAGCAGCTGGTCGTTCGTCGGGGCGACCGCGATCGCGTTGCGGTTGAGGGAACGGTCATCGGGCGACGGGAGTGGCAGACCGGTCGCGGACCGGGACCAGCTCTGGCCGCCGTTGGTCGACTTCATGAGCCTTGAGTAGCCTCCGGGACACTCGCCCTGACACCAGAGGGCGGCGTAGACGAGGTCCGGGTTGGACGCCGAGCGAACGACCTGGGTCGGCACCATCTCGGTGGAGGAGCGTCCGGAGCTGTTCTTCGGAATCGGCGTCGACCAGGTGACGCCGCCGTCGGTCGACCGCAGCAGACCCTGGTCGGTGGCGAACAGCACGGTGTACGGATCGCGGGGATCGACCGAGATGTCGAAGAACTGGGTCGCCATGACCTGCGACGGCAGGATCCAGCTGTCGCCGCCGTCGAACGAGAGGACGAGGCCGATGCCGGGGATGAAGTCGATCGCGGAGCCGCCCTCGCCGGTGCCGAGGTAGACGATCGTCGGATCGGAGGGCGCGTAGGCGATGGCGCCGACCGAGAGATTCGGCAGATAGTCGTCGGTGAGACAGGTCCAGGTGCTGCCGGCATCATCGGTCCGCCACACGCCGCCGCCGGCGGCGCCGGCAAGAACCCGCCCGGGAGCGGTCGGATGCGGGGCGACGGCGGTGAAGCGCCCGGCGCCGTTGGTGGGCCCCAGGCTCACCCACCCGAAGTTGCCGATGCTCGCGGCCCGCACCACCGGTCCGCGCTCGCGCCAGCGCTCAAAGGCCCAGCGCGCACGGGCGAGCAGTCCTTCGGAGGTCAGGACGTCTCCGTCGCCGAACATCTCCCGCTCGAGCTCGGCCCGGCGGCGGATCGCCGTCGCCTCGCCGAGCTCGCCATCGCCGTCCGGATCGGCCGCGCCAAGTGCCGCCCCGGGCCGGGCGGGCTCGGCGGCCGAAACGGCGGCCGCCGGCGCGAGCGGTGCGAGCCAAAGAGTGACCGCAGCGAGTGCAAGGAAGGAGCGGGTAGGGACCGACTGCATCACGGAGACCTCCGGGGGGCGCGCACAGCCCGGTTCGAACCGTGACGCCGAAACGTATTGTACGATAGGGGGTGGCTGCGCCCAGGATGTGGCGCGCGGCGAAGCGAAGGACGGCAACCGTGCAGGACGGCGACATTCTCGAGCAACTCGATCTGGTGGTGAGGCGCCTCCGCATCCGCGTGATGGGGTGGCTCACCTCCGAGCAAGGTCGCCACCACCCGGCGGCGGAACGCATCGCGGCCGTTCCGGACCTTTTCGAGCTGGTCATTCGGCTGCAGCTCGAGCCCGACCTGTCGGCGCCCTACCGGGCACGGCTGCTCGCCGCCGTCGTGTACGTTGTGGCATCGGACGACTTCCTGCCCGAGGCGGCCCCTGGCATTCCTGGGTGGGTTGACGACCTGGTGATTCTCGCGGCCGTGGTCCGCCACGGCATCACGGTGCTGGGGGTCGAGACGGTCCGTCGGCACTGGACAGGCTCGGGCGACATCGAGGCCATCGTGGGCGACGTCGCGTCCCGTGCCCGTGGGCTCCTCGGCGAGGAGCTGGCGGCGAGGCTGCGACAGTGGACGGGCGGGTCCGTCGCGCGTGCATGAGGCCATCCCGATCCCAGCCCGCCTCCGTCCGGGTCGGGAGGCGGAGGGATCGCGGCCGTCGGCCTCGACGGGTGGGCCTTTCGGCGAAGGCCGCACCGAGGACGTCATGAACTCCACCCACGTCGAGGTGAGCTATCGCGGCGTCATCCATCGACGTGAGGCTGGTATCCGCGTCTCGGAGCTGGTGACCGAGATCGATGGCGAGCTTCCGGACACCGTGCTGTCGGCGCTGGTCAATCGCCGCCAGGTGATGCTCGACTTTCCACTCCGCGGCAAGGTGGAGCTCGACCTTGTCCGCTACGGAGATCGCGAGGCCGAGTCGGTCTACAAGCGATCGGTGAGCCTGATGCTGTACGAAGCCGCCTTCGGGCTCTTCCCGGAGGCTCATCTGGTCATCGGCCAGTCGCTCGGCAACAGCTATCACTACCAGGTGCGCGGCAGCCACCCGGGGCTCGCTGAGATGGCGCAAGCGCTCGAGGGTCGCATGCTCGAGCTGCGCGACGAGCGGCGACCGTTCATCCGCCAGACCGTCACCCTCGAGGAGATCGAGGACTTCTTTCGGGAGTGCGGTTTCGACGACAAGCTGCAGCTGCTCGAAACCCGGCGCAGCTCGACGGTGCACACGATCCGGTGCGGTGACTTCGTGGACATCGCCCACGGGCCCTACGCTCCGAACACCGGTTGCCTGCCCACCTTCGGGGTGATGCCCTACGAGGACGGCCTCCTGCTGCGCTTTCCACGCCGCGCCCAGCGCGACCGGCTGCCGCCGTTTACCCCGCGCCCGAAGCTGTACCGGATTGCGGTCGAGACCCTGCGCTGGCAGGAGGTGCTCGGCGTCCACAACGTGGGTCAGCTCAACCGGCTGTGCCTGAACGGGGGCGTCAAGCAGATTCTCAGAGTCGCGGAAGGCCTGCACGAGAAGAAGATCGCCCAGATCGCCGACGAGATCCTCGAGCGCAGTGGCCGGGTCAAGCTGATCACGATCGCCGGCCCGTCCTCGTCGGGCAAGACCACCTTCGCCAAACGGCTCGGGATCCAGCTCAGGGTCAACGGCATCGAGCCGGTGTCGCTGTCGCTGGACAACTACTACATCGACCGCGCCCACACCCCGCGCAACGAGGCCGGTCAGCCCGACTTCGAGGCGCTGGAGGCGATCGACCTCGCCCTCTTCCATCGCCAGCTGGACGAGCTCCTTGCCGGGCGCGAGGTTCGCACCCCGCGCTACGACTTCGTCTCCGGCGAGCGGGTCGAGGAGGCGCGGTGGGTGCCGCTGCGGCTCGAGCCCGGGCAGGTCCTCGTGGTCGAGGGCATCCACGGCCTCAACGACCGCCTGACCTCGTCGGTGCCGCGCGAGCAGAAAGTCCGGGTCTTCATCTCGGCGCTGTCCCAGCTCGCGATCGACAGCCACAACCGGATCTTCACCGCCGACGCGCGCCTCATCCGCCGAATCGTGCGCGACAAGCTCTTCCGGGGCTTCACCGCCGAACGCACCCTCGACCTGTGGGAGCAGGTGCGGCGCGGCGAGGCGCGGTGGATCTTCCCGTACCAGGAGCAGGCCGACGTCATCTTCAACTCGGCCCTGGTCTACGAGCCGGCGGTGCTCAAGACCTACGCCGAGCGCTTCCTGCTCCAGGTCCCGCGCACCAGCCCGCGCTACTCCGAGGCGTACCGGCTGCTCAAGTTTCTGTCGATGTTCGTGTCGATCTTCCCCGACGAGGTGCCCCACACCTCGATCCTGCGTGAGTTCATCGGCGGCTCCACTTTCTCCTACTGACCTGTATGTCTCACCAGCGTGACGGCTACGGACCAGGAGAGACCGACGCCCATTGCGGGATGACGATTGTCCCGCAACGGGTCCCTATCTGCGGCGCTTTCTTGAACTCGCGCGATCGACGTAGCTGGGCTACGCCTCGCTCGCTCGTCCTGCCAAATCACCACAGCTCACAGCCTCTCTCGGTCCTCGCTTCGCCACGTGGCGAGGCCGGCAGGAGAACGGCCATGAAGATGAAGGAGCGGGCCAGCAGGAGAGTGGCCATGACATGCAGGCCAGCAGGAGAACCAGAGTGAAGCCGAAGGAGCGCGCCGGCCGGATCGTGGACCTCCTCGCCGAGGCCTACCCGGGGGCCGAGTGCGAGCTCCACTACAGCTCGCCGTGGCAGCTGCTGGTGGCGACCGTGCTCTCCGCCCAGTGCACCGACGTGCGGGTCAACCAGGTCACGCCGGAGCTCTTCCGCAGATGGCCGGGACCGGCCGAGCTCGCCTCGGCTGACACCGCCGAGCTCGAGGAGGTCGTCCGGCCGACGGGCTTCTACCGCAACAAGGCGCGCAATCTGCAGCAGGCCGCGCGCTGCCTGGTGGCCGACCACGGCGGCGAGGTGCCGGCTGACCTCGATGCCCTGGTCGAGCTCCCAGGGGTCGGCCGTAAGACTGCCAAGGTGGTGCTCGGCGAGGCGTTCGGCATCGCCGCTGGAGTCACGGTGGACACCCACGTCAGGCGCCTCGCCAAGCGACTTGGGCTCGCCGATCACCGGGATCCGGAGGTCGTCGCCGCCCGGCTCGAGGGGCTGGTTCCGCGCGAGCACTGGGTCGACATGTCGATGCGGCTGATCCTCCACGGCCGCCGGGTGTGCAACGCGCGCACGCCGCGGTGCGGCGAGTGCTCGCTCGAGCCGCTGTGCCCGAAGGTCGGCGTGTGATCCGGCGGCTCGCAGTCGGGACCCTGCGTCGGGCCAAGCTCGAGGCGGTGCGGCTCGCGCTCGACCGGCTGGTGGCGGCGGGTTGGACCGACGCGGCCGGGTACGAGATCGTTCCGGTCGATGTGCCCTCGGGCGTCTCGGCGATGCCGATGAGCGAGACGGAGGGCGTCAGGGGGGCGCGCCTACGAGCACAGGCCGCGCTCGCCGCCACCGGCGCCGACCTCGCCCTCGGTCTCGAAGGAGGAGCCGTGGTCGTCGACTGTGACCCACCGCTTGTGCTGCTGCGCAACTGGGCGGCCGCGAGCGACGGGCACAGGACGTGGGTCGGGTCCGGGCCCGGCATCATGCTGCCGGAGGCGCTCGCCCGCTCTCTGCTCGACGGCGCCGAGCTCGGCGTCGTCATCGACCGCTTCGCCGGCGGGCGCGACATTCGCTCCGGCCGCGGCGCGTTCGGCGTGCTCACCGCCGACCACATCGACCGCGCGGCGGCCTTCGCCGATGCCGTCATCACCGCACTCGCCCCGTGGTACAACCCGGACCTGCGTTGGTCGGACGAGCCTGCATGATCCGCGCGGTGCGAGAGCCGGAGATTGAAACGCCAAGACGCACCAACGCCAAGCCATCGTTGAGAATTGGGAGCGGTCTCGCAGGTCCCGGCGGCTGCCTCCAGCAGCCGCCCCTGACAAGAGGAGTGGCCGGACAAATGAGCGGCCATGTCGTTCGCTTGCTCCTCCTGTCATGTGCCAGGTTTGTCGACAGCAGCTCGACCCTCTGCATCGGCACCGGCAGAGCCAGAGACTCCTCCTCGCTGAGGAGTGCCGGTCGGGCCCGCGTCTCCTCCGGCGCCCCCGGGCCGCGTGACCCGGTAGAGATGGAAGCTCCCGGCCACGTACC
>CAZQYU010000060.1:0-14051 GCA_964597585.1 uncultured Thermoanaerobaculia bacterium
AGGGCAGCACGGGGCGAACCGGGAGGGCGGCGCCGCGTACCTCCCCGCTAGGAGCCGCACGCTCATCGAGGGAGGATGTTCCATGCGACGCACAGCTGGTCTGCTTCTTGCGCTCGTCGTGGCAGGAAGCGTTCCGTCGCACGCTGAGAATCCGGCAGAGCAGGTCACAGTCCTTGCCGACGCCTGTTGGGACGGTCTGTTGGAGCTTCACCCGGCCTACGCCACGGCGATCGGCGACCATCGCTGGGACGACCGGTTCCCCGACGGCATCTCGGCGAGCTGGCGCGACACCTTCGCGCGGCTGCAGCGTCGTTGCCTCGAGAGAGCATCTGCCATCGATCCTGCGGCGCTCGACGCGGAGGATCGCACGACACTCGCGGTGCTCGTCCATGATGCGCGAATCGAGCTCGACGGGCTGCGCTACCCGGAGCACCTGCTGCCGATCAGTGCCGACCTCGGGTCGCTTCCGCAGGCCTTCGCCCGCGCGGCCGACGGTGACGGCAGCTTCCGGTTTGCCGTCCCGGCCGACTACGAGGCTTTCCTGGCGCGCATGAACGCCTTTCCAGGCTGGGTCGATCGTGCCCTCGGCGCGATGCGAGAAGGCGTCCGTCGGCGCGTCGTGCAACCATGTTCGGTGACCCGCCTCGCCCTGGAGCAGCTTGACGAGATCGCCTCCCGTCGTCCCTCAAAGAGCCCGTTCATGGAACCGCTCGAGCGGATGCCGGGCGGGATCGACCGGCAGCGGCGGCGTCGGCTGAAAGCGGACTGGACGACGACAGTCACCGAGCGGGTGCTCCCGGCGTACCGCCGCCTGGTCGATGTCATGCGCAGAGAGTACCTGCCCGAATGCCGCGAGTCCCTTGGTCTGTGGGCGCTCCCGGACGGGCGGGCGTGGTACGCCTGGCGAGTCCGCCGGTCCACTACCACCGAGCTCGAGCCGGCCGAGGTCTTTCGGCTCGGGGCGGCCGAGGTGTCTCGCATCATTGCCGCGCTCGAGGGGGAGGCGAAGGCTCTCGGTTTTCACGACGGCATCACGGGTCTGTATACCGCGTTGTACAGCAACCCCGGGCTGGTGCTCACCGATCGGACCGCGGTCATGCGGCGTTACGACGCCATCCGGCGGCGCGTGGAGGCGAAGCTGCCGAGACTTTTCGAGCGCATTCCAGACGCCGATCTCGAGATCCGTTCTGCCGAGGGTGTGGCGATGGCGGGACTGCCGGGCGCCTTCTACCTTCAGGCAACCCCCGACGGCGAGCGTCCGGGTACCTTCTTCGTCCACGTCGGCCCGGGGGGAGCAAGGACGCCCGGCATGGAGGCTCTGTTTCTGCACGAGGCGGTCCCCGGGCATCACCTCCAGACCGCATTCGCCCAGGAGCTCGACAGCCTGCCGCGGCTGCGCCGCTTTGCACACCATACGGCGTTCGTCGAAGGCTGGGCCCTGTACGCAGAGAGCCTGGGCGGCGATCTCGGCCTGTACACTGATCCATACCAGCGGGTCGGGCGGCTCCAGAGTGAGCTGCTCCGCGCGGCGCGCCTGGTGCTCGACGTCGGCATCCACGACGGTGGCTGGACCCGCGAGAGAGCGACCGAGATGGCGCGAACCCGACTCCTGGGCTCTGGGGTCTGGGAGCTCGACCGCTACGCGTCCGACCCGGCCCAGGCGCTCGGCTACAAGATCGGAGAGGTGCGCATCCGGGCATTGCGCGAGCGGGCTGAGCGGGAGCTCGGTGCCGCTTTTGACCTCCGAGCGTTTCACGATCTCGTCCTGAGCGGCGGCTCGCTGCCACTCGATGTGCTCGGCGGCCGGGTCGACGCCTGGATCCGGGCGGAAGCCGCGACAGTAGAGCCCGCTCCAGGTGGGATCATGCCCGGACCTGAGCCGTCGGCACCGATTCCCGGGGCGCCGTCTGCTCCCGTGTCGCACGTCCAGGTGGAAGGTCTCTGATTTGGCGCCCGCACGCCGCGACGTGAAGTTGGCGGCAGCCGTCACACTCGTCGCGGCCGACCTGGTTACAGCTCAGGCGGCCTTGCCGGAGGATGAGTCCTTGGGCCCGTCGCCGCCCTTCGAGGACGTTTCGGAAGAGGACGAGGAGGAGGACGACGAGTCGGCGGCATTCGTCGACGTGTCTTTGGACGACGGCGAACTCTCGCTTCGCTCGCTCTGCGGGGCCGAGGCGGAGCCCTTGGCATAGTCGGTCACGTACCAGCCGCTACCCTTGAACTGCAGGGCGGGAGCACCGAGTTGACGCTGGGCGGGCTCGCCGCACTGCGGGCACGCCTGGACGGAAGGGGCGGTGAGCCGCTCCCAGCGCTCGAAGCGATGGCTGCACGCGGAGCATTTGTACTCATACAGCGGCATGACGCACCTCCACACGATACCGATTCGAGTGGCCGAGGCCGAGCCCCCGCACCGGCTCGTGGCCGGGGGGGACGACCGACCGCCGGCATTGTGAAACGTGAGTGAAGGGTTGTCAATTCCGGCACGACTGTGGTGGAGTGTCCCGGGCCACGGCCAGACTTCGCACGAGTTGGGACGACCCGGCGTGTCATGGTGCGTCAGCTCCATGACAGGGACCGGACGCGGCCGCCTGCCATCCTCCTGCCGCCACATTCTCGCCACATTCTGCCTCGGGCTCGCCCGATTCGCGCCCTTTGCCCGCCCCGCGGAGGCGCTCTGATGATGGTGGGCCCGGCGTGAGCCGGCCACCGGAGCGCGATTGTCAGTGCGGAGGTCATTGGCTGCCATGTCGTTTCGCAGCGCGGAGATTCGCTTGCCGTGGTCAGGTTCGGCCGACCGGTGGTCGGCGAACGAGGAGGGGGCGCCGATGCGCGAGGTCCAGATGCCGGCGGAGGGTACGGCACATCACCACCTGATGTTGCCGGTGGTGGTTGGCGTTGTGTTCGTAATGATGCTGGTTGCCGGGGCGATGCTCGGCTGAAACGTACCGCGCGCGGGGAAGTGCCCGTTCAGGCCCTGGGATACCTCGGTCAAAGTCGTTGGCGCCTCATCATGGGGCGCCGTCTGCGTTCTGGAAACTGATCACATAGTGGCCGTCCTTCATGAGTTCGAGGAGAGCGCCGTCGTCCATCGTGAGGGAGGCCCGCGCGATCGTGACCCGAGGCTGCAGGGCGGTCACATAGACGTGGTCCTGGTGGACGACCTCCTCCGGGGTCGAGAAGTCGTCCGGGCCGACCTGTCCGCCGAAGTGGTCAGAGCGTCCGAACGCGATGTGCAGCCCGAGCTTCTCGTCGAGCAGGACCTCGCCGATGGGCTCGATGCCGAAGTCGTCGAGGACGCCGAGGCCAAGCTCGGCGAGATTGCCGTAGGCGGGTTCCCGCAACAGGTGCTCTGCTTCGGAGGCAGCCGCGCCCTCGCCCTCGTGCACAGACACCGCGCGGTTCGCCTCGATTTCGTACAGGACCACCTCTCTGCCGTGCTGGACCGGGAGCACGCCCGCGCTTCGACTCGGGTCCGCGGGGAGCTCGCCCTCGTAGGGCACGATGTAGGCCTCGCCCGACGGCAGGTTGCCGGCGGTGCCGGGCTCCGGCAGCAGCCCGCCCGAGGCGTGCGCGGTGCGATGGCGCAGGTCGAGGTGCAAGGCGTGGTCCATGTTCCCGTCTACCGTGAACACCAGATCGGCGCTGGCTGCGCGGTCGAGCAGATCCTTCAGCAGGCCGACACGGCGGTTGACCTCGGTGTAGTCGATCCGCAGCGCGGGCACCATTGCGGGCGAGAAGCCCGGCATGGTCGCGGCCCGGAATCCGTGGCGGCGGGCGGCGACCTTGAGCGGCGCCGTGGCGGAGAACTCGGTCGGAGCGAGGATGAGCGGACGCTCGGCGAGGATCTCGTCGAACGGAACAGCTGCCGCTGGCTCGAGCGCGTCGGCGGCGGCGGGGAGGTCCGCGCTCTGATGGCGCCACGCAGTGTCGGGGAGATCCGCGTTGTTGCGCCTGACGTTGCGGTACAGCACCAGCTCGACCTCGAGCCCGAGCGCGGCTCGAGCCGAGCGCAACCTGTCGACCCAACCGGCGGCGAGCTCGCGCCGTGTTCGCCAGCAGGATGTGTCGGGCACCGCGTCGTCCGGGAGGTCGACCAGCACGGCGAGGACACGGTCGCCGGTGCGCGGCTGGAAGACGCGGGACACGAGGGCGGTCAGCTCGGCGGCATCGAGGTCGAGGATGGTCACAGTCACCTCCGCGGATGGATTGTACCCAGTTACGTGCAGCGCGGCAGCGGAGCCCGACGGGCGACGCTTCTCGACCCCCGATTCTCCGCCAAGGGCTTCGGCCCGCGTGCTCCTGGCTTGACCTCGCCGACCTGGGCGTCCATAGTGGCCGGACCCGGGATCCGTGCCGGGATGAGGAGGGTGACGCCTGTGAGCTCGAGAATCAGCACCGTGCTCGCGATCACGTTCGCCGTGATTGCGCCGATCGCCTGCGCCGCCGCAGATTCGAAGCCGACTGTTCCTCCTACCGCCGCGGCGACCGACCCGGTCGCGACGGTCAATGGCGAGCCGATCACCGCCGCCCAGCTCGACGAGGCGGTTGGCGGCCGGATCACCGCGCTCAAGCAGCAGATCTACCAGGCCAAGGTCGACGGTATCCGTGGGCTTGCCTTCCAGAAGGTACTGGAAGCCGCGGCGAAGGCCGCCGACCAGACGCCCGAGGCCTACTACAAAGAACACGTGGCCGATAAGGTCACCGAGCCAACCGAGCAGATGGTCACGTCGCTGCTCAACCAGTATCGGACCCAACTGCCGTCAGACGAGGCCCAGGCCCGAGCGCAGGTGGTCGCCTACCTGAAGCAGCAGCAGGCCCGCACGCTCCAGGACCAGCTGCGCTCCCAGCTGCTTGGCGCAGCCAACCTGGTCGTGCTGCTCGACCCGCCGCGCCAGGAGACCGAGCCGGCGCCATTCGATCCCGCCAAAGGACCGGCCGATGCGCCGGTCGTGATGGTCGAGTTCAGCGACTTCCAGTGCCCGTTCTGCCACCGTGCACAGCCGGTCGTCGACGAGATCATGAAGCGCTACGACGGCAAGATCCGGCATGTCTTCCGCCAGCTGCCCCTTGAGATGCACAACAACGCTCGGACCGCCGCAGAGGCGTCGCTGTGCGCTGCCGACCAGGGCAAGTTCTGGGAGCTGCACGACTGGATGTTCAAGCACCAGCAGGATCTTTCCGCCGACTCGCTGAAGGCGAAGGTGGGCGACCTCGGTCTTGACGCGGCCGTCTTCGCGGCCTGTCTGGACGGCAAGAAGCACGCCGCCGAGGTCGATCAGGACCTGGCGGAGGCGCAGCGGCTCGGCATCACCGGAACGCCAGGCTTCGTGATCAACGGCCGCCTGATCTCGGGAGCGCAGCCGCTGTCCGCTTTCACCGAGGTCATCAACGACGAGCTGCATCGTGCCGGGGTCGTGATGCCGGCCGAGCCGGAGCAGGCCGAACCGGCGGCCACCCCCGAACCGGCGTCCTGACCCGGCCCACCCCGGCTCGACTCCGGGGAGCGAGACTGACAACGGCCGACGAGATGAAACGCATCGGCGAGATCCGGTTGCCGTTCGACCATGGGCCGCAGGCGCTCGACGCCGCGGTGGAACGGCTCGGGATCGAGCCAGGCTGCGGCTGGCGGGTGCTCAAGAAGAGCCTCGACGCGCGACGTGGTCGACCGAGCTGGGTCTACAGCGTCGGGGTTCCCGAGCCGGGCGACGGTGCGTCGTTCGAGGGACTGAGGCGTCGACCGTCCGATCCGCGTCCGGTCGTCGTTGGCGCCGGCCCTGGCGGGCTCTTCGCCGCCTACTGGCTGGCGCTGCACGGGGTGCCGCCGGTGCTGCTCGAGCAGGGCGAGCCGATGGCCGAGCGGGTGCTCACGATGGCCCGTTTCATGCGGCTGGGCGAGCTCGACGAGCGCTCGAATCTCGGCTTCGGCGCCGGCGGCGCCGGCGCGTACTCCGACGGCAAGCTGATGACGCGGGTGAAATCGCCCTACATCCCGTTCGTGATGGAGACCTTCGTTCGCTTCGGTGCGCCCGAGGAGGTCCGCACCCTGGCCGACCCGCACGTCGGATCGAGCCGTATCCGGCGGGTCATCCATCGTTTCATCGAGCACCTCGTGGAGCTCGGCGTCGAGCTTCGCTTCCGGACCGCAATGGTTTCGCTGTCGCTGGCAGGACGGGCGCTGCGCGGGGTGGTGCTCGAGGACGGCCGCGAGCTGGAGACGGCTCAGCTGCTGCTCGCCGGAGGGCACTCGGCGAGGGCGCTGTATCGGGAGCTCGTGGGGCTCGGCGTGGCGACGGAGGTCAAGCCGTTCGCCGTCGGCGCTCGCCTCGAGCACCCGGTGGAGCAGGTCGATCGGATCCAGCTCGGGCACTGGGCGGGGCACCCGGCGCTCGGCGCCGCACGCTACCGGCTGGCTTCGACCTGGGCCACGGGCAACGGCCAGCGTGCGGTGTACTCGTTCTGCATGTGTCCCGGAGGGCACGTGCTCAACGCGGCAACCGAGCGCGATGGGGTGGTCTCCAACGGGATGTCGAACTACGGGCACCGCGGACGTTTCTCCAACGGCGCCTTCGTGGTGAATGTGGAGCCCAGAGACCTGGGTGGGGAGGACGTTCTTCGAGGTGTGAGCTGGCAGCGCGCTCTCGAGGTCCGTGCGGCCGAGGCCGCGAACCCCAGCGGCGGCTGCCACGCCCTGCCGGGCCAACGGCTGGTCGACTTCCTCGGTGGCTGCCCGCCGTCGAGTCTCCCCGAGTTCTCGTGTCCCAGCCCGATCCGACCGGCGCCGCTCCACGAGCTTCTGCCGGGCTTCGTGGTCGAGGCGATGCGGCGCGGGTTCGAGGTCTTCGAGCGCCAGATGCGGGGAGTCGTCTCGCCCGACGCTCTGCTGGTCGGAGTCGAGACCCGGACCTCCGCTCCGGTCCGGCTGTTGCGAGATGACCACACCCGCCAGTCCCCCACGGTCCAGGGCCTGTACCCGATAGGGGAGGGGGCGGGCTACGCCGGGGGCATCACCTCGGCTGCGGTTGACGGGATCGCGTCCGCCAACGCCCTGCTCGAGACGCTGCCGCTGGCCTGATCACGAGCTCGACCGGGTCGGTTCCGCTCTGGCTGATCTGTATACTCTGCCAGGCATCGCGCCCGCTCGGGCGCCAGCGGCCCCCGCCAGGAAGCTCCCTCACCGTTCGATCCGGACCTCGGGACGAGCTGGCCGGCGTGCTGCACACGGAGGGAGGGTGCCATGTACACACCGGGAGCCATCCTGCTCTGGCTCGCGTTCATTGCCGGGGTCGCGTCGACCGTTGGTTTCGCGGGCGCGGTCCGTAGGGGGGACGAGTGGCTGAGATTCGCCCGTCAGAGCTTCTGGCTGATGACGGCTGCGATCGTGGCCGCGTCCGCGCTACTCATGTACCTGCTGCTGGTCCACGACTACCGTCTCTCGTACGTATGGGCCTACTCGGATAACGCGCTGCCGACCCAGTACCTCATCTCGAGCTTCTGGGGCGGGCAGGAGGGCAGCTTCCTGCTCTGGGTGCTGTGCGGGGTGCTCATGGGTCTTCCGCTGATGCGGCTGGCTCGGGAGTACGAGAGCCGGGTGATGCTCTTCTACAACCTGACCCTGGTGTCGTTGACGGTGCTCATGCTCAAGCAAAGCCCGTTCCGCTTCCATCAGGGGCTGACCCAGGGCACGGTGCCGCTCGACGGCCAGGGCCTCAACCCCCTGCTCCAGAACCCGTGGATGGTGATCCACCCGCCCTTCATGTTTGTAGGGTACGCCTCGCTCGCGATCCCGTTCGCGTTCGCCCTCGCGGCCCTCTGGATGCGGCGCTACGAGGACTGGACCCGGATCACGCTGCCGTGGGCGCTGGTCTCGGTGGCAACCCTCGGCGCGGCGATCATGATGGGCGGCTACTGGTCATATGAGACCCTCGGTTGGGGCGGCTACTGGGGCTGGGACCCGGTCGAGAATGCCTCGCTGGTGCCGTGGCTGATCAGCGTCGCCCTGGTGCACGGCATGGTGCTCCAGAAGATGAGCGGGCGCTTCCGCCGTCTCAACCTGGTGCTCGCCGCCGCCGCCTTCGTGCTCGTTGTCTACGCCACGTTCCTGACCCGATCCGGGGTGCTGTCCAACTTCTCGGTGCACTCCTTCGTCGATCTCGGCATCACATCGTGGCTGGTCATCAACATCGCCGTGTTCGTTCTGCTGTCGGCGGCGTTCCTTGTGTGGCGCTGGCGCGAGATCCCGACGGAGGTCGGAACCGAACCGTTCCTGTCGCGGACCGTCTTTTCGGTTCTCGCGGTGCTCGCCTGCGTGCTCATCGCCACCATCGTGCTCGTCGGCACGTCCGCGCCGCTGATCACCCGTCTGTGGGGCGAACCCTCCCAGGTCGGGCCTTCCTTCTACAACCACGTCGGCGTCTGGCTGGCCATCCTGCTCGGCGCGCTCCTCGGCGTGACCCCCTACCTCGGCTGGAAGCGGGCAAAGGTGGGTGCGGCGCGCAAGACCGTGGTCTCGCTCGTCGCCGCCGCGTGCGTGGCCGCAGCCGCACTCCTCCTCGGGTTCCGCAGCCCGCTCGCGTTGGTGTATCTGGTCGCGGCCGTGATGGGCCTTGTGGCCAATACCTGGGCGACTGTCGACTGGGTGCGGGCCGGGAGGTGGACGGCCGCCGGCGGTTCCCTGGCGCACATCGGCGTTGCGGTGATGTTGGTCGGGTTCATGACCACCGGCTGGCTGGGCCGGGAGCAGCGGGTCGAGCTGCGGCAGGGCCGGCCGGTCGAAGTGCTCGGCCGGACGCTCACCTTCCGCGGCATCGACAAGCCGAGCCCGATGGCACGCGATGCGATGGTGGTCGAGGTGATCAGCCCCGGCGGTGCATCCTCCGAGCTCAGGCCCCGGATGTGGGTGAACCCGAAGAGCCGGCAGCTCGTCGCCAACCCCGACATCCGCAGCCGGCTGACCACCGACCTCTACCTTGCCCCTGTGGAGTACCAGCCCGCCGGCGCAGACGTTCCCGGCACCGAGCTGACGCTGACCCGCAATCAGCCGGCAGCTTATCGCGACTGGACGTTGACCTTCACCGGCTTCGAAATGGGCGAGAAGGCCGCCGAGGCCGCCGCGATGACGGTGTTGACGCCGGTTGAGGTTGCACGACCGGGCAGAGAACCCGTCGTGGTCAAGCCCGGGATGACCATGGGCGCTGACGGCAATGTGCAGCCGCTCGCGGTCGCGGTTCCGGACTCCGGCTCGGTCCGGGTCGAGACCACGGGGATGAACGTCGACGAGGGTCGTGTCAAGCTCGAGATCATCGACCCTGCCATGGCGCCGTCCGGCGGCGCGCCCGCGGTATTCGTGGTCGACGTTTCGACCAAGCCGCTGATCGGTGCGGTCTGGTTGGGAACCGTGCTGGTCATCCTCGGTACCCTGATGGCGCTTGCGCTGCGCGGGCGTCAGGTCTCGGCGCTGGCCGTCGCGCCGCAGTCCGCGAATGGGCTGCCGATCATGCCAGGAGCTCCGAAAGTCTAGACCGCATCATTCACTTGGGTTGCTCACACCCGCCCCTGGCCCCAGCAGCGACTCGCCTCCGGCGAGTTGCGTCGCGAGATCGGCGAGGTGCCGTGCGCAGTGGGGTTTTCGAGCCGAGGGGCGCGGAAGCGTGCTTGGCAGTACGTTGAGCACCCGGAGGTGAGAAAGCATCGCTGAGTGCGACGCATCGCCGGTCGCAGGAGAAGTCTGGTAAATGGTGCGGGCCAGATCTCGACGCCGACGACCAGGTCGAGACGCGGTCGAGGGCCTCTGTCCGCCGGCCCTTGTTGACGCGCTCTGGGAGTCGTGAACCGACTGACGTCGAGCACGCCGCCTTCGCGACGTCCCGGCCACAGACACCCATCTGCCCGCCGTCGCGGTCCGTCCCTGCTCGGAGCCGGTTTCGCTTCGCCAATTGACTGATCGGTCTCATGTCAGGATGCGTGCAGCGCATCCCGGGCAGCGGGTGCCGCACAGCCCCCGCGGTACCTCCTCGTCCGGGAATCGCTTGGCGGGGCTGTGTGGCACGCGCTGCCAGGTCAGGGCGGGGGCAGGACCCGATACAGGCTCGGCATGATGCGCACGAGCCGCAACCCGTCGTTGCGCAGCACGCCGCGCTGCTCGACCGAGCACAGGCAGTAGACCGGCAGCCCGGCCGGAACCTCGAGACGCTGCGCCGGTACGCGGTACGTTTGGCCGTCGACGAGGTAGGCGCGGACGAAGGCGGCGAGGCCGGCGCCGCTCTCGCCGGCGTTGTGGGGCATGAGGTAGAGGCCACGCTGCTGCCACCCCTCGCCGATCAGCTCATACCAGAGGAAGCCGGAGACGTTGTAGTTGGGTGTCAGCACGACCGCACCGGTCGGCTCAAGGGCCGTGAGCATCCGTTCGAGCGAGTCCTGGATGGCGGTGTCGTGGTGACGGTTCACCTCGGGGAGACCGGCGACCAGGAGTGCGGCCGGGACTCCGGCTACGAGCGCGAGCCGTAGAACCTGCGGGAACCGATGCAGGCGGTCGAGAATCTCCCCCATTCCGCAGCCGATCCAGACCGCGACCACCAGAGTGGAGGGAATGAACAGCACTTCAATGTCGCCGATCCTGTAGCCGAGCGCGAACAGGGTGTTGCCGGCAAAGGCGAGGGCCAGAAGGGTGTTGAACCCGCTCGACCGCCTCCTACGCAGGGCGATCCACCCCAGCGGCGCCAGGGCCACCAGCGGGCCGAGCTGGTGCCAGAGGTCGGCAAGGTAGAGCGGGATGCGGTCCGCCAGCATCTGGCCCCACGTGAAGTCGAACATCCGGCCGCGAAAGGAGCCTCCGGTGACGAATGCGACGAACGACGCCGGGTCGTTCACGTTGGCGAGCGCGAACGGGGTCGAGGGATCGGCGCAACGCCACGGCACGTACAAGTACTGCGCCGCCGCGGCCAGCACGACCGCAACGACGACGACCGCGAGTCGAGGGCGGGCGAACACGTGTCGGTCGGTGTGCCAGACGAACCATGCGAAGGCCGGCAGCAGCGTGACGGCCGTCAGGTGGTTCCCGAAGGAGACCGCGTAGACCGCGCAAGCTGCAACGAGAAGCCCGTCCCTCCGGTCACGGCTCCAGTGCAGGAGCAGGAGCAGGGTGGCGGCGACAAACAGGGCATGGAGCGAGTAGACCTCGGCGACGACGGACTGCGTCCAGAAGGTCGGTGTCAGCCCGAAGGCGATGGCGGCCGCGGTCGAAGCGAAGGCGCCGGCCCCGAGGCCTTCGACCAGGTGCCGCAGCACGACGCACGCCGCGACGGCGAGCACGGCCGACAGCAGGTTGGCCCTCCAGGCCAAGCTGCCGAAGGGCAGCGCCGACACCCAGAGATGGTTGAGCAGCACGTAGGTCGGCGAGCCGGGTGCGTGGGAAACGCCGAGGACCTTGCCGACGAACTGGAAGATCGCGGTGTCACCTGAGTAGCCGGTGCCGGGCATGAGGGTCCACAGGTAGACCGCACCCAGGCAGGAAGCGACGACCGCGTCCAGCACCACGCGAGAGCTGCGTCCGGGTAACTGCATCGAAGCTCCGACGGCCATTCTACGGAAACCTGGCCTGCACTCCATCGATGAGCTGCACGTTCCCGGGTCCGGTGGACCGCTGTGGGGGCGGGTGGTAGCATCCGGCGGCCGCACGGTGGACTCGAGCAGAATGGTGGGGCGATGCGCCTGGATCGGTGCCGGAGAGCGCGGATCGGCCGGAGCGGCGCAGGTCGACGGGAGGCCGCGGCACGGGAGGTTCGATGCAGACGGTGATGGTGGTCTACGGGACCCGCCCGGAGGCGATCAAGATGGCGCCGGTGGTGGCCGCACTGCGCGCTCGTTCTGATCGCTTTCGGACGGTGGTCTGTGCGACCGCTCAGCATCGCGAGATGATGGACCAGGTGCAGGAAGTCTTCGGCCTCTCGCCGGACGTTGACCTCGACCTGATGCGACCGGCGCAGACTCTCAACGACCTCGCTTCGCGAAGCCTGGCCGCGGTCGACGAGGTCCTGGTCGCCGAGCGCCCCCGTTGGGTCCTGGTTCAGGGCGACACCACGACTGCGATGACCGTGGCCCTGGCGGCGTTTCACCGCGAGGTCCAGGTCGGGCACGTCGAGGCCGGCCTGCGCACCGGCGACCTCAGGCGCCCATTTCCCGAGGAGGCCAACCGCTGCCTGATCGATGTATTTGCCGAAGGACTTTTCGCCCCCACCGAACGCTCCCGCCGGCGCCTGCTCGACGAGGGTCACGACCCCGGCCGGGTCTACCTGACCGGCAACACGGGCATCGACGCGCTCCACTCGGTCGCTGAACGGGTCGGAGGGGTCACGGTGACCGACGAGGTCCTGGTGACGGTCCACCGCCGGGAGAGCTTCGGCGCTCCGATTCGCGAGATCTTCGCCGCCATCCGGGAGCTTGCGGAGCGCTTCCCCGTCCTGCGCTTCGTCTACCCCGTGCACCGCAACCCCAACGTCCTCGGCCCGGCATACGAGATCCTCGGGGGGATCGACAACGTCGTGCTCGATCAGCCCCTCGACTACCTCGAGCTGGTCCGCCACCTGGCGCGCGCCCGTCTCGTTCTGTCGGACTCTGGCGGCATCCAGGAGGAGGCGCCCTCGTTCGGCAAGCCGGTGCTGGTGCTGCGCGAGACCACCGAGCGACCGGAGGGCATCGAGGCCGGTGTCGCGCGGCTGGTCGGCACAAACCGCCAGCGGATCGTCGACGAGGCTGTTCGGCTGCTCACGGATGAGACGGCGTGGCGGAAGATGGCCAACGCCAGCAACCCATACGGTGACGGACGCGCCGCCGAGCGGATCGCGTGCATCCTCGCAGGGGAGCCGTGGCGGCCGTTCGTGCCCGAGGCGTGCAACGAGTGACGCGGCGACGCCCCGTCGGGCCCGGCTGGTTGAAATGAGCCCGCGTGTCGCACGACGTCACGTCGCGAGGGCGTCGAGATGGCTGTCAGCGCGGAGCAATCAAGCAGCGAGGCGCCGGGTCGTCTGGCGATATACGTCGCCGGCGACGAGTTGCGACAGGGTCCGCGCTGGCAGGTAAGTCGGCGCCCGCAGTAGGGATGTGGTGAGAAGTGCAGGCTAGGATGCGTCGGGCGTGACCTCGGCCTTGTAGGCCTCGGTGACCTCTTCGGCGGGTCCGATGGCGCGAACCTCGCCGTGGTCGAGCCACAAGGCTCGCCCGCACAGCTTCTCGACCGACTTGAGGTCGTGGGAGACGTAGAGGATCGTGACGCCGCGGCCGCGGAACTCGTTGATGCGTCTCGCGCACTTGGCGCGGAAGGCCTCGTCTCCCACGGAGAGCACCTCGTCGAGGAGCAGGATGTCGGCGTCGACGGTGGTCGCGACGGCGAACGCGAGCCTCGCCACCATGCCGGTGGAGTAGGTTCGCAACGGTGCGTCGATGAAGTCGGCGATGCCGGAGAAGTCGACGATCTCGTCGTAGCGGGCGAGCATCTCGGTGCGCGAGCGGCCGAGCAGCGCGCCATTGAAGAAGACGTTCTCGCGACCGGACAGCTCCATCTCGAAGCCGGTACCGAGCTCGATAATTGGTGCGAGATGGCCGCGCACCACGGCCCGGCCCTCGGTCGGGGGGATGATCCCGGCCGCGACTCTCAGCAGCGTGCTCTTGCCGGCACCGTTGGATCCGATCACGCCGAGGGTCTCGCCGACCTCGAGGGCGAAGCCGACGTGGGACAGCGCGGCAAGCTCGTGAAAGGTCATGCGCGACGTGATGCGGCGGATCACCCACTCCTTGAAGGTTGGGATCCTGCGCTCCGGCATTCGAAACCGGACCGTGACGTCGTGCATCTCGAGGGCTGGCGTCATCTTCCGCTCACAGATGCAGGTAGAAGCCGCGTGAGAGGCGGCGGAAGACCAACCAGCCAACGGCGAGCATGACGAGAGAGACCACGGTGCAGACGAGGACCGAGTGCAGGTCGGGCATCTCCGCGCGGTAGATCGGCGCCCGGACGAGGTCGAACAGACGGGTGAGCGGGTTCCAGTTGATGATGAAACGGT
>CAZQYU010000061.1:0-14014 GCA_964597585.1 uncultured Thermoanaerobaculia bacterium
GCAAGCTCCTCGCCGCGGGGCTTCCCTCCGAGATGGTCTCCCGCATCGGGCGCGCCGCGGCGCGCTCCTCAAGGCGTCTACGGCGGCAGATCGCCGGCGCGCTGACGGTCGAGCCAGGGACGGCGGGTCGGCGCCGCGCCTCGGCTCTGCTCGAGCGCGCGACCGGTGACCTGGCGGCTCTGGCGGCAGCGGAGCGACTCTCGAAGGAGCTCGAGCTGACCGCACGCGAGCGCTGGCTGGTGGCCAAGACCTTGTTCCGGCACGGGAGGTACGGGCGCGCCGAGCCGCTGCTCGAGTCGGTGGCCGGCGCAGCCCACCATGGAGTCCCGACCTGGGAGGCGACCTTTCTGCGCGGGCGGTGTGCCTTCCGGGCCGGGCGATGGGAGGAGGCCGCGATCTGGTATCGGCGGGCCATCGGATTGGCCCCTGACGCCGAGACGGAAGCGGACCTCGAGGTCAACCTCGCCCGCACCCTCGAGCTCGATGGGCGGGTCACCGACGCCATCGGTGCCGCGGCACGCGCGGTCGGACGCCGACCCGATGACGATCGCCGCCTGTTCCTCGCCCGTCTGCGCCTGGCCAATCATCAGGTCGCACATGCCGAGGCGGGTCTCGCTCGGCTGCGCGCGAGGCGCGCTCGAGATCGTGGCCGGATTCTGCTGGCGCTCGATGCGTTGTCACATTCGAATGTCGAGCGTGCCGGGGCGCAGCTGGATCAGGTCACGCGCAGGCCATGGCGCGGCCCCTCTGCGGTGCTCGCCGCTGAGCTGGACGCGGATGCTGGGCGCTGGAGCGAGTGCGCGCGTCGGCTCGAGGGCGCAGCCCCGGAGCTCGACAGCTACTGGGCGGAGGCGGCCCGCTCGCTTGTGGCGCGCATGCCCCGCGAGGCGCGGGAGCCGTGGCTGGCCGAGCTCGAACGTCGGGCCGGCACGGCTGTGCGCCAGGAGACTGCGACCTGGGCGGTTCTCGAGATCGACCCCATTCGCCTCGCCCGGCTGCGCGAGCGGGTGGCGACGGAGACCGGCCTCGATGCGCCGTCCGACGCCGCGTCGCGGCTCGGCGGGACCGCCAAACAGCTGTGGGACCTCGGCCTCCAAGAGCTCGCGGCGATCTGGGCCGCGGACCAGTTCCCCACCGGGAGTGCGGCCGACGCCGCGTGGAGTGCGGCCAACCTCGTCGAGGCGGGCGCGCTCGGTCGGGCGATGACGACAGCGGACCTCGCCCACCGCCTGGCTGCACCGCGCCTTCCCGAACGGGCCCTCCCGTCCTCGCTCCGACGGGCCCTCTACCCCTTGCCCAGCGCGGACCGCGTGCGCCAGGAAGCCGCTGCGGCGTCCGTGTCGTGGAGCCTGCTCTCTGCGCTTGTCCGGGCCGAGTCGCGTTGGGATGAGGCCGCTCTCTCCGTGGTCGGTGCCCGGGGCCTGACCCAGTTGATGCCCGCCACCGCTGCGACGGTCGCAGCTCGCCACGGGCTCGAACCTCCCGATCCGAGCGACCTCTTTCGCAGTGAGGTCGCACTCGCGCTGGGTGCGCGCGAGCTGGGCCGGCTCGCGGCCCGGTACCGACCACTGCTCGCACCGGCCGTCGCTGCGTACAACGCCGGCGAGGCTCAGGCCGACCTCTGGTTGACCCAGTGCGGCAGTGGCTGCTCCGAAACCCGCTATCTGCTTGGCATCAGCTTTGAAGCCACCCGTGCCTACACCGGGGCGGTGCTCGGGGGCGCCGCGGCGTACGCTGCCCTGGACCCGTGACTCAGCGCGTGAAACGGGTCACGCCAAGGCGCTCACGGGCGGTCTCGAGCCAGCGACGGATCTCGTCGTTGAGCTTGCGCTCGACAAGCAGGGCGCGCAGCCGATCCTGGACTTCGGGAAGGGATGGCGCCGACGCGCCGGACGAGGCGAGCTGGTCGCGGACGAGATGCTCGTACGCCTGCTGGATCTCCTCCAGGGTGACGCTGACCGTCGGACGCAGCCTTTCCTCGGTGTAGGCGCGGGCCGCTGCGAGGCGGAGGGCGAGCTGATCGAGATCCTCCTGGGTGAATCCGCCCGCTGTGAGGGCCGTAGCGAGCGGCTCCGGGCCGCCGGCCCGCGTGACCAGCTCGTGGAGCACGACGTCGGTCTCGAGGTGCAGGCGGTAGAGCACCCCGGAGGTCTCCAGGTCGCGGTACTGGAGCTCGAGGCGGATGCGGGCATCGAGCAGACGCGACCGGTAGGATGCAGTGCTCTCTCCGGGATCTCGGGGAAGCAGGCCGACATGCTCCGCCAGCGTGACGTCGCTGGTGAGGATGGGGGCGGTGCCGACCACGGCGAGCACCTTCTCGACGATCACAGGTCCGTCCGCAGGAGCGGACACGGCGGCGAGCGCCAGGAGAACGATCACCAGACCCATGCGGACATGGTACCGCTCACGTCGGCAGGGTGACGTTCCACCCTGACCCGGGTATCGTCAGGCGATGGACGTTCCAGTCGGGACGCTGTGGCTGGTGGCGACGCCGATCGGCTCGCTCGGCGACCTTGCGCCGCGAGCCTGCGATGTCCTCGCAAGAGTGGACGTGGTCGTAGCGGAGGACACGCGAAGGACACGCGCACTGCTCAGCCACGCCGGGATTCCAGCGGGGCGCAGGCTGCGCAGTCTCCACGAGCACAACGAACGAGCCAGAGTGCCGCAGCTCGTTGACGAGCTCCGAGACGGCCGCGACATCGCACTGGTCAGCGATGCCGGGACACCGGTGCTGTCCGATCCCGGATACCTGCTGGTTCGGGCGGTTCGGGAGGCGGACCTGCCAGTGCGCAGTGTGCCGGGACCGTCGTCATTCGTTGCCGCCCTCGCGGCGGCGGGTCAGCCCCCGCTGCCGGCGATCCTGGTCGGCTTCCTCCCGCCGCGGGCCGGTCCCCGGCGGCGACGTGTTGCCGAGCTGGCGACGTGGCCGGCCACACTGGTCGTACTGCTGTCGCCGCACCGCCTCACGGCCGAGCTCTCCGACCTTGCCGGCGGCCTCGGCGACGGACGTCCCGCAACCCTCCTTGCTGAGCTGAGCAAGGTTCACGAACGGGCCTCGATGAGTTCTCTCGGTGCGCTCGCCGCGGCCGCAGCCGCCGATCCGGCGCGCGGAGAGCACGTGCTCGTGGTGGGACCGCCCCCGGTCGCGGCGGCGCCTACCGTCGACGGCGATGCGGCGCGTGCCGCGTACCAGCGGGCGCTCGCCGCCGGGCTGCCGCGAGCCGACGCGCTACGGGCGGCGGCGGCCGATCTCGGGCTCCCGCGCCGGGCCCTGTACCGTCTGCTCGTGGACGACCAGGGCGATGAGAAAACGGGCTGAGTGAGAGGCTCGGGGCCGGTGTAGGGGTGTGGTACTCTGGTCGCCGAGCCGGCGGAGGAGGTGGCACGATGACGCGGCGAAACGGGACGGTCGCGGGGCTCCTGCTCTTGGCCGCCGGGCTTCTCTGGGGCTGCGGCTCCAAGCCCGTGATCGGCGTGCTGCTGCCCACCTCCGGCGTGAACAGCGACTACGGTGAGTCGATCGAAAGCGGCGCCCGCTTGGCCGTCACCCGCGCACGCGAGGAGGGCGACTACCCGGCTGGCCTCGAGATCGGCTGGGCCGACACCACCTCGAATCCGGAAACCGCCGTGGCGGAGCTGCGCCAAATGGTCCAGGAGCGCAAGGTATCGATCGTGATCGGCGGTGCCACGAGCAGCGAGGCGCGGGCGATGATTCCGGTCCTCGACGAGCTCGACGTCATCTGCGTGTCGCCCTCCGCGTCGGCGCCTGGACTGGGCAAGGAGTCGCCCCTCTTCTATCGGCTCTACCCGTCCGACGAGGCCGAGGCCAACACCGCCGCCCAGTTCATGGTCAACAAGCTCGGTGTCGAGTCGGTCCTGGTCTACGTGCATGACAGCGACTACAGCCGCGGCATCGAGCCGCGTTTCCGCGAGCTGTTCACGAGCGAGAACCTCAAAGGCAAGATCATCGGCCGGATCGAGGTCGGCGAGCCGGGCTGGGAGGCACGCTCAAAGACGGTCCTTGCAGCGGAAAAGCCGCCGGCAGTCTACATCGTGGGCTATGCCGAGGAGACCCTGAAGGTGCTGCGGCACCTGCGCCAGCTGTCCTACCCTGGCCGCATCTTGACGACCTCGGCCTTTGACTCGACCCGTGTGCTGCAGGAAGCCGGCCCACTCGCCGACGGTGTGATGTTCCCGCTACCCGCGTTCGACCGGACATCGGACGTGGAGCCAGTGCGGACCTTCGTCAAGCGTTACCTCGAGACCTATCAGCGACCACCAGACATCCTCGCCGCGCACGGCTACGACGCCATGCGAACGGTCATCAAAGCGGTCAAGCTCGCCAGGCCGCCGGTCACCTCGGAGCTCACCAAGGCGCTGCACTTCGGGCTGCAGAACGTCATGGGAGTGACCGGGGCGATCCAGTTTGACGACTATGGCAACGTCAAGCACAACCCGATCATGTTCATCTATGACGACGGCCAGGTCCTGACCTACGAGCGCTACCTCAAGATGAAGAAGGACGAGATCTTCCGGAAGATGCAGGACCTGCTGGCTCCGAGGGGGTAGTCGGGCCTCCCCGGCGGACGCTGACGGATGTCGTCACTGAGGCTGCTGTGGCGCCATCGCGCGCTGATCGGGGTGCTCGTCAGGCGCGAGCTCAACGCTCGCTACCGCGCCTCGCTCCTGGGCTACTTCTGGTCGCTTCTGAACCCGCTGTTGCTGCTCCTGGTCTACGCGGTGGTCTTTACGACCGTGTTCCAGCCTCGCGCGGTCGGAATGGACCCTTATCCGTTGTTTCTCTTCACCGGACTCTTGCCGTGGCTCTTCTTCTCGGGGGCGCTGCTCGACGCATCGGTGACTCTGGTTGCCAACGGGCCGCTACTGGCCAAGGTGGTCTGCCCACCGGAGATCTTCCCGGCGGTGGTGGTCCTGTCGCACCTGGTGCACCACCTGCTCGCGCTTCCCGTACTGCTGGCCGCTCTGGTGGTCTCCTCAGTCGCGGGTTGGCACCCCTTCCCCTGGACGGTGGTGTTGCTCCCTCTGGCCCTTGTGCCTTGGGTGGTCGCAACTGGGGGCTGCGCCCTCGCGGTGGCGGCCCTCGCGGTCCACTTCCGCGATCTGCGCGACCTCATCGGCCATCTCCTCAATCTGCTCTTCTTCGGATCGCCGATCATCTATTCACTGGCCGGGCTGCCGGAGGGTTGGCTGCGACGGCTCCTGGCCTTCGGGCCCTTGACAGGCCTGGTCGAGGTGTACCGCAACCTCGCCTTCGACGGACGGGTGCCGTCGCTCGGAACCTGGGCGATCGCGGTGGCTGTCGCGGTGACGGCATGGGCGGTGGGGAGCCTGCTCTTCAACCGCCTGCGCGAGACCATCGTGGAGGCGGTGTGAAGGGCTCGATCCGCCTCGACGGTGTGCGAAAGGTCTACCGCCGGACTGTCGGTGGGCGGCTGAACACCCTCAAGGGCGCGCTCTTCCACGGCCAGCTCGCGGGAACCGGCCGCTCGGCGCGGGAGTACCTGGCGCTCGATGGCATCAATCTGGTTGTTTCCCCGGGCGAAGCGGTCGCCCTCATCGGACCCAACGGTTCGGGCAAGTCGACCTTGCTCAAGCTGGTCAGCGGTATCCTGCGGCCCTCCGCAGGGTCCATTTGTGTCGACGGCCGGGTGACCGCTCTCATTGAGCTCGGCGCCGGCTTCCATCCGGAAATCACCGGTCGCGAGAACGTGATCATCAACGGCATGCTGCTCGGCCTCAGCCGACGCGAGATCGAGCGACGGCTCGAGGAGATTCTCGCCTTCGCCGACATCGGCGACTTCATCGACCAGCCGGTCAAGACCTACTCGTCCGGGATGTATGTGCGCCTAGGGTTCGCGGTATCGGTGGCGGTCGACCCAGACATCCTCCTCATTGACGAGGTCCTCGCGGTCGGAGACGCGACCTTCACCCGCCGCTGCCTCGACCGGCTCGCGCGCATGCGTCGGCAGGGCGTCACCATGGTCCTGGTCTCGCACGATCTCGATCTGGTGTCCCACTTCGCCGACCGTGCGCTCTATCTCAGGCGCGGCCGAGTCGTGGCGGACGGGCAGGCCGGCTCGGTGGTGGCTCGTTACAGGAGCGACGTTGCCGGGGCCGAGCTCCAGGAGGACGGCGGCGCCGAGCCGACCGTTCGAGTGGTCGAGGAGGGCAAACGCTGGGGGACCGGGGACGTCGAGATCACCGGCGTCAGCTTCTCCAGCGGTGGCATACCGATCCGCGTGCTGCCCTCCGGAGCCGACTGCACCGTGCACATCGCCTACGCAGTCCGAAAACCGGTGGCGGACTTCGTGTTCGGCGTCGGGTGGAACCGACTGGACGGAACCCAGGTCGCGGGACATAACACCGAGCTGGACGGCCGGGTGCCTCGCAGCCTCGCCCGCGACGGCGAGATGAGGTGCTCGTACCCCGCACTCCGCCTCGCGCCCGGAGACTACGTGGTCGACGTGGCGGTCCACGCACGTGAGGGGCTGGCGTACGACTACTGGTGCCAGGCTTCCCGCCTGCGGGTGACCGCCCCCGTCGAGTGGCCCGGAGTGTGGGCACCGGAGCACAGCTGGAGCGGGGACGGGCCGGAGTGGCAGTGACGTGGCGGGGAAACCCTACGTCTCATCATGACGTGGAGCGTCATCGCACGTCCTGTGACCCCCTCTTCACATGTGGTACGGAACTTGCTACTCTAGCTTTCGGATTGGAAAGGAGGATCTCATGCGGAGACAACGCGGTTTCACCCTCATCGAGCTGCTGATTGTGGTGGCTATTATCGGAATCATCGCGGCCATCGCGATCCCGAACCTGCTCAACGCCATCAACCGTGGGCGCCAGAAGCGGACCATGGCTGACATGCGGTCGATCGCGACCGCGGTCGAGTCGTACGCGGTTGACAACAACTACTACCCGCCGGACGTCGCCACTGCGAGCACTCTGGGGACGTTCCTGTCGCCCACCTACATCAAGCGGCTGCCCTCGGACGACGGCTGGAACCAGCCAATGGTGTTCCAAACCGACAGCGCCGGTCGTCACTACACGATCATCTCCTACGCGCGAGACAAGGCGGCAAGCGACTTCACCCAAGGGGCGCAGACGAACAACTTCGACTGCGACATCTACTACCAGGACGGTACCTTCACCCAGTGGCCCGAAGGTGTCCAGAACGACTGACCCGCGTCACTCCTGCTGATGCTCATGGGGCGCCTTCGGGCGCCCCTTTTCTCTGCTACCCTCGGCTCCGTGGGAGCCCAACTGGCCCTGCTCGTGGTCGCCCTGTGGACCGCGTGGCGCCCGGCGGAAACCGTCGTGGCGACGCCGCTCGTGCTTGCCGCCATCCTGCTGCTGCTGACACCGTGGTCGTGGCACCGGACGACCGAACCGCGGCGAGGGTTGGCCGGCGCACTCGTTCTCATGGCCTGCCTGCTCGCCTCGGGGCTCTCCGGCTGGAGCCCAGCCTCCGCCCTGTCGAGCGGCGCGCTGATAGCGACGGTCGCGGGGCTGGTGTGGTCCGCTTCCCGCGAGAGACCTCCCCAGTGGGTGCCGACGGTCCTCGCCCTCGGGCTCGCGGCGCTCGGCGCGTGGGCGGTCTGGCAGTCCGCGATCGGTTTCGACGAGATGGGGCGGGGCCTCGCGGACCTCCCCGAGGCCCTTCGCGAGGCCGCCGGAGCGCGCCTCGCCAGCGGGCGGGCTTTCGCCTCGCTCGTTGTCCCGGGCCACCTCGCCGCGCTGCTCGCGACCACCCTTCCGCTGCTCGTCGTCGCTGCGGGCCGGCGCCGATGGAAGCTCGCCGCCATCTCTGGCCTCGTGCTCGCCCTCACCGGCATCGTCCTGTCCCGTTCCATGCTCGGGGCGGGCCTGGGGCTCGCCGCCGTGGGGGCGCTCGCCCTCGGCCGTCGCCGCCGATGGGGCGCAGCGGTGGGAGCCGCGATGGTCGCCGCGCTCATCGTGGTGGCGCTCCTGCGGCCGGACCTCCGCGCGCTCGAGCCGGTCACACTGCGAGTCGAGAACTGGCGGACTGCCCTGTGGACATGGGAGGGGACCCCCTGGTCCGGGGTCGGACTGGGCGGCTACGGCCACGCGTCCCAGGGCGTCCCTTTCAAGGTCGAGAATCGTCCGATCCATCCCCACTGTCTGCCGTTGGAATGGATGGCGGAGCTGGGCGTGGCTGGCGCCGGCCTCGCGCTCGTCGCCGCAGTCGCCCTGGTCTTGCTCATCCGTCGGGTGTGGCCGCTGAGACCCGAGCTGGCGGCGGCGCTGGCGGTGATCCCGCTCCACAACCTGCTCGACTTCTCGCTCAGCACCTCTGGAGTGGCCGTGCCCTGGGCCGTCCTCGCCGGATGGACGCTGGCGGAGGCGCGCGCGTCCGGTCAGGTACCCGAACCCTCACCCGCGGGGGACCGCGGCGGTCGCTGGCTGGTCGTGGCCGCTGCAGCCATCGGACTCGCCGGGGCTGTGCTGGTCCTGACCAGCACCGAGGTCGGGCGGGCCGCAGCGGTTGCGCAGACCCCGGCCGCGCGGGTCGAGGGGTGGCTGCGCGCTCAGCGCCTCGCACCCTGGCGTACAGAGCCCCTCTACCGGCTCGGCGAGGCCGCCCTCGACAGCCGGGATCCCCGGTTGGTCGAGGCTGCGGCGGCCGAGCTCGATCGGTGGCGCTGGCTGCATCCGCGTTCGGCGACCCTGGCGGTGCTGCGCTCGCGGCTGGAACTGGCTCTGGGTCAGCTCCCTGATTCGTTTGCGTCCGCCTGGGAGGCTGCACACGCACGCCCCCGTGAGCCACGCTTTGCCGGGATGCTCAACGCCCTGAGGCGCCGCTTCCCCGACCCGGTCGTGCCGAGAACGCCCGGTGGCTGAGGCGCCGGTCGTTCTCGCCGCGGCACTGGCTGGCCTGACGGTCGGGCTGGGGGGTGCCTTCGCGGCTCCCGAACGGCTGGTGGTCGGCCTCGTGGCGGGCCTTACCGCCGCCGTCGTGGCGCTTTTGCTGTGCCGGCCGCTGCGCCGCGAAGAGTGGTTGCCGCTTCTCTTCTTGACCTGGGCGGGAGGGGTTGCGATTGCGGTCGGCCTCGCCCCGCTTGCCGCCAAGCAGACCGTTGGTGCCTGGCTGATCGCCTGGCTGCTGTGGATCTCGGGGCGCCGCGCCGCGCCCGCCGGACGCCGCATGGCGACGGTTATCCTGGCCGCCACGGCCACGCTGCTCGCAGCGGCGGTGGTCGCGGAGTGGTGGGGTCTGCGAGTTCCACGCGCGGGCGGGTTGCTGGAGAACCCGAACGTGGCCGGCGCGCTGCTGGTGCCGGCTGCGTTGCTGCTCTTGCCGTCGCTTCGCGGCCGCCGGCGATGGCTGGCCGCCGTCGTCGTCGCTGTCGTGATCGGCGCGGTCTTCCTGACCGGATCGCGGGCGGCGCTGCTGGCGCTCGCCGCAGCCGGAGTGGTCGCGGTCCCCAAGGGCCGCTCACGAGTCGTCGTGGTGCTCGCCGCTGTCGCCATCGTGACGGGGGCGATCGGGTGGCGCCTGACCGTCCAGCGCGACGCTCTGGCGTGGCACCGGCCGGTCATCTGGACCGCGATCCTCGGGGTCGTGGCCGAGCGCCCCGTCATCGGCTTCGGCCCGGGCGCGTGGTCCGACGTCGCGGGCCGGGCTCGCATCACCTATCCGGATCAGCTCGCGCAGCACGAGCTCGAGCCCAACTACGCGGAGTCGACCCTGCTCGCAGTTCTGACCCAGACCGGGAGTGTCGGCGTGGTGCTGGTCTTGCTCGCCGGCGGAGCCTGGTGGTGGTCATTCGCCCGGGGCGACGGGTCCGGTCCCCGGGCTCGCCGGGCTCTCGCCGTCGCGGTCGTCGTGATGGCACTCCTGCACGACATGCTCCAGGTCGACGTCGTGCTGTGGTGGTGGGCGAGTGTCATCGGTCTTTCCAGTCCGCCGGCGATTCGGGCGAGTCCGGCGCACTCGTGGCGGCAGCTCGCCGCCGCCCTCGTGGCGTGCTGGGCGGTGATGTGGTCGATTGCGGAACCCGCGCTGGCGCGGCTGCGCTGGCAGCGGGCGGAGACAGCGTCCACCGAGGCCGCGGAGCGCGCGCTCAGGACCGAGCCGTGGGACGACCTCCCGGCGCGGCAGCGTGCGACGGTGCTGGTGATGGGTCGCGACTGGGGCTGGAAGGAGGTGGGTGAGGCTCTGTACTGGAGCGAGCGTGCCGTGCGCGTCCACCCCGGCAGCAGCGCCGGGTGGATGACCCTCGGCCGGGTCCTCGCCCGAACGCTCGCGACCCACGGACAGTGGCCCGGCACCCTGGAGCGTGCCTCCGAAGCCTTCGCACATGCCACCGATCTCGAGCCCCGCCTTCCCTGGGGCTGGTTGGAATGGGCGCGCCTCGAACGCGCCGCCGGCGACCCCGAGGGTGCGCGTTCCAAGGCCGAGCGAGCGGTCGAAGTCGAGCCGTCATTTGTCCGGGGCTGGCTGTTCCTGGCCAGGGTTGAGCTCGACCTGGGTCGGTTCGGAGAGGCGGGCCGCGCCCTCGCCCGGGCCAACGCCGCGGCGGGCCGGCGCGTCCCCCGACCGCTGACGCCCTACGAGCGGGAGCTTCTCAAGGCCCCCGCGTGGCAGGTCGAGTCCCTGGAAAGGGCGCTACGGTGAAGCGTCTGCCCCTGTGGTGGCCTCCTTTGCTGCTCCTGTTGGCGCCTTGCGTCGGTCTCTTTCCGACGCATCGCGATCTGACCGGGTACTTCGCTCCGATGCGGGCGTGGACCTGGAGTCGGATCGCCGCCGGCGAGATTCCATGGCTGAACCCGGGCAACGGCGCCTTCGAAGCGTGGTTCGCCAACCCTCAGACCGGTCTCCTCTATCCCCCCCACTGGCTGGGCCTGCTGCTGCCACCGGACTGGGCCCTGACGGCGGAGATCGCGCTCCACCTCGCGTGGCTCGCGCTCGGCGCGGGCCTGGTCGCTCGGGCGCTGGGCGGAGACGGTTGGGGACAGAGCGTGACCGAGGTCGCTGCGTGGTCGTGCGGACCGGTCATCGCGTCCATCGGCGTGCTCAACAATCTCGAAGCGCTCGCCTGGCTGCCGTGGATGGTATTGGCGGGAAGGCTCGAACGACCGCGTCGGATGGCGGCGGCCGTGGCGGCGACCGCGGCGGGATGCTGGCTCGCCGGCGAACCGGTCGTCTTCGGGGTCGGCGCGGTGCTCGCCGTCGTCACGGCTCGCCGCCGGGCCGCTGCCGTCGCGGGCCTCGGCCTCGCGGCCGGAGTGGTCGCGGTCCAGTTGCTGCCTTTCCTTTCGTGGGTGGGAGAGGGCAGCCGGGCGGCTGAGCTCGCCGCGCGGCCATTGCCGGGAGGGATCGCTCCGAGCGGCTGGCTCGGGCTCGTGGTGCCTGTCGTCCCTTCAGGTACCGGTGGCCTCGCATGGCTGGAGAGCCTCTTCATCGGAGCGCCGCTGCTGGTGCTGATGCTCCTCGGGGCACGGCGGCAGCCGGCCCTGCTGGCAATCGGCGCAGGCCTCGGAGCGCTCGCCGTGCTGCCTGCGTTCGGTCTCGACCAGATCTTCGTCGTGGCCACAGCAGGTCTGGTGCGCTATCCGTCGCGGTTCGCCCTGCTCGCGATCGTCATCCTCGTGCCGTTGATCGGGCCGGGGATGGTGCGTTGGCGCGCCGGCAGGGGGAGGTCCATCGCTCTGATCGTGGCGGGCGTGACGGCAATGGCAGCGGTCGTGGCTCGCCAGCCGGCCACCGCAGCTCTCGCGATTGCGCCCACGGTGCCTCTCGTCGCCGCCGCGCTGTGGGCGCAGCGCCGTGACCTCCGCAAGGGGGCGGTCGTTTGCGGTCTCGCGGCGCTGATCGCGGCCTCTCTCCCCCTCGTGTTTGACCAGGCTGGGAGGCGAGCCATCCAGCAGGAGCCGTGGTCCGATGCGCGCGATGGTGGTCGACTGTATTCTCCGTATCCGACCGCAGGGATGATCAGGGCGGTGTCGATCTACCCGGAGGCACTCCGGCTGTGGCCGGTCGGCTACGTGAATCTGATCGACGACATCTCTTTGGCCCGCTCTTTCGCTCCGATCGCTCAGCGGGATGTGGCGCACCACCTCGTCGAGGCCGATGGCGGGCCGGACAATCGGTGGTGGGTCGACACCCTGGGAGCTCGCTGGATCGTGCTCGAAGAGGGGGTCCGCCATCCAGGTGATTGGGTCCCGGTGGAGGTGCGTCAGGGGTTGGTTTTGTACCGAAATCCGCGCGCGCTCCCACTCGCCACCGTGGCCCAGCAGCCGCCCGCGCCCGATCGGGAATGGCGCGGCGTCGGCGCCGTCGTCGCGTTGTCACACCGGACGAGCCAGCTCGCAGTCGCGGCACTCCTTCCGCGCTCGGGAGTCCTGTGGCTCGACCTGGCGCCGGTGAAGGGGTGGCGGTGGAGGTTGGACGGCCGGCCGACCCTGCTTCACGGGGGCCCGGGTCTGCTCCAGTGGGTGGCGCTGCCGGCGGGCAGCCACCGTCTCGAGGGCAGCTACCGGCCACCGGGGCTCATCGTGGGCGCCGTGATCAGCCTGCTGTGCTTGGCGGTCGTGGTGGTATGTGCGGTTTTGGGTAGCAGGCGCCGGATGCCGGTCGCGAGGAGCCCCGCATGAAGTGGTGGATCGGTCTGCTGTTCACCGTTTCCGGGGCCACTGCGCTGATCGGCGAGGTGGTCTGGATGCGAATGCTGGGCCTGGTCCTCGGCAACACCGTGTGGGCCGCCTCGGCGGCGGTCGCGGTGTGGATGGCGGGCATGGCCCTGGGCGCGGCGATCGCCGCGCGGCTCGCGCCGCGCATTCGCCACCACCTGATCTGGTACGGCGCCGCCGAGGGCCTGATCGGCATCTTCTTCGCGCTTTCTCCCCGAATCGAAGCGGCGGTCCTTCATCTCGGTACGCTGGTCGGAGACGACCTCGGCAGCGCGATGCTGATCGGCGTCGCCGAACGCCTCGCTCTCGCGTGCTCCGTGCTCCTCATTCCCACGGTTCTGATGGGTCTGACGCTGCCCCTCCTGGTCGAACGCCTACGAGGCTCGAGTCTGGTCGAACGGGTCGGCACGCTTTACGGACTGAACACCCTCGGCGCCGCGGGAGGGGTCTTTCTGACCGCATACCTGCTGCTGCCGGTGCTCGGCGAGCGGGGCAGTCTGGCCGCGGCCGCCGTCGCCTGCGCCGGGGTGTGTGTGGCCGCACTCGTCGGGGAGCGGCACCTTCCAGCGGTGGCAGTCGCCGTGCCACAGCCCTCGCCCTCCCGGAAGGGTGCCCGCGGCCATCTCGCGCTCGTCGCCGCGATGGGTTTTGCCGCGCTGGCGGCGGAAATCGTGTGGGTCCGGATCCTGGTCCTCTCCCTCGGTTCGAGGGTCTACGCTTTCGCCATCCTGCTCGGCGTCTACCTGGTCGGGCTCTCAGTCGGGAGCCTCGCGGTGCGCGCCCTTGGCGAACGCCTCCGTGATCCCCGGCGCGCACTGGCCCGGGTCCAGCTCGCCGCCGCCATCGCCCTCGCGGTCCAGGTGCCCTTGCTCGGGTTCAGCGGTGACATCATGGCGTGGCCGGCCCACCTGCTCACGCTCCCCGCGAGCTTTCCGGTCTTCCAGCTGGTCATGCTCCAGGCAATTGTGATCCTGTTCTTGCCCGTCACCGCTCTGTTCGGCGCGTCGTTCCCGCTTGCGGTCGCCGCGGACCCGGCCGCTCGCAGTGACGGCGCCCATGCAGGTGCGATCGCGGCCGCCAATACGGTCGGCTCGATCTTCGGGGCGCTCGCAGCGCCCTTCGTTCTCGTCCCGATGTTCGGCAGTCAGAGAACGCTGCTCGTGCTCGCGTTGATCCACCTCGGGGTGGCCCTCGGGGTGTCGCGGCGACGTGGTCTGGTGGCGGCTGCCGCGGCCGCTGTGGCGGTCGTCATGACGCTCGCCGCCGCGCTGCCGGCCGACTGGGTCTTGCGCCGTGCCGGCAGCGTGAGCGGCGACGGCGGAGTGCTGCGCTACCTCTCGGA
>CAZQYU010000062.1:0-13771 GCA_964597585.1 uncultured Thermoanaerobaculia bacterium
AGTAGACGTAGTCCTCACAGGCGAGGGTGATGGCCATGCCCTCGGCGCCGGCGCGTGCGGTTCGTCCGATTCGGTGGACGTAGTCCTCTGGGTCCTGCGGCAGGTCGTAGTTGATCACGTGGGTGACGCCTTCAATGTGCAGGCCGCGGCTCGCCACGTCGGTGGCGACCAGGATTGGGAGACGGCCTTCACGGAAATCGTCGAGCACCCGCAGGCGCTTGGTCTGCATCACGTTGCCGGTCAAGGCGCGGGCCTGGTAGCCGTGGCGCTGGAGGTCTTCGACCAGTCGGCGCGCTCTGTGCCGGGTATTGACGAAGACCATGGTCCGGGTGGTCGCCTCGCGCTCGAGCAGTCCGAGCAGCAGCGACAGCTTCTCCCGGGAGGAGACGTGGAACAGCCGCTGTCGGATCGTGTCCGGGGTGATCCTCTCGCGCCCGATCACGACCTCCTGGGGGTCGTTCATGTGCCGCCAGCCGATGGTCGCCACCCTGGTCGAGAGGGTGGCGGTATACATCATCGACTGCCGCTTGTCAGGCGGGGGAAGACGTCGGAGCAGCCAGCGAAGGTCGTCCGCGAACCCCATGTCGAAGAGCCGGTCACACTCGTCCACGACCACGATCTCGGTCGATGCCAGCGAGTAGGCGCCCTGCTTGTGGTAGTCGATGAGGCGGCCGGGGGTGCCGACGAGGAGATCGGTCCCCGCGGACAGGATGTCGCGCTGCTTCTTGTAGTCGAGCCCGCCGAAGACGACGTGGACCTTCACCCCGACGAGGTGACCGAGCGTCTCGGCATCGCCGCGGATCTGGACCGCGAGCTCGCGCGTCGGAGCGATGATGAGCGCACGCGGGACCTCGGGCGGCGTGGCGCGCGGAACCCGCAGCATATGGGTGAAGATCGTCAGTAGGTAGGTCGCCGTCTTGCCCGACCCGGTCTGGGCCTGGACCACGACGTCGCGGCCCGCGAGCGCAATCGGCAGGACCGCGTCCTGGACCCGGGTCATTCGTGTCCAGCCCTGCTCGTCGACGGCCGTGCGAACCGCCGCGGGCAGGTCGAGCGCGTCGAAGGTGGCGTCCGAGAACAGTTGATCCGTGCCGGTATCCGTATCCATCGGCGCAGGATTGTAGCAGGGAGCCGGCCCAGAGGCGGTACACTGTGGACTTGGACGCGTCGCGCACAGAGACTTTCGTGCGCCGCGTCGTCCGCAGGGAGACGACCGGTGACGATGAACTCCTCGTTTGCGCGCGTTGCCCTCGCGATCGTCGCGCTCGCTCTGATCGCTCCACCGGATGCGGTCCCCGCCGTCCAGACGACGGCCGAGGCCCCACCGGTGCCCGCAGGTCTCGAGACCTTTCTCGAGGCACGCCTGCTCGAGTCGCAGGGACGCTACCGCGACGCCCTCGAGGCCTACGCCAAGGCCCTCCAAGAGGCGCCCGATTCGATCGAGGTCCGGGTGACCTACGCGGCGCTGCTCGGGGACCTCGGCCTGCCCGACAGAGCCGTGGCGCTGCTCGCCGGCCGCAATGACCTCGACTGGTACGGCCAGCGTACCCGGGCGCTGGCTCTCGCCCAGCTAGCGGCCCGACAGCCCGACGAGCTCGCGACCGCCGAGGCGGCGCTGCGCGGCGCGCTCGCCGAGCGCGACGACGACCCCCAGGTCCAGCTCGCCTATGCCCAGGTGCTCGAGCGGCAGGGCAAGATCGCTGATGCCGAGGCCGTCGTGGCTGAGATGCGGCGCGGTCGCGGCAGTCACCCGCAACTCGCCGCCTACGACGGTTCCCTGCTGCAGCGGCTCGGGCGGCTGCGCGAAGCGGCGGATGCGTACCGCGTGTGCGTTGACGGCGGTCCGCAGGCGGGGTCGTGCCGCCAGGGCCTGGTCGATTCCCTTGTCGCACTGGGACGCTCGGCAGAGGCGGGCGAGGCGATGCTCGGCTGGCTCAAGGAAGACGACCTCGATGGTCTTCTGCAGGCGTCGAGCCTGCTCTCCGATGGAGGCCGCACCGAAGCAGCGCTGCGCACAGTGCGACGGGTGCTCGCAGTCCAGCCCGACTCGGTGCGGGCGAGGACTCTCGAGGCCCTGCTGCTGTCGGCCACGGGCCGCTCTCAGGAGGCCGTGTCCCGGCTCGAGGCTGTGAAGAAGAAGAACCCGGACGACCTCGACATCCTGCTCCCTCTGGCATGGGCGGAGGCGCGTGCAGGCCGGCTCGACGCGGCCCGTTCCGATCTCGAGCACGCCTGGGAGCTGTCACGCACCGACGCCAGCTCGAGGACCTCGGCGCGCACCGCGGTCACTGCGGCCCGAATCGAGCTCGCAACCGACCACCCGCTGGTGGCCCGCGAGTGGCTCGAGCGGCTCGCCGACCCCGACCAGGGCGGTGCCGAGCTGGTCCAGCTCCTGGCGTTGACCTACCGCCGCACCGAGCAGTGGCGGGAGGGCGTGGCCGGTATGCTGCGCCTGCAGCCGCGGCTGACGGGTCCGGCGCGTCTCCAGGCGACAGCCTTCGAGGCCGAGTGCCGCCTCCGCTTGGGCGACGCCAAGGGGATGGAACGCCTGCGCCCGCTGCTCGGCTCGTCCAACCTCGATGCTGTGTTCGCCGCGCTCGGTGTGCTCCAGACCCTGGAGCGCTGGGGCGACGTCGAGCGCGAGACCGCGTCCCTGCTCGAACGTTTTCCCGACAATCGTCAGATCCGATTCGCCCGTGCCGCCGCGCTCGAGCGCCTCGGCCGCACCGACGACGCCGAAGCCATCTTCCGGGAGCTCCTTGAGCAGGACCCGGACGACGCGGAGGCGGCCAACTACCTCGGCTACATGTGGGCTGACCTCGGAAGCCACCTCGACGAGGCGCTACCGCTGATCCGTCACGCCGTCGAGCTGGAGCCAGACAATCCGGCCTACCTCGACTCCCTCGGATGGGTGAACTTCCGCCTCGGACATCTCGACGAGGCCGAGCGGTGGCTGCGCCAGGCCGTCGACGGCTCGCCCTCGGATGGGACCGTTTTGGCCCACCTCGGCGAGGTCCTTGCCGCACTCGGCAAGACCGCGGAGGCCCGCAAGATCCTCGAGCAGGCCCTGACCCGGTCTCCGGAGAACCCTGACCACGTCCGCGAGCTGCTCGCCGGCCTCGGTGATGCGCCGAAGTAGCGCCGGCTGGCCTCTCGCCGCCGCGGTCGCCCTCGCCGTCGGCTGCCGCACCGCAGCACCGCCGCCGTTGATTCCGGCGGATCGTCTGGCCGAGGGAATCGTGACGCTGTCGCGCCCGCTCACTGCCGACCTCGGTGCGCTGTACCGTCTGCGCGTCGGCAGGACCGGGGGCCTTCGCCTGGCCGTCCTCACTGCCGGCGACGCGGGACGGCTGACGGTGAGCGACCCGTTCGGATCCGCCGTCTCGCTCGCTGCCTGGTCACCCACTGAGTCGGCGATGCTGTACGACCTCCGTGCCGGCTGCCGTCTGGAGGTGAAGGACGTCTCGGCGGTGCTCGGGCTCGGCAGGCTACCCCTGCCGCAGGCGGCCCGGCTGTTGGCGGGACGGCTTCCCGCTCTGCCGGACGACACCGTCACCCCGGTCCCGGGCGCCAACCAGGTCATGGTCTCGGGCGTCGGCTGGAGCTGCCGCGTCGGCTTGGCCGAGGATCCGTGGCGGGTCGTCAGCGTCGCCGGCGGGAGCTGGGCCATCGAGCTCGACCGCCACACCGGCGCCCTTCCCGGGCGGCTGGAGCTCCACCACGTCGACGGCCGCAGCGCCGAGCTTGTCCTGGTCCGGATCGAGTGGGTGATTGACCGCCGGCTCCCGGCGGAGCCCGACCTGCCCACCTGCCCTGCACCTGACCCGGACCCGGCATGAGCCGTCTCAGGGTCCGCGCACCGGCGAAGATCAACCTTCACCTCGAGGTCCTCGGGCGGCGTCCGGACGGCTTTCACGAGCTGCGAACGCTGTTGCAGAGCATCGACCTCGCGGACGAGCTCACCGCCGAGCCGGCACCGGACGGCGAGCTCATGCTCCAGGTGCGACCGCAGGAGGCCGCTCCGGCAGGTGACGACAACCTGGTGACGGCGGCCGCGCGAGTGCTGTGGGCAGCATCCGGGCGAAAGCCCGGGGCGAGCCTCTCGTTGGTGAAGCGCATCCCCACCGGCGCAGGGCTCGGCGGCGGCTCGGCGGACGCGGCCGCCGCGCTGGTCCTGCTCGACCGGCTGTGGCGGCTCGAGCTCGGGCTCGAGCGCCTGCTCGAGCTGGCCGCCGGGATTGGCTCCGACGTCCCATTCTTCCTCGTCGGCGGGCTCGCGCTCGGGGTCGGTCGCGGTTCGGAGGTCTACCCGCTGCCCGACCCGGCCACGCTCGGGCTGGTGCTGCTGACGCCGCGCCTCGCCGCCCCGACACCGGAGGTCTACCGGCGGCTCGACGCCCCGAGCGAGTGGCGCCCGGCCGACCCAACCGTCTATGCTTATGCTGCCGGGCTCATCGGGGAGCCGCCGTGGTCCCGGCTGCGAAATGACCTCGAGCCGGTCGTGCTGGAAGGCTGGCCGGAGGTTGGGGAGGCGCTCGAGACGCTCGGTAGCCTGGGCGACACTGTGCGCTGCGCCGTCACCGGCTCCGGATCGGCCGTCTACGCCCTGTTCGAGCGGCCCGGCTCAGCCACTGCGGCGGCCGAGTCGCTGGCCGGCGGCTGGCGCGTCCACGTCGGCCGCACCCTTGGTCGGGACCGGGCACGGCTCGCGGTCGAGGAGATTCCCTCGTAGGGAGGCAGAGTATGGAAGTCACCGAGGTTCGCATCAGCCCGTCAAAGGGCGGCAAGGTCCGGGCCTTCGCCAGCATCGTGTTGGACGACTGCTTCATGGTCAACGACCTGCGCGTGATGGAAGGGCGGGAAGGCCAGCTCTATGTGACCATGCCCGCCCGCAAGGGCCGTAACGGACAGCTCCGCGACATCGCCCATCCGCTCAACTCCGACATCCGCAAGGTCATCGAAGACCGCGTGCTGGATGAGTTCTCCACCGCCGAGGCGAGCCTGGCAGTGCCCACACGCGACGATCGAGAGGGGGGCCGCAAGGACCGACAATCGCCGGTCTCGCGCCTCACCACGAAGCTCTTCTCCGAGGAGTACTGGACCGCCGAACCGTCCTCGAACGACAACGACATCGACTGAAGTTCTTCTGGCTCCTGGCTGGACTGGACCGCTACTTCGCAAGTGCGGCCGCCACCCGGTCCATCTCGTCGAGCTCGCCGGCACCGAACGCAAGTGCGCGACTGAGGTCGAGCCGTCCGCACAGCTCGGTTGCGGCGGCCGCGTCGAAACTGTCGCGCGCGCGCGCGAGCCGCTGGCCGGTGACCGCCACCTCGCGCGCCGCACCGGCAGCGTGCAGCTGCGCACACGGCTCGAGCAGCTCGCGCACCGGCGGGGCGGCCGCGACCGCCTTGCGGACCAGGGCGCTCGCCGTCTCGACCTCCGCCACCAGCCGTGCAATCTCGAACAGCGCCCACTGCTCGCGGGGCAAACGCATCGCATGGGCCGCCAGGATGAGGTCGGCGAGCGCCTCGGCCGCCCACGAGGCGGCCTCTCCGCCGGGACCGAGAGAGCGCAGCTCGGCGGCGGGCTCGCGGTAGAAGCCGCCCTTGGTCCGCACCACCGCCCGCCAGCGGTGGGTGCCGATGATGCTCTGCTGGATCTCCGACGTGCCTTCGTAGATCGTGGTGATACGCACGTCGCGGCGGATCTTCTCGACCTCGTACTCGCGGGTGTAGCCGTAACCCCCGTGGCCCTGGAGCGCAGCGTCCGCCGCGGCATTGCCGGCCTCGGTGGCGAAGTACTTGGCCACCGATCCCTCCGCCTGGAGCCCGACCTCCCCGCCGTCGAGCCTGGCAGCTACCTCCTCACAGTAGGCGCGGGCAGCCTCCAACCGCACCGCATGGGGAACGATCAGCTTGTGGGTGAAGCCCTGCTTGGCGTACAGGGGCTCGCCAAACTGGAGCCGGTCGTGGCCGTACTCTATCGTTCGCGAGAGCGCCTCCTCGCCGGCACCGACGCCGAAACCCGCGACCATCAGCCGGGTGTAGCCAAACACCTGCTTCGCCTGCTCGAGGCCGTGGCCCTCTTCGAGGCCGAGTAGATGATCGGCCGGGACCTCGACGCCGTCGAGGATCACCTGGGTCGTGTTCGAGGCTCGAATGCCGTGCTTGTGCTCCGGTGCCCCCACCGACACCCCTGATCGGTCGCGCTCGACGACGAAGAATGACGGCCCACCGGGTGCTCGTGCGAGGATCGTGTAGAGGCGGGCGACGCCGCCATTGGTGATGAACTGCTTGGTGCCGGAGAGCTTGTAGCCTGTCACGTCGCCGCACCCGTTCCGGATCGGCTCCGCGACTGTCCCGATGGTCGCGACATCGCTGCCCACCGCGGGTTCGGTCACGCCGTAGGCAACGATCCAGCCCTCTTCCGCGATCCGGCCCAGCCAGTGGGCGCGCTGGGTGTCGGTGCCGCCGACCAGGATCGGGTCGATGCCGAGCGCGATCGCGAGGAACGCGGTCGCGACACCGAGATCGACCCGCGCCATCTCCTCGGAGACCCGGAACAGATCACGGGCACCGCCACCGAGTCCGCCCACATCTTCGGGGAGAAAGAGCAGGTGAAGGCCGATCTCCGGACCCAGCATCTCCTTGACCAGGTCGATCGGAAACTCCTCGCTGTCGTCGAGAGCGAGGCGGGTGGCCTTGCCGAGTCGCCGCTCGGTGACCCTTTTCAAGGTGTCGAGGACAAAGCCCAGGGTCTCGTCGTCGAGGCCGGATCCGTGACGCGTCATGTTTCCCCCCGCCGGCCGACCGGACCGGCGCGGCGGATTGTAACGTGCCCGTGGATGAGCGTTTCAGGGCCCCCACGGTTGACGAGCCGCGGTACGCTCTGCCAGCATGAGGCGAATGGTCGTCGAACAGAGCGGGACTACCGGTTGTGCGGTGAGCGGCTGACAGGCACAGTTCATCCGGTGACCGTTGGTACCGCGCCGTGACAGCAAAGGAGATCGCCATGCGTCGTTCGACCCTCTGCGCTGCGTGCTGCCTCGTTCTGGCCGGTCTCGTCGCGCTGCCTTCGGCAGCGTCGGCCGGCGAGTCGTTCTGGCGGGTCCGCGCCATCTACATCTCGCCCGACGACAGCTCGACCCTGATCGGCGACACGGGCAGCCAGGTCTCCGTGGACTCAGCGGTGGCACCGGAGATCGACTTCACCTGGATGTTCGAGCGTAACTGGGGCATCGAGCTCGTGCTCGCCACCGCCCGCCACGACCTCGCGGCCAAGGGCGGTGCTCTGGACGGAGCCGACCTCGGCAGCGTCTGGCTGCTCCCGCCGACGGTGACGCTGCAGTATCATTTCATGCCCGGCGGAGCCGCCCGCCCCTACCTCGGATTCGGCGTCACGCTCGCCACGTTCTACAAGTATGAAACCAGCCAGACCTTGCGCGACCTCGGGGTCTCGAACCTCGACTTCAGCGACGGGCTCAACGTCGCTGCCCAGCTCGGGATCGACATCGACCTGAGCGCCAACTGGTTCCTCAACCTCGACCTCAAGTACATCAAGGCGTCCACCAACGTCGAAATCAAGCTTGCAGGCGTCCCCGGCGGCACCCTCGACACGGTCGGGGTCGACATCGACCCCTGGATCGCCGGGATCGGCATCGGCCACCGCTTCTGAGGCCGGCCGGCCAGACGCTCAGCGGCGGCGCGAGCGGTCGCTGACGTGGAGGACCGCCCCCGCGCCGCCGCGCTGATGCTCGCCTCGTCCGCGTCGTTCGCGGCGATGGCCGCCTTCGTCAAGCTGGCACCCGCCGTGCCGCTGTTCGAGAAGGTCCTGTTCCGCAATCTCGTCACCTTGTTCGTGGCCGGCGCGCTCGTGCGCCGCAACCGTCGGCCGCTGCTCGGCCGGCCGGGCAACCTCAGGTGGCTGCTGCTGCGCTCGGTGCTCGGCATCGGCGGCGTCGCATGCTACTTCTACGCCGTCGACCACCTCCTCCTCGCCGACGCCTCCATGCTCACCAAGCTCTCGCCATTCGTGACCACGGTGATCGCCGCGGCCGCGCTCGGCGAGGCGATCACGGCCCGCACCGCGGTCGCGCTCGCGGCGGGCTTCGCCGGCGGGCTGCTGGTGATCAAGCCTCGCTTCGACCTCGAGGTGCTGCCGGCGCTGGTCGGGGCGGGCTCCGCCCTGTTCGCGGGCGGCGCCTACGCGGTGGTCCGCTTCCTGCGCGACCGGGAGCCGCCGGAGACCATCGTGTTCGTGTTCTCTCTCGTCTCCGTGGTCGGGCTGTTCCCGGTGGTGGTGCCGAACTTCACGCTGCCCTCGGCGGTTGACGCGGCCTGGTTGGTCGGCATCGGGCTCGCCGCCGCGGGCGGTCAGTTCGGGCTCACCGCCGCTTTTCGCCACGCCCCGGCGGCCGAGGTTTCGCTGATCAGCTACAGCCTGATTGTGTTCTCGGCGCTGATCGGGTGGCTGTTCTGGCGCGAGGTGCCGGATGCAGCGAGCCTGCTCGGTGGCGCGATGATCATCATCTCGGGCGCTGTGGTGGTGCTACGCGGACGGACGCCTGTGGCGCCTACCGGGGGCACCCCGGGCGGTGGCTAGAGGCCGAGGGGGACGCCCGCCGAAGGCCCGGCGCACGGCTGCCGATCGATGAGCCCTTTGACACGACGAGCGCAGCTCGTCGAAAGCAGCCTGCGGTGCAGAGGCCCGGCACGACGTTGCACCTGCCTCACGCCTCGAAGGGCCCCTGCACCGCAGGGTGCTAGCGGTGACGGCGCTTCCGAGTCGCCTCGCGCTTGCGGACGAGGTCCGCGACCTCACGAACGCGCTTTCGTTCCCGCGTCTCGCGCAGCTTCTCGGCCTTTGACTGGAAGCGGCGGAAGAACTGGCTGACGCGCAGCAGCAGTAGCCACTGCAGCTTGGCAGGCGGCAGCTTGGTCTTGCGGATGCGAGCGCCCCAGATCCGCGTCCCTTCCAGGTTGGCCTTGGTGAAGTCGGCGTTGCGCAGGTCGGCCCACCGGATGTCGCCACCCTCGAGGTCGATGCCGACCCCGTCGGTGAAACGGAAGTCGGCGCCGATCAGCTTCGCTCCGCGGGCGGTGACCAGGATCATGTTGGTGCCCGAGAGGTCGGCACCCTGGGCCTCGACATCGGACAGGTCGGCCTGCTTGAGGCTCGCATGGCGGAGCTTCGCGTCGGCCATCTTCGCCTTGCGGAAGTCGGCGCCCTCGAGGTTGGCGTGCTGGAAGTCCGCCTCCTCCAGGTTGGCCTCGCGGAAGTCCGCACTACGCAGCTCGCAGCTGGTGAACACCGCCTTGCGCAGGTCGGCGGTGGCGAACGACAGGCGGCCGAGCGTCGGCGTGCGGAAGTCGAGCTTGACGAGGAACGCTCCGGCGAGCACGCAGCCGTCGAGGACGGCGTGGAGCAGGCTCGCCTCGCGCAGGTCGGCTCGGGAGAGGTTGGTCCGGACGAGCCGCGCCCTCTCGAGATTGGCGTGGCCGAATGTGGCGCCCTCGCACTGGGCCTCGTCGAACACCGCTTCGACCAGAGAGCACTCGTAGAGGTTCGTGCCCCGCAGCGAGGCGCCGGAGAAATTGGCGTGGTCGAGCTTCGAGCCGCGCAGCTGGGCGTTGTCGGCGATGGCGCCCGAGAAATCCGCACTCTCCATCGCCAGCTGCAGCAGCTCGACACCCTCCAGGACCGCCGAGTTCGCCCTGACCCCACGCATCACGGTGCCGGAGAACCGAGCGCCTCGCAGGGACGCTCCCGACAGGTCGGCGCCGGTGAGGTCAGCGTAGTCGAGGACGGCGCTTTCGAGCTGGGCTTGGCCGAGGTCGGCGTTCCGGAGTGTGGCGCGCGTCAGGATCGCGCCGCGGAAGCTCGCCCCGCGAAGCGAAGCGCGAGTGAGGTCGAGGAAGGACATGTCGAGAAAATTGAGCTGCACCCAGTCCAGGCGCGCGCCTTTCAGCGACGCGCCGCCCAAGGTGCTGCCCTCGAGCACGGCCCGGGTGAGGTTCGCGCCGTCGAGGTTCGTTCCCGAGAGGTCCGCGCCGCGCATGTGGGCCTTGCTCAGATCGAGACCCGAGAGGTCGCTGTTGGCGAGAGGTGCGTCGATGAGGTCGGGCGAGATCCCGGGGTGAGCCGCTCGCCACTCGTTCCACTGGCCCGCGCGCAGACGGGTGAGGTGGTCAGGATTAGCCATGCCGGTATTATTCCAGAGTCGGGCGGAGGAGGGCGAGTCGTGGCAAGGAAAGCTCTCGCGGTGCTGTTCCCGTTGTGCGTCGCGGCGATCGCCGCGGCTTCCCAGCCGGTACGGCTGCCGCGGCTCCTCGTTCCGGTCCCCGACCGGCTCGCTCCCGACGACGCCAACGGGCCCCGCGTGGTCGTCGTCGCGGGACACGACACGGCCGCCGCAGTCGCATCAATCAAGGCCCACGGCGGTCGCGTGCTGGCCGTCCTCGGCGACGGCGCGCTGCTGGTCGACGGCCCCTCCGAAGCGATCCCAGACGCGGACCGAGCACCCGCGGCGCTCGCCTGGACGGTGCGCCAGGCCGTGCTGCCGGTTCTCGCCTCGCTCGATGGGGCAGATGCGGACCGCTTCGCCGGCGGTGTTCCTGTGGCGGTCGCGGTGTCACGGCAGAAGCTCCTCCCAGCTGCGGCGAAACGCCTCGCGGACGCGGGCGCGGTGCTCGCCTGGACCCGCCCGAACGGGCGTCTCGCCGAGCTCGGCGTGCGCGTGCCGACGGCGAAGCTCGCGGCCCTTCGCACGGCTCTCTCCGAGATCGACGGGCTGGTCTGGGCGGATGTCCTCCCCGGAGCGCGGCTCACCAACGACGCCTCTGCCTGGCAGTGCCAGAGCGGGCTGCCAGGGGTGCTGCCGATGGACCTCGCCGGCCTTGACGGTACCGGCCAGGTGATCGCGGTGATCGACACCGGCCTCGACGCCGACAGCTGCTACTTCGCGGACCCTGAGTACGGCCCGCCCGCCGTCAGCGGCCCCGCCGGTACCGAGGTGTCGCCGACCCACCGCAAGGTCCTGGCTGTGGACTTCCTGTGGGACCTCGACTGGCCTGACCCGGGCCCCGGGCGCTGGGACGACCAGGGACACGGCACCCACGTCGCCGGCAGCGCGGCGGGCGACGGCGGAGTCCACGGCGTGCGAGACGGTCTCGACGGCATGGCGATCTCGGCGCGGTTGGTGATCCAGGACGGCGGCACGCGCACCGACGACTGCGCCGATCTGCCCGGTCTCGGCTGCCCGTTGTTGCCTCTCTGCCCGGTGCTCGAGCAGGCCCGCATCCAGGGTGCCCGCCTCCACACCAACTCGTGGGGCGACGAGGAGAACATCACGCCCCATAACCGCTATACCGAACGCACCGCGGACATCGACCGCTTCGTGTGGCTTCACCGCGACGCCGTGGTCCTGTTCGCCGCCGGCAACGCGGGCCACGCCGGGATCGACACCGTGGGCTCGCCCGCAACCGGAAAGAACGTGATCGCGGTCGGTGCGACCGAGCACGGCGACGACAACCCGCTGTGCGTTGCCGGCTTCTCGTCACGTGGCTGGACCCAGGACGGGCGGATCAAGCCGGACGTCGTCGCCCCGGGTACCGACGTGCATTCCGCGCGTTCGGACGCCAACGTGGAGACCGACAATTGCGACGTCCGATTTGCGAGCGGGACGTCCATGGCCGCCCCGACCGTGGCCGGGCTGGCCGCCCTGGTGCGTCAGTTCTTCGTCGAAGGCCGCGCCCCGGACGGCGTCCCGAGCCCCAGTCGAGGTTTCGAGCCGTCCTCGGCCCTGGTGCGGGCGACCGTGGTCGCGTCTGCAGTCGATCTGTCCCACCTCGGCTGCGGCGACATCGCGCCGATCCCGTCGCGTGACCAGGGCTGGGGGCTGGTCCGGCTCGACACCGCGCTGCCGGTTCCGGGTTCGCTGCTGCGCCTGTCGGTCCGCGATGAGGGCCGGGCCTTCTCAGGAGCCGGGGATACGTCGTTCGTCGAGCCCGTCGGCCTCGCCGCCGAGGGACCGCTCAAGGTCGTGCTCGCCTGGACCGACCCGCCGTCGAGCGCCGCCGCCGCAGTCAACCTGGTCAATGACCTCGACCTGACCGTGACCGGACCCGACGGGACCTTCCTCGGCAACGCCTTCGCGAACGGCGTCTCGGTGGCGGGCGGCGAGCCGGACCGGCTCAACAACCTCGAGGTGGTGTGGCTGCCGGCAGCGAGCCCGGGGACGTGGACCGTCCGCGTCTCGGCCCACGCGATCCGGTGGGGCCGTCAGCCGTTCGCGTTCGTGATCACCGGCGAGGTCGCCGCCGCCCCGCCCCGCCGCCCCGGCGCTCGCGTCGCGAGCGCCGCCTCGGGTCAAGAGTGAAGAGTCAAGAGTAAAGAGACTGCGAGGTCGAGGCAGCCGCACGGGCCTGACCCCACAGGCTCGTCTCTCCCGGCTCACTCTTCACGCTTCTCTCTTCACCCTTTACTCCGGCTACCGCCGGAGGACGAGCAGGCGCTCCTCGGTCATCTCGCGATAGGTGAAGCGCGGGCCCTCGCGGCCGACGCCGGAGCCCTTGACGCCGCCGTAGGGCATCGGGTCGGTGCGCCACGTGGGTACGTCGTTGTGGATCAGGCCGCCCACTTCGAGCTTCTCCCAGGCCTCCTGGACCTTGCCCGTGTCCGAGGTGAAGATCCCGGCCTGGAGGCCGTAGCGCGAGTCGTTGACCATGTTGAGCGCCTGCGCAAGGTCTTCGTAGGGGTCGAGCACCGCGACCGGGCCGAAGACCTCGTCGCAGGAGACGGGCTCGTCGGGCGGCACCTCCTCGAGCAGCACCGGCCGGATGACGTTGCCCTCGCGCTCGCCGCCCGCGAGCAGCCGGCCCTTGGCCGCGCGCGCACCGGCTACCCAGCTCTCGACCCGTTCGGCGTTGCCCGAGTCGATGAGCGGACCGCACACCGTCGCGTCCGCAGCCGGGTCGCCGGTCGCGACCGACTCGGCAGCCTCGGTCAGCGCACGGCGCATCGCGACGTAGTGGTCCTCGTGGACCAGGATCCGCTGCACCGAGATGCACGACTGGCCGGCGTAACCGTAGGCCGCGGATGCGATCCGTCGCGCGATCGCGTCGAGTTCTCCGGCGTCCGAATCCACGATCACGGCGGCGTTGCCGCCCAGCTCGAGCGAGACCCGGCGGCGCCAGGCGAGCTGCTTGAGACGCCAGCCGACCTCCATCGAGCCGGTGAAGGTGAGCAGGCGGAAGCGTTCGTCCGCCGCCAGAGACTCGGCGTCGGCGCCGCGGCTCGGGATCACCGACAAGGCGCCCGCGGGCAGCCCCGCCTGCTCGAGAATGGCGGCGAGCAGAAGCGCCGGCGACGGTGTCTGGCTGGCCGGCTTGAGCACCACCGGGCAGCCGGCCGCGACCGCCGGGGCGAGCTTGTGGGCGACCAAGTTGAGCGGGAAGTTGAAGGGCGTGATCGCCAGCACCGGTCCTACCGGCACCCGGCGGATCAGCCCCAGGCGTCCGGCGCCGGAGGCGTAGCCTCCGAGGTCGAGGGTCTCGATCTCGGGGTGGCGGGCGACATGTGCGGCTTCCGCGAAGGTGTCGGCGCACCGGTCCGTTTCGCCGCGGGCGAGTCCGATCGGCTTCCCTGCCTCCTCGGAGATCGCGGCGGCCAGCTCCTCGCGGCGCTCGACGATCAGGGCGTTCGCGCGTTCGAGGATTGCGCCCCGTGCGGCCGGCGTCAGCGCCGCGACCACCGGCGCCGCGGCCTCGGCTGC
>CAZQYU010000063.1:0-13539 GCA_964597585.1 uncultured Thermoanaerobaculia bacterium
GGGCCCCTGAAGGTGCAATGCCTTTGACGCGCGTTGCGCGTCGGGGTTTCCAACAGGGGCGCGGTTCGCTGTTCACGGCGCGCTCTCCTTTCCGTGTCGAGCGAACCTGCCCTGCACGTCTGCCGTCCTCCTCGACCCTAACCCCCATTCGCGAAGCGAATGAAAGCAGCTCGTGCTGCAGTGAACCGGCGATGACGGTCCATCCAGCGCAAGTGGACCGGGGGTCAATGCAGCGCGAGGTGCTACGGCACCAGCGCCGGAATCGTGGTCGGGTCGCCCGTCGCATTGTCGATCACCGAGCCGTAGGCCCAGATGCGGCCGCCGTCGGTCATGACCTCGACGGTCGCGTATGCGACGTCGAGGTTGCCCGCGCCGAGCGCCGCGAAAACGTCGTCCACCTGGAAGTACTCGTTGGCCGGCACCGGCTGGTTGCGTGTCGTGCCCATCTGGTCGCCCGAGCCGTTGTAGAGCTTGATCGCCGCCACGACCTCGAACGGGCTCAGGTTGAGCACGCCGACGTTGGTCCGGAAGTCGGCGTTCTTCTTGAGCTGGGGGATGATCCCGATGATGCCCCTTCCGAAACCCTCGGCGGCGGTGACGGCGGGCAGGTACTGACCGAAGGTTCCCTTCGATCCCTGGTTGTAGGTGCGGGCTGTGAGGTAGAGGCCGCTCAGCGAGTCGATGCCCAACGTGCCCTTGACGGTGTCGTCCGTCGAGTGACCGAAGAGGCTGACTGCCACGTCGCGCCACTCTGCCGTTCCGCCGGCCGGGAGCGAGGCGAGACCCTCGACGGTCTCTCCACTTCCGTAGGCGGTGAGGCGCGGCTGGAAGTCCTCGCTGCCGCTTCCCAGGTAGACCGCGGCGAGGTCACTGCGCCATGTCGTCCCACCGGCTCCGGGGGCGTGCGCGATACCGGCGATCTCGCGGCCGCCGTCCCAGGGCCGCAGCACCGGGACCGTGGTCGGGTCACCGGTCGCGTTGTCGATCACCGAGCCGTAGAACCACGCCGCGCCGTCGGGCGAGGTGACCTTCACGGTCGCGTAGGCGATCGCCGGGCTGCCGCCGCCGACTACCGCGAAGACGTCGTCGAGCTGACGGTAGTGGCCGACGGGGACGGTCGCGGTCCATGGGCTTCCGAGCTGAATGCCGTTCTTGTCCCACAGACGGATCTCGATGGTGACGGGGGATTCGCCCAGATTCTGGACGCCGAGATTGGTCCGGAAGTCCGCGGTCTTCTTGAGGTGAGGGATGACGCCGAGCTCGTCGCTGCGAGCGATGTCCGGGCCGGCGGACGAGGTGAGCGCGAAGGCCGGCTGGGCTGGCAGCGCGGGGAGGTACTGGCCGAAGGTCCCTTTGTCGGACTGGTTGTAGGTTCGGGCGGTGGCGAAGACCTGCTCCATCGAAGTCAGCTTGACGGTACCTTTGGTCGATCTCTCCGGCGAAACATTGAACAGCGCGACCAACACGTCGTGCCACTCCATTGCCTGCCCTGGCTGGAGCATGAAGGACCGCTCCACGATGGCGTCTCCGTCGTAGGGAATGAACGTGGTCGTGACGGAGGCTTGGCCCGATCCCTTGTTCACCGCAGCAAGGTCGGTCCTCCAGGTCGTCTCGCCCGCACCTGGCGCGTGGGCGACACCGGGGATGAACCACGAGGTGGCGCGTGGCTTGACGTTGATCGTTCCGCTCGAGCGGCAGCTCGAGCCATCGGCGCTTGCGGTGAGCGACCAGAGCACGGCGTCGGCGGACGCGTAGCGGTGGCTCGCGTTCTGCGTGGACGCGTGCGTGGACATGTCACCGAAGTCCCACTCGTAGCTCGGTGAGGCCATGCATCCGCTGGCGACAGCGTCCGCCTGGAAGTAGACCTCGGAGTCGACCGTGGAGTCCTCGGGCACGATTGCGGAGCATGTCAGGGAGCACGCCGAGCCGCTGAAGCTGTACGACGCGACACCGCCGCCGCCGGTGGCTGCGTACAAGGTGTTGTGGTTCGGCGAGAAGGCGAGATCGTAGATCCCGTACTCCTCGAGCCCCGCGAAGGGTGCCCAGCCAGCTCCCCCGTCGGTGGTCCGGAACACACCGGCCCCGCTGCCCTGGTAGACGGTCTGGGGCGAGCTCGGATCGACGGCGAGTGCCCAACAGTAGTTAGCGGTGAGCCCGTTGCTGATGGGGTGCCACGAGTTGCCGCCGTTGGCGCTCTTGAAGACGCCGTCATAGGTGCAGACGTACAGGGTCGAGGAGCTCGTCGGGTCGATCGCGATGTCCCAGACGGTCTGGTCGGTGAGGCTCGACGTCCAGTGCTCGCCGCTGTCGTCGCTGCGGAAGATGCCCTGCCACGCGCCCGCATACAGGGTGGACGGCGCCTGCGGGTCGAAGGCGAAGGAGAGTACGCGCATGTCGATCGGGCCCGTTGCCGGCTGGTGCCAGGTCGAGCCGCCGTCCTCGGAGACCTTGAGACCCTCCGAACTCCCCGAGTAGACGCGGCCGGCGATCGCTGGGTCGGTCGCGACGGCCTCGAAGTCCTCGAGCGTCGCCTCGTTGTCCGTGCGGGTCCATGTCGTCCCGCCGTCTGCTGTTCGGTAGAGGCCACGCCACGTTCCGGCATAAAGGGTGTCGCCGTCGCCCGCATCGCGCGCGAGGGAGTCGACCTCGACATACGGCATGCCGGCGACCAGGGACGACCAGCTGCCGCCGTCGTCATCGGTCCTCCACACGCCGCCGTAGGTCCCGGCCCACAGCCTTCCGCCGCCGGCGGGATCAACCACCACCGCCTGGATACGACCGGCGTTGAGGCCGCCGTTGACGGGGCTCCAGGAAGCCGCACCGTCGATGCTCCGGAAGACACCCTCGCCGTAGGTTCCCGCGTAGAGGGCGCGAGGCGTCGATTCCGCGATAACCACACTGGCGACGCTGATGCTCTGGATACCGTTGCTTGCAGGGCTCCAGGTCGTGCCGCCGTCGGTGCTTTGGTACAGCCCGTACCCGTCCGTTGCGAGAGTGATGACGGCCGTGTTGGTCGGGTCGACCGCGATGCTGGCGACCTCGACGCCTTCGGGCAGGCCCCCGGCAACGGGCTTCCAGGTCGCGCCCCCGTCGGTGCTCAGGTACAGGCCGCTACCCTCCGTTCCGACGTAGACGACGGCCGAGCTCGAGGGGTCGACCGCCACGCTTGCGATCGATACGGCGGGCAGGCCGCCGGCGACCGGGTTCCAGCTCGAGCCGCTGTCGATCGACTTGAAGAGCCCATCGTAGGTCCCGGCGAAGATGGTCTGCGGTGAGCTCGGGTCGACGGCGAGCGCGGTCACCGACTCGTTGCCCGGAATGCCTTTGCTGGCGGGGCTCCAGGTCATGCCGCCGTCGCTGCTCTTGCCGACCCCGTGGTAGCGCAGCCCGGCGTACACGGTCGAGGATGTCGCAGGATCTCGGGCGAGGCAGAGGACGACCGTGCCGGGGAGCCCCTGGCTGGATTGGGTCCAGGTCGTGCCGGCGTTGGTGGAGCGGAAGACCCCGGCGTCGAAGCTTCCGGCCAGAACGATCGAAGGATCGGCAGGGCTGACGGTCACGGCCCACAGATTGGTCGAGGTCAGGCCCGAGGTGAGACGGGTCCAGGAAGAGCCGGCATCGGTCGTCTTCCAGATCCCGTGGCCGGCCAGGTAGAGGGTTGTCGGGGAGCTGGGATCGATCGCGAGCTGCTCGACTCCCGCGCCCGGCGGCCCACCGATCGTCCATTGCTGGACGCCGGCCTCCACTGTGCCGGAACTCGCCGCGACCAGAATGACACTGATGCCGAAAAGCAGGGAAGAGGCACCTCGGATCCGACGTTGCATCGCGATCTTCTCCATCCTGCGGCCTCCGGGGGGATGCCCCTGAGCCGGTTTCGAACGACCCTGCGGATGGGTCGAGTTTCCCAACGCGACGTTTGAGTTGGTATTGATATTAACTCGCAAAATAAGGGGCGTCAAGCCTGGGTGGACGAGAGCTACACGGCGATGGCCGACGAGTGCTGAGGCCTGCTTTTTATAAGAAATCTTGACAGTTGTGCTTTCGCGCTCTAAGTTGTAATCAAGTTCTGAAAACAGATCTCAGGGAGGTGGCCGGTGGATCTCATGCGCCTCGGAAACGTAGGAGTATCCCTGGAGACCGGCGTGCTGGACCTGGTCCGGCGTTTGTCGACGCTGGTCGGTGACCCGCACGCGGCACTCAAGACACTTCGCCGATACCTTGCCGGCTCTTCAGACCAGGCCGAAGCAGCGCTGATCGACACGATCCTCGCCGACGTGGGCCTCACGAGCTCAACGCTTCGGAAGCGGTTGGAGAGGTTCGGCGACCTGCTCGAACTTCTGCAGAGCAGCCTCGGCGACCTCGGCACTCAGACCACGATTGACCTTCCGTTCGAGCAGCACGGCGAGGTGAATCTCGGTACCGGAGAGCTGGCAATCGGCGGCCGGCTCAAGGCCTTTGCCGAGGCGGACTCGGACGGGGATGCGCTCGAGGGCAGGATCCGCTTCGACCCGAGCGACGAGGTCGTGCTCAGGATCGGGGTCGAGGGTCAGCTCGAGGGTAACGTCGGGGCGAAAGGAAACCTCGGTGCTGTCGCCGGGAGCATCGGCGTCCAGGCGGGGTGCGGTCTGCTGCTCGAGAACTTCTTTCGCCACCAACGGAGAGAGCGAGTGCTCGACGCGCTGTTTGCGGACCTCACGGGGTTTGATCTCCCGCTCAGGCTGAGAGACGGGGGCGACCTCAGGTTCCGCGTCGGGCCAGGCGGGGTGCGAATTCCCGATCAGTGGGTCCACCTCAACTTCGTCGGGAGGATTGCGCTCGACGGTGGCCTGTCCTTCTCCCAGAACGTCCTCTCGACTGCACGAGTCACGCAGAAGGCCCTCGCCGTCGACGAGATCCTCAACGTCGACACCGGCTTCGAAGGTTCAGTGCAGTTCTCGCACATGCTCGAGGGTGCGTTCGACCTCCTGGTATGCCCGTCGGCGAGCAACTCCAGTCGGGTCCGAGTCGAGCTCCACAAGTCGGTCGCCTCGGAACGCCGGCTCGGGGTGGAGGTCGGCGCCACCGTCGGTATCACAGGTCTCGATCGGATCGGTCGCTCGATCCTCGCGAGGGTTCTCCCAAAGCTCGACAAGCTGGTCCTGGATCTCGACGCCGCCGTCACGAAAGGCGTGCCGCGACTGAAGGAGCTGCTCGAAGCGAAGGTCGATGGACAGCTCGAAGCTCTCCTGAAGAAGGCGCCGCTGACCAGCGAGCTCCAGAGGATTCTGGATGCGCTCAAGCTCGACGTGAACCTCCGCGACCGGGCGGAGCAGCTCCTGAAAGAGGCCGGCCTGAAGGGCGTGTCTCGGGCTCTCGGCAACATCGACGGACGCGCCGATGAGCTCAAGGAGATGCTGCGCGAGTTGATCCGGCGCTACCGGCGCGCGCTCCAGCGGCTCGAGGAGAACCTTGCCAAGGCGGCCGACGTGAAGGTCGGCATCACTGTCGGGCATGCTCGGCAGCGGTCCAAGGGACGGGAAGCGTTCCTGGTGTTCGACATCGATCCCGCAGCGGAGCCCGCGGTCTTTCGGCGGATGCTCCTCGGCGACTTCACCGAAGCGACACGGCTCGCGGCGTTGAACACCAGTGCCGTCAAACTGGAGGACGGACTTCTGGTCGAACGCGGACAGTGTCGGATCTCGTCGAGCCTCGCCGTGACCGCCTTCGGCTTTGCCTTCAACAACGCATCGCTGCTCGCTCAGGACTGGGAGATGCAGATCTCTCCGTCAGGCGACGTGACTATCGGTGTGCACGGCGAAGTGAGCAACACCAGGAACCTGAACCTGTTTGGGAGCGCGTCGAGGACAATGACCTTCTTCGCGGACAGCCGGGTGATCGCGAGCATCGCGGCAGGTGGGTCTGGGGGCACCCTCTCCGGGACGACCGCGGGACTCGAGCTGACCGAAGAGTTCAAGGTCGCCGGCCACAAGCTGTCGAAGCTCGAGCAGAGGCTGATTGCCATGGGTGTGATTCCGCCGACGACGTCGATCTCGACAGAGCTCGTGTCACTGAGTGGCGACGAGCAGCTCAACGGCACCCTTTCGGCAACAGCACTCCTGGCACTGGACGCGACGGCGATCGCCTCGCTCGCGGCGATCGATCCTTCGTCGGCAAGGCTGACGTTTGCCCTCGCCCTGAACGAGTTCCAGTCCGACGACCTGTTGGAGAGGCTCGACAGCGGCGACGGGGTGACGCCCCTCCTGCTCTGGCCGTCCGTCGAGCAGAAGATGCGGGCTGCACACAAAGAGGAGAGCGAGCTGAGGCTTCAGGGCTGGGCCCCGGTCGACAGCCGGGGCCGCCGCATCATCGGGTGGGGCCCTCGCCGCACGAGACTGCTGTACCAGCAGTGGCTCTGGATGAACGCCTTCCGCGACACGCTGGGAACCCTCGGCGAGATGAAGGGCGCGCTCAAGGGAACGACTGCGGACGACATGCTGGTCGGACTGCGCGGGCTGCAGCAGAGGCTCCTTCAGGCGGCAGCGCCGCTCGTCAAGGGTCTCACGGCGTCATCGCTCGTCAACTTCGTTTTCTTCAGAGCGGTCTTCGACCTCGTTTCGGGTCAGCAAGGCATCGATCCCCACGCAGTCGTGGAGTACCAGGGCTCGCGCTTTGTCTTCGGTTGAGACGCCCGCTCTGGCCCAACCCACCGCGAGCGACCACGGGGTGGCGCTGTCCGGGCGCTCGAAGGAGAGCAGCAACCGCAGGCCAGGTCGAGACCGGCGCGGCGCCGTGACCTGGTCACCCGCTGAGCATGTGACCGCCCGGTCGCTGGTGCCGCGCGGTCGAGGGCACGGCGGAGCCATGCCGAATGCCCCGGAGGAGGCGAATCGTGAGCGACTACTCGAGGGCCGACCGTTGCTGTGACCTCGTGATGAAGGGTGGGATCACGAGTGGGATTCTCTACCCGCCTGCCATCTGTCGGATTGCCGAGCGATTCCATCTCGTGGGTATCGGTGGGTCATCGGCGGGCGCTATTGCGGCCTGCGCCGCGGCGGCCGCCGAGTATCGACGGAGGAACTCCGGGGACGGTCGTGGTTTCGATCTTCTGGAGCAGCTCCCGGGGACGCTCGGTGGCGGGTCTCTGACCGGCCTGTTTCGTCCTGACCGCGAGACCGCGGGTCTCTTTGCGCTGTTCCTCTCAGCTCTCGGCCTGGCTCAAGCCCCATGGCTGTCACGGGTGTGGTGGAAGACACGGGCGGTCTGGGCGGCGATTCGCCACCGCAAGACGCTGCAGCCACTGATCGAGAACGGCTTCGGACTGTGCACGGGGATGGCCAACGGCAATCCCGTCCGGCCCGAGGAGATACCGCCCCTCACCGAGTGGTTGGCGGGGACGATCGACAGGATCGCCGGCAAGGAGGATGGCACCCCTCTCACCTTCGGAGACCTGTGGCAGGCTCCGGTCCCGCCAGCATTGCGAGACACGCTCAAGGCGGTCGGCTCGCCCTCGATCGACCTGAGGGCGGTGACGACCTGCATCTCATTCGGCCGCCCGATGGAGCTACCCCTGACCGGTACGCGGATCTTCGCGTTCGATCCGAGCGAATGGAGGAGGTTCTTCCCCTCGAGAATCGTCGACTACCTCGTCGAGCAGGCAGGCCAGATCCCGAGTGATGTGCTGCGGGTGGACGGGAGACTGCCCCTGCCGGTCGGAGAGAAGCTCCCGGTTGTGGTGGCCGCACGGATGAGCTTGAGCTTCCCCGGGCTCTTCACCCTGATTCCGCTCTACGCGGTGGACCACAATGCTCCCGGCTCCCCGATGCGGAAGGTCTGGTTCAGCGACGGGGGCATCACCAGCAACCTGCCGATCTCAGGCTTCGACGCCCTCTTCCCGAGCTGGCCGACCCTGGCGATCAACCTCCAGTACATCGATGAATCGGGCCGCCCGGCTCGCACCGGTGTTGATCCGAAGTTCCTGACCTACATGATTGCTCGACCCGGTGACGGTACCGCGGACCTGTGGACGGCCTTCGACGGCGTCGAGTCGCCAGTGAAGCAGTTCGTGGCATTTGCCGGCGCGATCTTCCGCAGCGCACAGGTCTGGCACGACAATGGCTACCTGCGTCTCCCGGGTTACCGAGATCGGGTCGTCGAGATCTGGCTCCGTCCGGATGAGGGCGGCATGAACCTCACCATGCCGAGCGAGACGATCCGCGGCCTGGTGGAGCGCGGCAATGCCGCCGGCATTTCGCTCAGAGACCGCTTCACCGGAGACGATGACAACGCCGCCCTGTCATGGGACGGCCATCGGTGGACGCGCCTGCGATCGGCGATGGCAGGGCTTGCGACGTATCTGAGGCAGTTCAAGGGCTCTGTGGACCACCCCCTGGCTGGCGACCGGTCCCTCGACCAGCTCCTTTCCGATCTCTCAGCGCCGCCGGTCCATCGCTTCGAGTCCCGGCGCCAGCTCGAGTGCGCTCGTCAGGCCATCGCAGCGCTGCGGGATTTTGCTGGGATGCTCGAAGAGATGCCTCCGGGGCCAGGTGAGAGTGAGGCACCCTCCGAACGTCCGTTTTCGGGCGGACCGCGGCCGAAGGTCGAGATCGGTAGCCGCCCGCCGAGGTGAGAGGACGCGGCGCGCGTCGGCGTGCAGGACCGCAGCCGGAGGATCTGGAGGTGTGCGATGGATTGGCTGGAGGCGACACTCGCATTCGCAGTGCTCATGATGGTGATGTCAACCGTGGTCTCGGTGCTGGTCGAAACGGTGCATCGAGTGCTGGGGGCCCGCGAGGAAGGTCTACGGGTCCTGGTGGAGGGGCTCTATACGGAATACCTGCGACCACGACTCGGCAGGCTCGCGGGCGGCGGCAACGACACCCGCACGGCGTTTGTCTCGAAGATGACAGCTGCGCGATTCCAACCTGTCACGGGCAACTGGCTGAAGGGTTGGGTCCAGGGTTGGCTTCGGTCCACCACTCAAAAGAACCTGACCACGCTGGAGTTCATCGAGAGGTTTGCCGAAACCGCCGAGGGTAAGGCGGTGGCGGCGTGGGCGAAGGGCCAGGCTTCCGGCCAGCTCAAGACACTTCTCGAGGATCTCGCCAGTAAGTACGAGGACTGGGGTGCGAGCGCCAGCGAGTACTTCACGCGTCGTGCGCGGCTGCTTTCGGTTGTCGTTGCGCTGGTGGTGGCATTCGGTCTCAACGTCGATGCGGTGAAGATCTTCAGGACCTTCCTTCAGGACAAGTCGGTGCGCAGCGCGATGATCGACGCGGGCGACGCAGTGGCCGAAGAGCTCCAGAGCCAGCTTGCGACGCTGGAGCAGGTACGCGGAGCGCGACCGAGCGATGACGCACAGCCTGCGGACTCGTCCGAGGATCTGGAAAAGGTCCTCGCCGACCACCGGCAGAAGCTCGAGAGTGAGCTCGCCAGGCTCGGCTCCGCCGGAGTCCCGATGGGCTGGGACGCGTCGCCCTTGACGGCAGCGGCGTGGACCGAAGGTGGACCGTGGTGGTCCGGCGTCCTGCGAGGTTTCTCGGTGGCGCTGGGCGGCGTGCTGATCGGCTTGGGCGGTCCCTTCTGGTACGACACCTTCCGCAAGCTCGGCCTGCTCACGACTGCCGCCCGCGGAATGCGCACCACCGTGCAGGGCGCCAAGGAAGCCACCGCCGAGCCGGCTGCCGAGCCCGCTCCTTCGCGAGTGCTGGAGGTTTTCCGGACCGCGAGCCAAGCACAGGAGCTGTTTGGATCGGGGACCGTGCCCGACACCGGACCCCCGTCCGCATGAGAGGAAGCCACCGGCTCTTTGCGCTGTGATCGGTGCGTCGCAGAGCGTCACGACACCGGCGTGGCCAGCTTCCGGTACCGGACCAGCGCGACCGCGAAGTGGAAGGGCGCGGTGGTGTTCCGGGTCGACGGCTAAGACTCCGCGCGGACTTGCTCCGTCCTCGGCACCGAGTCGCGAAAGGACCGGCGATCGCTTGCAGACCGGCACCCACAGTAGAGAGATGGTGGGGAGATGGAGGCCAACCCGTCTTGCAGGGGCAGTGGAGTGTGGTCAAGCTTGAGGGATGGAAGACGCTGATCTCGAGGTGTGGCGCAGGCTAGTCGGCGAATCCGCTGGCGAGCGCCTCTGCGAGGACGGGGTCGCCGCGTCTGTCAACCACAGCTTCGGCTCTGCGACGAAGATCCCCGTCGTGCCGAAGCACGGCCAAGGCTCTGACTGCATCCGAGGCTGTTCCTATCGGGCCGTCCATCGCGAGCTCGAGCAGGTGATCGACGGCGACGTCCAGGCGGAGCAGTGCGATCGAGGTGAGCATCATCCTGCGCCGTTCGCCGCAGACGAACCTCTCGGCTGCATCGCGCAACACCACGAATGCGGGCTCCAACCGGGATCCGCCGAGGGCTAGCGCCGCCGCCTCAGCGACTGCGTCGTCCTCGCTGTCGAGTGCGTCGACAACCACGTTGAACGAACCCTCCGGATCGACTGCGAGCAGCGCCGAGAAGCACTCGCCGAGGACCTCCGGGTTGTCGTCACCAAGGCGGGCCTTGAATCTCAGCAGGGGCGGGCCCTCCAGCCGGCCGCTCGCCGCGATTGCGCGGATCGCCCCCGAGCGCGCGGCCGGCTCGGGATCGGCGAGCAAATCGGCCAGGTCGTTGATGACCTGCTGGTCCGCGGTCCCCGAAAGGCCGACCGCGCAGTGGGCGCGCAGCTCGGCGGCGACGTCGACTCGTCCGCCATATACGGGCTCCCATTGGACGACGTGGATGCCGCGGCGGAAGACCTCGATCTCGGGCAGCTCGAGGTCCACGAGGGCTCCGGCGAGCGCGGTCTTCGCGGCGCAGCCAGGATCTCTTGCCCTGGGGTCGTCGAGGAAGCGGCGAAACGTCGCAGTCAGCTCTTCGGCAAGGTCGGAGCGCGCGAGCTCGACCGCCAGGCGCGCTGCCCGCGCGACAACCGGCGCGCTCGGGTCGCAAAGACCGGCTCGAAGTCCCTCGGCGACCGTGGCCTCATCGCGCTCGCCACGAAGGCGGCCGACGGCCGCCACGCGCTCCTCGACCGGAGCAGAGGGGCGCCGGCTCATCTCGCCGGCCCCGAAACGCTGGTCTCGGTCCGCCGACGGGTCGCACCCGCATCTCGCCCCGTCAGCGCGGTTCCTCGCCTGGGTGGCAGCTCTCGCATGGTCTCGATCTCCTCTCCTGCCCGGCACCTGCCGCCAGCTCGTCGCCAAGTCCACCGAAGGGCCGGGCTTCGATCGCGAAGCATTCAGAGTCTATGCATTGACGTCACCGGTCCGGACCCAGAGCCGATTTGTGCCCTTGGCTCATGTGTTCTGATGGGTAGCACCAAACTCGCCCGCGAGCATTCCGCTGCACTTCCAGGCATGTTGCGAGTCAAAGGAGGTCGCCAGCGAAACGGCCCGCGTTGCGGACGAAGATCGTGGTGCGGAACCCCTCCGTGAGCTGCTCGAGTCGCTCCGCATAGCGCGTCTCTTCACCGTAGGGTGGCATCATGAGGCCGAGAAACACGATGTCCGCCCGCACGCTGTGCGCGTGCATGATGTCGGCTACGTCGCGGTGGGGATCGGGTTCGAAAAGCACCTCGGTGCGGGCGTCGATACGGGTCTCGGCGAGCAGCTCGGCGAGGCCGGCGCTCTGGCTGTCACGCTCGGCTCTGCTGCGGGCGATCGAGCGAACCGTCAGTCGGGCGTCGGTCCACTCGGGATTGAGGCGCAGCAGATGGGCGAGCAGCAACATCAGGTCGCCGTTGTTCTGCAGTCCGCCCCACCACAGGTCGATCCGCTTCTCCTGGCCCGGCTCGTGAGCCCATCGTATGCGGCTGATGACGGTGCTCCGGCCGGCGTTGGCCAGGGCGCGCATGAGCCGTAGCTGGGACGCGAGTCGCTCGCGCCGCCTGGGCCAGCCAAACATGACGGTGTTCGCCTGGAGCTCGCCGACGCCACTGGCCTGGGCAATGCCGAGCACCCCGAGCTCGAAGTCCGGCACGACGTGGGCCTCGCAGAAAGCCGTCAGACCGGCGTCGCGGACCTCGTTCTCCATCTCCGCACGCACCTGGTCGATCTCGATGGCACCTTCGCGGAGGTCCCCGGTCATCAGCCGACAGGCGGTGACAATGCCGCGGTCCTGGTTGAACCAGCTTGCCAGCCGCACCAGGTTGATCCGCTTACCGGGGTCGCCGGCAAGCAGCAGGATGTGAGGGCGCCAGTTACGAGGATCCGTCCGATTGTCGCGCAGCTTCATGAGCGCGAACCGAGCCAGTGCGACCCACATGCCGGCGCGCACGTCGCCCCATTCGCGGACCAGCGCGCGCCGCCTCAGGTAGAGGTACAGGAGCAGCTCCAGCACCACTGCCGCGATGCACGCCACCGGGCTGATCAGGAACATCACCGCGATCGCTCCGAGAGAGCCCACCAGCGAAACCCACCACGGCACGCGGATGGTCGGCCGGAAGGAAGGGTCGCCGACCAGGTTCTCGATCGCCGCGCTGAGGTTGATGGTGACGTACAGCGTGAGGAACAGGATCGTGACGAACTGCGCGACTGCATTGAGCCCGCCGAGGGTGACCGCGGCGAGCGCGATGGCCCCCGAAACCCATGTTGCGATGGTCGGCTGCCCGGTACGCGAAGTGCGCGACAGGAACGCCGGGGCGAGGCCGTCCCGCGACAACGACTGGAGCACCCGGGGTCCGCCAAGGGCGCTGCCGAAGGCCGACGACAGGATCGCGCCCCACAGGCCCGGGAAGACCAGCCACGGTCCGAGCACCGCGATCTGGAGCCAGATGATGCCGGGGTCGGCAAGCTCGTCGGGGGTCACCAGAGCCGAGACGGAGAGCAGCACCGGGATGGTGAGATACACCAGCGCGCCGGTCATGACCGCGAGCAGCGTCCCCCGTGGGATCGACCGGCGGGGATCGCGCAGGTCGCCGGACATTCCGATACCGGCGGTGAACCCGGTGACGGCGGGGAAGAACACGGCGAACACATACCAGAAGCCGGCCGGCGCCGTTCGGTAGGTCGGTATCAGCTCGGGCGCGTGGACGCCTCCGGCCGCAATGCCGAGGGCGAGGGCGACGATCGACAGGCCCACCGCGATCATGATCGGTATCTGGAGCTTGAGCGCGAGCTCGGCGCTCTTGCCCGAGATCGCGATGATCGCCACGATCAGAACGGCGGTCAGGAGCTGCGTCGCGACTCCCGGGATTGCGCCCCATGATGCCGGCCAGAACGCGAGAATCGACTCGGCAAGACCGAAGCTGTAGAACGTGATGCTGAGCGTCCGGCACAGAAACAGTGGGATCCCGATGGCGCCCCCGAGCTCGAGGCCGAGGCTGCGGGAGATCATGAAGTACTCACCGCCGACCCCGACCCTCATGTTGGTCGCGACCGCCGACGCACTGAGTGCCGTGATCGCGGTGATGGAGGTCGCCAGAACGACGATGAACAGGGTCACCAGCAGACCGACGTTGCCGACGACCCAGCCGAAGCGGAGGTACATGATCAGGCCGAGGATCGTCAGCACGCTCGGCGTGTAGACCCCGAG
>CAZQYU010000064.1:0-8547 GCA_964597585.1 uncultured Thermoanaerobaculia bacterium
GCGCGCCAGGTAGTAGGCCGAGAAGGTGTTGGTGCGGAACATCTCCTCGAGGGTCTCGGCATCGAGCGAGCGGATCGCGCCGTCGTTCCAGATCCCGGCGGAGTGGACCACGACGTCCAGGCTGGGCGCAGCGGCGACCGTCGCGATGCATCCGGCCTCGGTGGCGAGGTCGGCCGCGACCGGGATGACCCGGTCCCTGCCCAGCTCCTCGGCGAGCGCTTTGACCGGTCCGAGCTGCGAGCGGTACTGGGCGACGACCCGGTGACCGCGCGTCGCGAACGCGCGCGCCGTCGCCAGGCCGATGCCGGACGAAGCGCCCGTGACCAGGACGCTCCGTGGAGCGCCGGCAGTCACTGGCGCCCGCCGCTTCCCGGAGTCACCGGACGCAGCGCCGCACGCACCGGCGCGGCCTCGGCGCCAACCACGGCCAGCGGCAGAGCGGCCAGCACGTAGAGCCCCGGCTCGACCCCTGCGAGGAGCAGATTCTCCAGCCACACCAACCCGTGGCGCGCCAGGGCGCGATGGGCAGGGTGCGCGGTCGAGTCGAAGGGGTCGACCGACGGTGTGTCGATTCCGATCACCTCCACACCGCGCTCGGCGAGCCACTCGACAAGCTCGGAGTCGAGGGCGGCGAAGCCGGAGTCGAGGGGAGCGTCGAGCGGGTAGCTGTCGGTGCGGAACAGGACTCGGGCGGCGAACGGCAGCCAGCCTTCGGGAAGGTCTGCGCGGCCGATCATTGCGGCGCCGGGTGCGGCGCGGACCACTTCGGCCGGGCCGATCAGCTGATCGATGGACACCTCGTCGAGCCCGGGGGCGGCGCGGTCGACGTGCCGTGGGGTGTCGAGGTGGGTCCCGACGTGGCACGTCGTGGCGATCGCGGAGTTGGTCCACTCACCGTCGCGGCGCAGCTCGAGGGAGAACGCCCTGTCCCCGGGCCACACCGGCGTCGCGGCAGACAGCGGTCGTGAGATGTCGCGCCAGAGCTCGACGGGCGGCTTTCCGGTGTCGCTCATGTGATCACCCTCCACGTGGGCTGCCACGCCGCCGGAGGGTAGCAGAGCCTCGAGCGAGGTGCGAGCGAGTTCAAGAAGGCACCGGAGGTTGCAGTCTCCCCCGCTGGGCAGCCGTCATGCCGGCGAGAAATGCAATCAAGCGTTTATGATAGAGTCAGTCGGTCCACATGGGATTGCTGGCGCGTTTTCGCTCGAGCCTCACCTATCCCATCGCGGCGACCCTCGTGCTCGTGACGGTGGTGCCGGTGACGCTCGTCGGGCTTCTGCTCGCCTCGCACAACCGCGAGCACTTGACGACTGTCGAGAAACAGTACCTCACCCGCCAAGCCGTCAGCCTCGCGAGCGAAGTCAACCTTTACTTCTCCGGCTACCGCACCCAGCTGCGCGCCACTGTCCGCGCACTCGAGGCCGGTTCCGCGCTCGACACCAATGCCGCCGAGGCGCTGCTCAAGTCGCTGGCCAACCGGAACCAGGGTTTCCTCCACCTCCAGATCCTCGACCCCGAGGGCGAGGGCACCTTCGTCCGCACCCGCCAGCTGCCGGAACCGGCCGATGAGGCGCTCGCCGCGGTTCTCGAGGGCGCCCACAGCGTCGCTCTCACCGGAAGCGAGTTCGAGGACCTGCACGTCACGCTGCCGCGGCCGGTGGCTCCGGTTGCAGTGCTCGGTTACCCACTGCGTTCGAGCGACGATCGCTTGTGGGGCACGCTCGAGGCGGTGATCGACTTCGCCTCCCTGCAGCAGCGGCTGCTCGACAACACCTATGCCGGCCTGCTGGTGAGCATCATCGACAGCGACGGGGTGGTCGTCGTGTCGTCGCGACCCGACCTCGTCGGGCGCAGCCTCAACGACTCGCCGCTGGTGCGCGACTTCCGATCCAAGCCCCTGCGCATCACCCGGGTCTATCCACACCCGATCGACCTCACCGCGGGCAAGGTGCTGGGCTCGCTGGCGCCGGTGGAGTGGCCGCGGTGGGGTGTCGTCGTCGAGCGACCAGTCGCCGAGGCGTTCGCCACGGTGCGCTCGATGCAGGTGCGGACCCTGTTGATCACGGCGGTCGCGGCGCTCGTCGCGCTGGCGGTCGGATTCCTGATGAGCCGGCGGCTGACCGGACCGATCCAGAATCTCGCAGGTGTCACCTCGGAGATCGCCGAGGGAAACCTGGCGGTCCGCGCTGACGTCGCCGGCCACGACGAGATCGCCCGCCTGGCCGGCAACTTCAACAACATGGCGGGTAGCATCGAAAACCTGGTGCGCCGGCTCAAGCAGGCGCTGCGGCACAACCAGGAGCTGTTCCTCGACACCATCCGGACCCTCGCCGCAGCGATCGATGCCAAGGATCCCTACACCCGCGGTCACTCGGAGCGGGTGAGCTCGTACTCGATGGCCATTTCCCGCCACCTCGGCCTCGGATCCGAGGAGATCTTCCGGGTCCGGATCGCCGCCATCCTCCACGACGTCGGCAAGCTCGGCGTGCGCGACGGCATCCTCAACAAGCCGGCAGGGCTCACCGACGAGGAGTATGCGATCATGCGGCGACACGTCGAGATCGGTGCCCAGATCATGGCGCCGATCCGCCGCCTGAAGGACATCATCCCGGGCATCCGCAACCACCACGAGACGTGGGATGGAAACGGCTATCCGGACGGCCTCAAAGGGGAGAACATCCCTCTCGTCGCCCGGATCATCGGAGTCGCAGACACATTCGACGCCATGACGACGACTCGGCCCTACCAGGAAGCCAAGAGCTTCGACTTCGTCATGGCTCGGATGCGGGCGATGTCTGGGACACGGTTCGACCCGCAGGTACTCAACGCGCTGATGGCGGCCATCGCCGCTGGAGACATCTCGCCGCCGTCCCAGGACGCCGGCGGACCGGCCGTGGTCGAGGAGGTCCAATGAGGCAGTTCTTCGCCGTGCTCGCAATCCTCGGTACCCTGGCGTGCTCCAGCTCGAGCCCGCCGTCGCCTTCGGCATCAGGAAAGCCCGCCGCCGACCAGCCCAGCAACCCCCTGTATGCCTTCACACTCATGCGGCAGGGCTCGGTGCTGCTCCAGCAAGGCCGCTACGAGGATGCGCTCAAGCGGTTCCAGGAGGCCGACGCCCACTCCCCAGGCAACGCCACCGTGCACAACATGATCGGGCTGTGCTACCTGAAAATGGAGAGCTACGAGAACGCTCTCAAGGCTTTCGACAAGGCCCTCGAGCTGATCCCTTCCTTCACCGATGCCCGCAACAATCGGGGCGCGACCTATCTCGCACTCAAGAAGTACCAGCTTGCTGAGGTGGACTTCGTCGCGGTGCTCGCCGATACCACCTATCCCCACCGTTGGGAGGTCTACTACAACCTCGGGATGTCCTACCTCGAGCGGCGTCAGACCGGAGCGGCAGAGGAGAACTTCCGCCGCGCGGCATTCGCCCCGACGCCGGTCTTCGAGGCCTACCTCCGCCTCGCCGACATCGCGCAGCAGCGCGGTGAGATCTCCGGCGCCATCGACCTTCTCGAGGAGGCCAGGCTGAAGTTCCCGGAACGGCTTGAGGCTCCACTGGAGCTCGGCCGTCTCCTGATGCGGGCCGGTCGCGTGGAGGAGGCCCGCACCCAGCTGCAGCATGTGATCGACGCAGATCCCGGTTCGACGTTCGCGGATCAGGCCCGTCAGCTGCTCGAGGGCCATTGATGCCGTTCAACTACCTGCTCACCAACCTGCTGGTCGACGTCCCCAACGCCGTCGGCGCGATCTTCCTCGATGACGAGGGCGAAGCGATCGACTGGGTGACGCGCCACAACGATCCCTACGACCTCAAGGTCGAGGGTGCTTACCACAGCATCTTCAAGCGGCACATGGAGCGCCTCGCCGAGGCCATCGCCGCCGGTCCGATCGACGGATACACCATCGCCGGCGATCGCTTGGTTTCATTGACGGCCGCCCTCCCCGACGGATACTATCTAGTGCTCGTCTCGGACCGCACCGGCTCCCAGGCACAGGCGATGTACTTCCTCAAGCGCACGGCGGAGGTGCTCGCCCGCGAGATCGCCTGACCGGCGGGTCCGCAGGAGGGGCGATGGCACGATCCTTCCTCGATAAGCTGAAACGCGGCCTGTTCATGACCCACACCGAGTTCCTCGAGCGGGCGGGCGAGGCCTTCCGGCGCATCGGTCCCATCGCGCCCGAGCATCTCGACCGGGTCGAGGAGGCGCTGATCGCCGCCGATACCGGGGTGGACCTTTCGCTGCGCCTCGCCGACGAGCTCCGCAGCCGGGTCAAGGCGGGTGAGCTCACGGACTCGTCCGAGCTGCGGCCGGCACTGCGGGAACGCCTGCTCGCGCTCATGGAGCGGGCCGAGCGGGCGCATCCGCCGGCTGCCCCCGCCGTGCGTCCCAAGGTGACCCTGGTCGTCGGCGTCAACGGGACCGGCAAGACCACGACCGTGGCCAAGCTCGCCAAGCGATCGCGCGAGGCCGGCTCCGGGGTCGTGCTCGCCGCTGCGGACACCTTTCGCGCGGCGGCCGTCGAGCAGCTTGCCGTGTGGGCGGGACGGGTCGACGTCCCGGTCGTGAGTCAGGCCGAAGGCGCGGACCCGGCCGCCGTGGTTTTCGACGCGATCGCGTTCGCCCGCGCCCGCGGGCTCGACGAGGTCATGGTCGATACTGCGGGCCGACTCCACACCCGCGCCAACCTGATGAAGGAGCTTGAGAAGGTGCGTCGGGTCGCGGCCCGTGAGGTCGACGGCGCGCCCCACGAGGTCCTGCTCGTGCTCGACGCCACGACCGGCTCCAACGGCATCGAGCAGGCGCAGCGCTTCGGCGCGACCGCGGGAGTCACCGGGGTCGTACTGACCAAGCTCGACGGCACCGCCAAGGGTGGTGTGATCCTCGCCATCGCCGACACCCTGAACCTCCCGGTGCGCTGGGTCGGGGTCGGCGAGTCAATCGACGACCTGCTCCCGTTCAACGCGGGTGAGTTCGTCGGTGCTCTCCTGGAGACGGGGCCGTGACCCGACACCGCCATGGCGCCTGAAAGCGAGACGCGCTGCATGGCGCGCGCCCTCGAGCTGGCCGGGCAGGGCCGGTACGGGGCCTCGCCCAACCCCATGGTCGGCGCGGTCGTCGTCGATGCCGCAGGAAACCTCGTCGGAGAGGGCTGGCACCGCGCCTGGGGGCACGAGCACGCCGAGACGCTGGCGCTCGCGGAAGCCGCGGACCGCGCCCGGGGAGGCACGCTCTACGTCACCCTGGAGCCATGCACCCACCATGGTCACACTCCGCCGTGCGCCGACGCTGTCATTGCCGCCGGAGTCGGTCGGGTCGTCATCGCCAGCCGAGATCCCAACCCCGTCGCCGGCGGCGGCGTTGAGCGCCTTCGTGCAGCCGGCCTCAGGGTCGAGGTCGGCCTCCTCGGCGATCGCGCCGACCGCCTCAACCGGCGCTACCGACGCTGGGCCGTCGATCGCCGTCCCTGGGTGACGCTCAAGGCAGCGGTGTCGCTGGACGGCCGCATCGCGACTCACACCGGTCGCTCCCAGTGGATCACCGCCGAGCCGGCGCGCCGCCGCTCGCTCGAGCTGCGCGAGGAGCACGACGCCATCCTGGTCGGCATCGGCACGGTGCTCGCCGACGACCCGCGCCTGACCCGCCGCCTCGGGCTCAACCCGGTCGAGCGCTTCCTCAGAGTGGTGCTCGACTCACACCTACGAACGCCCACGACCGCCCGGATCGTGGCCGAGAACCCCGCCTCGACCGTGCTCGTGCACACCGCGGACGCACCGTCGCCGCGTCGCCTGGCGCTCGCCCAGACCGGCGTACGTCTGCTCGAGGTCGCTGCCGACGACGACGGGCGGGTCGACCTGCCCGCAGTGCTCGCGGCGCTTGCCGCCGAGCCCGCCGTGGCGGTTCTGGTCGAGGGCGGGAGCGAGGTCGCAGGCTCCTTCGTCGATGCCGGTCTGGTCGATGAGGTGGTCCTGATGATGGCACCGATGCTGATCGGAGGCCGCGCCGCCCCCACCGCGGTCGGTGGGCGCGGGGTCGCCGAAATCGCCGACGCCGCACGCCTGGCGATCGAGCGCGTCACCCGCCACGGCGACGACCTCGAGCTGGTCGCGGTTCGTCCGGAGGAGGTCGATGTTCACCGGACTGGTTGAGACCGTCGGCACGGTCCGCAGTGTCGGGCGAGGTTTGTCCGGGACGCGTCTCGAGGTCGCGGCCTCCTGGCTCGACGGGGGGACTCCCCGGCACGGCGACAGTGTGGCCGTGGACGGCGCGTGCCTGACCGTCCTCGATCCCGGTGCAGCCAGCTTCGCCGCCGACCTCTCGCCCGAGACCCTGGCACGGACACTGCTCGGCGGCCTTCGTCCCGGCACGCGCGTCAACCTGGAGCGCGCCCTGCGTCTCGGCGACCGTCTCGGCGGCCACCTCGTCCAGGGCCATGTCGACGCGGTCGTTCGCGTGCTCGCGATCCGTGACGAGGGCGGCTCCGCCCGCTGGCGCTTCGCGCTCCCGCCAGCCCAATCGGCCGAGATCGCCGAGAAGGGCAGCGTCGCCGTGCACGGCGTCTCGCTCACCGTCGCGAGCGTCGGACCGGCCTGGTTCGAGGTCGCGCTGATCCCCGAGACTCTGCGGGCCACAACCCTCGGCGGGCTTCACGTCGGCGCGCGCGTCCACCTCGAGACCGACGTGCTCGCGAAGTACGTCGCGCGGCGCCTCGGCGGCAGCTCGGGCGGCGCCATTGAGCGGATGTTCGGCGGGGGGCCGTAGCATGCGTCGCATCGAACCGGCCTACCCCGACCTCTTCCCGATCACCCATGCGGTCCGGCCCGGCTACCTGCCCGGTCCGAAGGTGACCCTGGACCCGATCCGGATGGGCGTCGTGTGGGAGGACGCCCCGCGGCGCGTGTTGCCGGGACAGGAGTCGGTCCCCCGGCATCCGGTGCGGGCGATCGCCTTCGCCCGTGTCCTCAGCCAACGCCCACACCTGGTGCCGCTGCTGGTCGAGCGCGGCAGCGCCGTGCTCGTAGTGCTCGACGATGCGAACCTGACACCGGAGGATGTCGGCCTCTCCGACCTTCCCGCGGATGCCCCGGTGACCGCGCTGCTACCAGTCCTGCCGGCCCCCCTCTCCGAGAAGCTCAACCTCCCGGAGACGTGGCACTCGCGGCGCTGGGGGGCGGTCCTCGGCCTGTTCCCGTTCCCCGGTGCCGAGCCCGAGGTCGAGCGGCGCATCGAGCTTCTCGAGCGCTCCGGGGCGACCTTTGCGGTCGCGGCGCCGCTTCTGCTGACACCCAAGGACCGCCACCGGATCCTCGACGGCTGCGACGGCACCGGCCTCGAGGACCGGCTCGAGAACGCGCTTTTCCACGCCGACGTGAGCCGCGGCCTGCTCGCACTCGAGCGCCGGGCCGGGGTCACCCTGCGGCGCGTCGGCATGGAGCCGGTCATCTCCTGCCTGGTGTCCCAGATCGACAACACCCGGGCGACGCGGACGGCGGCACTCCTGCGTCTGTGGGCGCGCCGTCTCGACCAGTCCCACGAGGAGAGCTCCCTGGGCTGGCGGCTGCGCAGGGCGGCTGCTGCTGTGGAACGCCTGCGCCAGGACCCCGAGACCCTCGCCGAGGAGGACAACCTGCGGGTCGTCCCCGGCTTCGACCCCTGGGTCGAGAGCTTCACCAGGGCACTGTGGAGCGGCGGAGAGCCGGTCGAGTCGGCATGGCAGAGATGGGCCGGCTCGGCCGACCCGGCCGGCGGCTGAGACGGTGGTGCCGATCGTCGCGGGTGACGACGAGCTGCGCTGGCGCCTGGTGCTCGACGGCGACCTGCCCGGCGCACTCGACATGTCCCGCGACTGGGTGCTGCTCGAGGGCGCCGCGGCCGGAACGGCATCGCCGACGCTGCGCCTCTACGGCTGGCGGCCGCCGTGTCTCAGCCTCGGGCGACATCAGGGAACCGACGCGGCCGACCTCGAGTTCTGCCGAGCGGCCGGCATCGACGTGGTGCGGCGGCCGACCGGTGGCCGCGCCGTCCTGCATCACCTCGAGCTCACCTACGCGGTCGCCGCCCCGCTCGGCCGCGGACCGCTGCCGTCCGCGCTCCAGGAGGCCTACCGTCTGATCTGCACCGGCCTCGTCGCTGCCTGCGCCGCCCTCGGCGTCGCCACCGAGCTCACCGGTGGGGACGTCAATCTGGTGCTCCCGGGTCCGCGGTCGGTGGTGCCGTGCTTCAAGGCCCCGGCGGGCGGCGAGGTCGTCGTCGCCGGGCGCAAGCTGATCGGCTCGGCGATGCGCACCCACGGCGGCGCGGTTCTCCAGCACGGCGCGATCCTGCTCGACTGGGACGCCGATTTCCAGGCCGGGAGCATGGGCCTCGATGACGACAGCGGCCTGCGGCCATTCGTCACCACCCTTCGCGAGCAGCTCGGACGCGAACCGGGCCGCGGCGAGCTCGAGAACGCCGTCACCCGTGGCTTCTCTACGGCGCTTGGCGTCACCCTCGAGCCCGGCGAGCTGTCCGCAGCGGAGGAGCGGCGAGCGCAGTCCATGGCCGA
>CAZQYU010000064.1:8647-13178 GCA_964597585.1 uncultured Thermoanaerobaculia bacterium
GCTCCGCCCCTACGTCTTGCCTCTCGCGTCTCGCGTCTTGCTTCTTTACTCCGCTACCATGGCGATCCATGAACGAGGTCGACACGGGAGGACGCGCCCGTCTCGCGTGGTGGGTCCCGACCCTCTACTTCGCCGAAGGCTTTCCCTACTCCCTGGTGCGCAGTATCTCGACTGTCTTCTTCACCGACGCCGGCGCCAGCCTGCAGGCGATCGGGCTGACCTCGCTGTACGGCCTGCCGTGGACCCTCAAGCTGCTCTGGGCACCGCTTGTCGATGCTTTCTCCAGCAAGCGGCGTTGGATCATCGCCGCCGAGTCGGTGCTCGCGGCGTTGGTCGCGGTGACTGCTTTCGCGTCCGGCCTGGCCTCGCCACTCGGGATCGTGGCGGTGCTCTTCCTGCTGATCGCGATCGCCTCCGCCACCCACGACATCGCCATCGACGGCTACTACCTGGAGGCACTCGACCGTATCCGACAGGCACGGTGGGTCGGCCTTCAGGCGGGCGCGTACCGGCTCGCCCTGGTGTTCGGCTCCGGCGTCGTGGTGGCGTTCTCCGGCTGGACATCGTGGCCGGCAGGATTCGGCCTCGCGGCGGCGGTGCTCGGCCTCCTGCTCGCGCTTCACGCGTCCCAGCTGCCCCGCGCCGAGGCTCCGCGCCGCCCCGCCCGAGAGCTGCTGGCCTTTCTCGGCTCAGCGCGCACGCTCGGCGTGGTCGCGGGCGCGGCGGCGATCGGGCTCGGCGCGCGCTGGCTGCTGAGCCGCCCGGCGGTCGCTCCGGTGGCGGCCGTTCTCGCCCGCGTCTCGCTTCCTCAGTGGATCCTGCTGCTCCTCTTCACGGCCATGGCCGTGACCGCGATCCGCGCGCGTGCGCTGAAGCGGCGCCTGTACGCGTCGCACTCCACCTATGCCCTCGCTTTCGTCGACTACCTCGACCGTCCACGGGTCGGTGTGGTGCTGGCGTTCCTCGCCCTGTACCGCAGCGGGGAGTCCTTCCTGCTCAATATGGCCTACCCGTTCTTGTCGTCGATCGGCATCACCCGCGCGCAGTACGGCGTTGCCTATGGGACCTTCGGCATCCTGGCCTCGATCACAGGCGGCGTCCTCGGGGGGGCGCTGATCGCGCGCTACGGCCTCAGGCGCTGCATCTGGCCTTTCGTCCTCGCGCAAAACCTGCTCAACCTGCTCTACATGGCCCTCGCGTGGCAGACTGTCGGCATGACCGGTGACGCTGCCCCGTCCGCACCGCCGCTGCTCCTGGTCACCAGCCTGATCGTGATCGAGGCGTTCGGCGCCGGGCTCGGGACAGCTGCGTTCATGGTGTTCGTGATGCGCACCACGCGACCAGCCCACAAGGCCGCCCACATGGCTATCGCCACCGGTTTGGCAACCGTTTCGGCGACCATGGCCGGCGTGGTCTCCGGTTTCCTCGCCTCCGCGTTCGGCTTCACCCTCTTCTTCGCCTTCACCTTCGCGGCGACGGTGCCGGCGATGGCCATGATCCCGTTCCTCCCCGGCCTCGACGGCGACCCCGAACCTGAGGCCGTCCGACGGTGAGCACCCGCGGTCGCTTCCCTGCGCTCACCGCCAGTGCTCTGCTGCTCGTGCTCGTGACCGTGTTCTTCCCAACCCTTCTCGGGACCCGGGTGATGTCGCCCCTGGACACACTGTTCGACGCCCCACCGTGGCGCGCAACCCAGCATTCCGTCGAAGCCACCGACCCGGCCCTGCGCCCCGTCGCGACTCGGGTGTTGCCGGAGCTGCTGGAGCTCCGTCGGGAAGGCCTGGCGACCGCGGTGTGGGACCCGAGCCGAGCCGCCGGCGGACCCGGGACGCTGCGCTGGGACCGCGGGCTGCTGTGGCCCTTCACCCTTGCACTGGTGCCGTGGGTGCCCGAGACCCATCTCGTCAACGCCCTCGTGCTGGCCCGTCTGGTGGTCGCGTTCGTCGGACTCTGGCTGCTCGCACGGCGCCTCGGCACCGGCGAGCTGGCGGCTGCGATCGGCGGCGCCGTCTACGCCCTCTCGGGACCTCTGGTGGCCCGCTGGTCGCTGCCCTCGAGCGCTGCCCTGGCCACGCTTCCGCTCCTCCTGTGGGCGGTCGATCGCACCCGATCCTCGCCCGAGCCGCGGCGACGACTGCTCGGGCTGACCCTGGCATGGCTCGCCTTCCTCGCCGCGGGCGATCCTGCGGTCACGGTTCTCGGGGGCCTCGTCGCAGGGGCGTGGGCACTGCTGCCCGGCCGCGCGGCGACCCGCAGCCGGCTGGTCCAGCTCGCGGCACCCGCGCTCGCGGCCGCGATCCTGGCCCCGGCACTGGCGCTCGTAACAGCTGCCCCAGAGCCGCCTCGCGCGGGTCCGGTAACCGGTTGGGGGGTTGAGGTCGCGAAGCTGTTGGTCGACCCGATGGCCTGGGGCAGCCCACGGGTCGAGACCTACCACCCGCCGGAAAGCCTCGGGAACGTCCCCTATGCCGACGCCTGCCTGAGCCCGGGCCTGGTCGCCCTCGCTCTGGCGGCCCTCGGTGCAGCCGCGCGGCGTCGTGCGGGGATGCTGTGGGCGGCGGGGGCGGCGATCAGCCTCGCCGCGCTCGCCGCGGCACCGGTCGGCCGCCTCGTGGTGCGCCTACCGGGTCTCGACGCGGCCGGTCTCCCAGAGGTCGCGGGCCTGGCGGCGCTCGCCTTCGCGGTGCTGGCCGCGTTCGGCGCGCAGGTGCTGATCCGGCTCGCGCCGAGCTCCACGGTGCGTGCCCTGCTGCCGCTGCTGATCGTGGCGGTGATCCTCGAGCAAGGCATGCTCGCAGGGCACCTGTCGGCGTACCTCCCGACCGCGGAGGCCCGCCTCGCGCCGACTCCGGGGCTCAAGCGGGTCATGGCGAGCCAGGACCCGCTCGATCCGGCGCGCGTCGGTCCGCTGCTCGACATGCTGCCGCCGGACACCGCCGCCGCCTTCGGGCTCGAAGACCTGCGCAGCGCCGAGCCGGCGCGCACAGGTTATGAGCGCTGGCTCCAGGTCATCGACCCGCAGGCGATCGGCGCCGAAGGGCTGCGGCTCAACGCAGCAACCGCCGATCTCGCCCACCCCTACCTGGCATTCCTCGGCGTGCGGACCCTGCTCGAGCCACCTGCCCCGCGACTGGTGGAGTACGCCCTTGCACAGCAGGCGACGGAGGTCGAGCCACGGGACCGCCTGGTCGGTCCGCTCGACGGACGTCCCGTCGAGCAGGTCCTGAGACTACCGGAGGGCTGTGCCCGCATCGCGCTGTACGCCACCGCCCGTGGCGGACCGGTCTCGGGCGAGCTCGCCGTCGAGCTGCGCGAGGAGCCGGACGGTCCGACGCTCGGACGGTGGCAGATCGAGGCCGCCACGCTCGACCGCGACGGCCTCGCGTGGCTTGACCTCCCCGCCGTTGTGTCCACGAGCACCCCCCTTCGCCTGGTCATCTCCGGCCGTCCTGACGGCAGGCTCTGGCTGCGCGCGACCAGCGACGCATCCGCACTCGGCGGTGAGTTGACCTGGGGCGGGATGCGCATGGACAGCAGCCTCGCACCCTCGTTCGACACCTCCGGATGGGCCATCGCCTACGACGGCAGCGACCTGCGTCTGTGGGTCGACCGGCACGCCCGCCGACGTTTCTCCCTGGTCAGGCGGGTCGTGTCCGGCGACCTCTCGACCGTGCTCGGCGCACGCCCGCCGCTCGACCTCGCGACCACGGTGGTGCTCCCGCCCGACAGTGCCGCCGCGCTCTCCGCCAAGCTCGACGGGGGCCTGCCGGCCCCAGCTGACGGCGTTCACGTCATGCGCGCGTCGCCCGGCGCCGCCGAGCTCGAGGTCGATCTCGGCACGCCCGCGGTGCTGGTTGCCGCGATCCCGTCGTCGCCGCTGTGGCGGGCCGAGGTCGACGGGCGACCGCGTCCGCTGCTCATCGCCAACGGGCTCTTCCTCGGGCTCCCACTCGCAGCCGGACACCACCGGGTCGAGCTCGCCGCCCGGCTCGCACCCCTGTGGTACGTTGGCTGCGGGGCAGGCTTCGCGGGGCTGCTGGCCGCCGCCTTCGCTGCACGGCGGCGGCCCCCGACGGGGCGGGAAGGCTCGGCGCAGACATGAAGCTGGTCATCCAGGTCCCGGCGTGGAACGAGGAGGCGCATCTGCCTGCGGCGCTCGAGGCGCTGCCGAAGGCTGTGGAGGGCTTCGACCAGGTCGAGGTCCTGGTGGTCGACGACGGCTCCACCGATCGCACCGCCGAGGTCGCCCGCGCACACGGTGCGGGCGTCGTACGGGTGCCGGTCCACCGCGGATTGGCGGTCGCCTTCGCGGCTGGCCTGGCCGCCGCGCTCGAGGCCGGCGCCGACGTCATCGTCAACACCGATGCGGACAACCAGTACGACGCGCGCGACATCCCAACACTGACCCGACCGATCCTCGAGCAACGCGCAGACCTCGTCATCGGCGACCGCCAGGTGCAGAACATCCCCCACTTTTCGGCCACCAAGAAAGTGCTCCAGCGGCTCGGCTCCGCGGTGGTGCGTCAGCTCT
>CAZQYU010000065.1:0-13015 GCA_964597585.1 uncultured Thermoanaerobaculia bacterium
ACGTCCGCCCTGCGGCGCTGGGTTGCGGGCGAAGCCCGCGCTGTGCCTCTGTGGTTCAGTCTTCTCCGGGTCAGTTGGCGAGCTGCGGGGCCGTCTCGAGCGTCTCGAGGACGTCGCCGAGCTTCTTGAGCGCCCGGCCGCGCAGGGGTCCGATCGACCCGATCGGCCGCTCGAGACGTTGGGCGGCCTCCGCGTAGCTGAGGCCCTCGAAATAGAGCAGCGTGAGCAGTTCCCGGTCGAAGCTCCGCAGCCGCGCGAGACCCCGCCTGACGAGGTCGCGATCCTCGTTGGGCGGCACCGCGTCGTTAAGCATCAGCTCCTCGCCGTAGCGGCCGGCCAGGTTGCGGTCGCGGACCAGTCGCCGGATGCGCTTGCGGGCCTGGTTGATCGCGGTGCCGATCAGCCACCGCCGAGGGTTGCGAATCTCGTCGGCCTTCACGGTGAGCTGGAGCAGGACTTCCTGGAAGAGGTCCTCGGCGTCTTCGACAGACAGCCGGTACCACCGCAGGAGGATGGCGTAGATAGTTGCGGAGTACGCCTCGATGAGGTCGTCGAGAGCCGCGACCTCGCCGGCGGCGAAGCGGCGCAGGGCAGCTTCACCCTGCTCATCGCTGAGACGCAGACGGCGGGACCGCTGGGCTGTGGCGACCACCGGCTCCGCTTCACACTCCTCGTGCTCGTCGTCGACTGCTTCCCACTCGATCGAGCCGGGACGTTGTGGCGGGCTGACGGTAGTCTCCATGGTGGCCTCCCGCCTCTTGACGAGCAGGAAGCGTGCCACCGGAATGGCGGTGCAACGTGTTGCTGTACAGAAAGATGGGTAAGTCATGGAGTGTTCAGATAACAACCATGACCACTTTCTGAACACCTCAGTCGCTTCGACTCGCGCGATGGTCGGCGCCTGCGCCTCAGTCGCAAACGGTGTACACTCGCCGCGATGAGAGTCGCCTTCTTCGGAACCCCGGAGTTCGCCCTGCCCACCCTGATGCGGCTGCTCGAGAGCCGCCATGAGGTGGTGCTGGTGGTGAGCAAGCAGGACCGCCCTGTCGGCCGCCACCAGGAGCTCACCCCGCCTCCTGTGGCGGTCGTCGCCCAGCGGTGTGGGCTGCTCTGCGAGCAGCCCAAGAGCGTTCGTTCGTCGGAGTTCGCCGAGCGCCTGGCTGGACTCGACCTGGACGCTGCCGTGGTGGTGGCGTTCGGCCGCCTCATCCCAGAGGAGCTGTTGTCAATTCCCCGTTTGGGCTTTGTCAACCTCCACCCCAGCCTGCTGCCCCGCCACCGCGGTCCGTCGCCGATTCAGTGGGCGCTGGTGTGCGGCGATCGGGTCACCGGCGTGACCACGATGCAGATCGACGCCGGTATGGACACCGGGCCGATTCTGCTCCAGAAGAGCGTCCGGATCGAGCCCAAGGAGACCAGCGAGGAGCTCGCCGAGCGGCTCTCGGCGCTGGGCGCCGAGCTGGTCGTCGAGACCCTCGACCGCCTCGAAGAGGACAAGCTCGTCGCGCGGCCGCAGCCCGAGGAGGGCGCGTCGGTATCGCCGATGCTTCGCCGCAGCTTCGCGAAGGTTGACTGGACGATGCCGGCCCGCGCGCTCGCCAACCGGTTGCGCGGCCTGACGCCGTGGCCGGGGATGTACGCCAAGTTCCGCGGCGGCCGTCTGAAGATCCACGGCCTCGAGGAAGTCCGGCCGGCCCCGAGAGGCGACGAGGAACCGGGCACTGTGATCGTGGCCGACGGCGCCGGAATCGTCGTCCGCACTGGGCGGGGGACGGCCGTACGGATCACCGACCTGCAGCGGGAGGGCCGACGACGCCTACCGGCCGATGCGTTCCTGATCGGCGAACGGGTGTCCCGTGGCGAGCACTTCAACTGATCGGCTGCAGGCGGCGCGGCTGTTGATCCGGGTCGAGGGTGGAGCCTTCGCGTCCCGCCTGCTCGCCGACCGGGCCTCCCCGGGCGTGAGGGTCCGCGTTCTCGGAGTCCTCCGCTGGCAGCGCCTGCTCGATCACGTACTTGCGCACTTCAGCCGACGGCCCTTGGCACGGCTCGATCCCGAGGTGCGCGCGGTCCTGCGACTCGGCCTCTGCGAGCAAGCGGAGATCGGGCTGCCGGCCGCAGTCGCGGTCGACGGTGCGGTCAGACTCATCCGGGAGCTCGGTCACGGCTCTGCAACGGGCCTCGTGAACGCCGTCCTCCGGCGCGCGACCGCGGCCTGGCAGGAACTGACCGCCGACCAGCCCGATGACCTGCAGTGGTCCCACCCGCAATGGCTTGCCGAGAGGTGGCGGGCGAGGCTCGGCGAGGACTTGGCCCGCTCGACCATGGCCGCTGCCCAGCAGCCCGCGCCGGTGTGGGTCTGGTTCGCCGACCCCGGGACCCGGGGCCGCCTGGAAGGGGAGGGCGTGGCACTGCGTCCGCATCCCTGGTGCCCTGGAGCGTGGACGGCACGGGAGGAGATCGGTCCAGTGCTGGTGGCGGTCGGGCGCCGCGAGGCCTACGTGCAGGACCCGAGCTCCCAGCTCGTCGCCCACGTCGGCGCACGCCTCGCCGGCGTCGATGATGGCTTCGTCGACCTGTGTGCGGCGCCGGGTGGCAAGGCCGCGCTGATGGTCCGGCTGCACCCCTGGCGCTGCGCACTCGCCCTCGACCTGCGTCCTTTCCGACTGCGCCTGCTCGGTCCGCTCGCGGTCCGGCTCGGCGGCCCCCTGATGGCGGCGGCCGACGCCGCACGACCTCCCCTCAAGGAGCGCACGTGGGAGCTGGTGGTGCTCGACGCCCCGTGCTCGGGTACCGGGACGTTGCGCCGCCACCCGGAGCTCAAGTGGCGGCTGACTCGGCAGGCCGTCGACGAGCTTGCCGGGGCGCAGGAGCGGCTCGTGTCCGCGGCGATCGAGCTGGTCGCGCCCGATGGCGTTCTGCTCTACGCGACGTGCTCCCTGGAGGCGGAGGAGAACGAGGCCCACTTCGAGCGCCTGCCGGAAGGATTTACCGCGGAGCCGCTTGCTTCCGTGCTGCCGAACGAGGTTGCGGCCGTGCCGACCGCGGCCGGCGGCGTCCGCCTTCCTACCAGCCGTGACGGCGACGGCTTCACGCTCCACGCGCTGCGCAGAATCTCAGGTTGAACCACAGTCTCCGTGCCTCTGTGGTATTTCCCTATCCGAAGGCGAGGAACCAGCCGGCGGTGAAAACTGCGACATCTGCGAACACGTGGGCGATCCAGCCCGGCCAGATCGAACGGTACCGCCGGTAGCACCATGCCCAGACCCACCCCCCGACGAAGACGCCGAGGCAGGCGAGGGCAACCACGCTCGGGGCGAGGTAACGCGACATCGCGACCGCGTGGTGGACGGTAAACAGCAGTGCCGACGTCGCGACCGCCGCGCCGCCGCCCATCAGGCGCTCGCAGCGGGTGAGCACGAACCAGCGCCACAGGTACTCCTCGAGGAGCGAGTTGGCGAGCGTCCAGGCAGCTGCGGCCGCGAGGTAGCGCGCCGAAGTGCTGAGATCCATGCCCTCGAGAACGTTGCCCAGCGCCGCCCGATCGAGGACGGGCAGCGCCACCCACGCCGCGACGCCGATTGGTACGGAGGTCATCAGTCCAAGCAGGAGACCGGCGCCGAGACCCCCGCGCCGCGGCGGTGACCAACTCGGAGGGTCGCGGTCGACGAGCGTGCGCCACACTAGTGGGAGTACGAGCAGCCATGCCTTGGCGGCAAGGAAGACGAGCCGTCCTGTTGGCCCGGGGGCGACGACCATCGCGGCGATCACGCCCAGGGTCGGTACCGGGACTACCAGCGCGAGAGCGAGCAAAGCCCTTCGGCGTTCGCGCCGCGGTTCGAGCATTGCGGGAAGGATACCACCGGGTGCACGTGCAGATCGTGGTCAATCTGGTTGACTTCGGCGCCACCGAGTCGTGCAACGACGGCATGGCAGCGGAGTACTAGGAGAACAAACCACAGAGTCTCAGCGCGGGCGCTGCCCGCAACCCAAGAGGTTTCCGGGTGCGGACCTGAGAGTCGGTGCTGCCGGCTGTGAGCCACAGGCGTCGGGCGCCCGAATCCGGGGGACGGGCGGCGGGCAGCCGGCGGCGGGGTCGAGATTCCCGCAGCGGTCCTCCATCACGCAGATCGGTTGATTGGTCTGATCTTCGGGCTGCTGCGCGCAGAGCTGCGAGATGCAGTCAGTCTCGGGTGGGTGGGGGCTCCGTGTCTCTGTGTCTCTGCGGTGAAGACGGATGGGCTTCAGGTTCCGTGCGGACGGCCGGCCAGGCGGCGGTTGGTGCGTCGGGCTCTGCCTCTGGCGGATCGGCCGGCAGAAGGAGGGTGAAGGTGCTGCCTTCCCCGACCCTCGACTTCACGGTCACCCTCCCGCCCATCAGCCCGGTGAACCGACGGACCAGGGCGAGGCCGAGGCCGGAGCCCTGGAACCGCCTCGCGATCCCCGAGTCGACCTGGTGGAACTCGTCGAACACCCGCTCGAGCTGATCGGGGGCGATGCCGATCCCATGGTCTGAGACTGTGAGCTCGAGGCTGCGGCGCGAGAGCGGGCTGCGTGCGGCGGGTACGAGACGCGCGCGCACCGTCACCTGGCTTCCGTCGGCCGAGAACTTGACCGCGTTGGACAGTAGGTTGAACAACACCTGCTTGAGCCGGCCGGAATCGAGCATGGCCACCGGCAGATCGGGTTCGACCTCCTGTACGATCTCGAGCCGCCGTTTGGCCGCCATGCCGTGGGCAATCCTGCACACCCCGTCGATGATCGCTGCCGGGTCGCACGCCTCGAGCTCGAGCACCATCCGTCCGGCCTCGATCTTGGACAGATCGAGGATGTCGTTGATCAGTGCCAGCAGGTGCTGCCCGCTGGTGAGGATGTTGGTCAGGAAGCGTGCGACTCTGGGGTCGCTGTCGTTGCCAAGCTTGCGCAGCAGAATCTCCGAGAATCCGATGATCGAGTTCAGGGGCGTCCGCAGCTCGTGGCTCATGGTGGCGAGGAATGCGCTCTTGGCCCGGCTTGCCTGTTCTGCGGCGCGGCTGGTCCGCTCGAGCTGGCGGAGCGTGCGGGCTTTGTGCAGCGCGGTGATCGCATGCTGACGGTAGCGCTGCAGGGCTTCGAGCTCGGCCGCGTCGAGGGTCTCGAACGCCGGCTCGAGGTCGAAGATCAGGAACCCTGCAATCTGCTCGTCGAGGGGGAGGTCGACGGCGAGCACGGTGCGCCCCGTGGGGAGGTGGTGCACCCGAACCGCGCCGGGCCGGTGATCGAGATCGCGAACCACGGCGATGCCTTCTGCGACTCTGTCGCCCGGAGCGCGGAAGCGCGCCATCGCTTCTCCGGCCGTGAAGGTGATACCACCGACCTGACGAGGGTCCCAGCCGTGGGACGCCGCGACCCTGAAGTTGTCCGTCCCGGGCTCGCCGAGCAGGAAGGCGCCGCGTCGAGCCTGGGCGAGCAGCACCAGACCCTGCTCCAGGAGCGTCTCCATGACATCCTCGAAGTCCACTTCGCGGTTGATGGTCGCGACGATGCGGTCGAGGGTCTCGAGCTCCTGTGCATAGGCCCGAATCTCCGAGGTGCGCGCGGCGACGTTGTCCTCGAGCTCGCGCGTCCTTCGCTCCAGGCGGACCGTGCGCAGACGATTCGTGATGTGGATGGCGGCGCCGAGCAGCGCCGCCGCTGCGACCACGGCCCACCATGTAGCCCACCACGGTGGACGGACCGAAAATGTCCATCGCAGCGGCGCTGGCGTCCACAGCCCGTCGTGGTTGACCGCGATGACCTCGAAGGTGTAGTGCACAGGGAAGAGGAACGCCGGCAGGTTGGTGTAGCGCAGCTTGACGTCACCGCTGGGAGCAGACCAATCGTCGGAAAAGCCCCGGAGACGGGTCCGGTATCGGATTCCGGTCTCGTCGACGAAGCTCAGCGCTGCCCAGTGCAGGCTGACCTCGTTGTGGCCCGAGCGATCCTCACTCACCGAAGCGTCGAGCAGCCGCAGCAGCGGCGGCGGTGTCGCCTCGTGGTCGAGGCTGGGGTGGTACAGGGTGAGACCTTTAGGGGTGGCGAAGTAGATCGTACCGCGCTCGTCGATCGCGAGTGACGAGTCTGTGCCCCATGCCTCGTTGTCGATCAGGCCGTCGCTGGTCGAGACCCGGCGCAGAACTCGGCCGGTGAGCGGCTCCAGCTCGGTGATGCCGGCGTTCTGGGTCACCCAGAGAGTTCCCGTTCGCGGCTCGACCGCCATGCCCATGACGTGGTTGCCACCGAGACCGTGGTCCGCGTCGAGCCAGTCGAAGATACGTGGTGGTGAACCACTCAGCGCGATCAGGCCGACCGCGGAGCCAACCCACATCCGGTCGCCGGCCCAGATCAGGTCGTGCAGGCTGTGGGAGGGCGCGCCGGTGGTGCGGTTCCACCACGGGACCAACAGTGGCGCGGCGATCTCCCGGTCCGACGCTCGCGCAGGAACAAGCTCTCGCAGGGTGTCACGGGTGACCGGCCGGGCGCTGCGCAGGATGCCACTGTCCTTGGTCACGACGTAGACGAATCCCTCGGGATCGATCATGCTGGCGACCGCGCCGGCCGCCGGGACGCCCGCAGCCATCCGCAGCAGGTACCAGGCGCCGTCCGTCCACACCGAAACTCCCCCGGTACCGACGATCCACACGGCGGGGACCTCGGTCGCATCCGACGGGCTGGCGGCAATCGGGGCGAACCGGCAGCCGTACACGGTGCCGACGCGGTAGCCGGCGAGGAGCGCGGTCCTGCCGAGCACCTTCACGTGCCGTGGCGTGGGTCGCCCGAGCGCGACAGGCAGCTCGGCACCGAATGAGAGCACGTTGAGCCCGCCGAGGGTACCGATCCAGATACGGCCTTCGTCGTCGCGCGTGAGGCTGTAGATTGATCCGCTGAGCAGGCCGTCGCCGACACCGAGCACCCCGGTGCGCCCATGGTCGGAAATCGCCGCGAGCCCGCCGCCGGTGCCGACCCAGATCACCCTGCGGCGGTCGCTCGGCGACGGCGGGACGACCGCGAACACGGTCGGATCGGGCAGAGCCGCGAGCTCGCCGACCCGTGCCCGGCCGGTGTAGTGCTCAAAGGCCGGGTAGTCGGGCCGCAACCGAGAGCAACCCGCGTTGTTGGGCAGCCAGAGGTTGCCCTCGCGGTCGCGCAGGACGTGCCAGACCGTCTCTGAGAGGAGACCGTTGCGACGTCCGAAGACGTGGGCGCGGGTCGGGTCGCCGCCGTCGAGGCGGAGGATCCCACTCCCCAGGGAGGTCGCCCAGAGGTCGCCCTCGGGGGTTTCGAGCAGCGAGCTGATCTGCTCGGAGAGCGCCGACGACACGGTCTCGAAGTGCAGGTCGGGACCGTCGACGAGGCGGACGACGGTGCCGTTGCGGCAGCCCGCCCAGAGGGTGCCGGTCGGCCCCTCGTGAAGAGCGGTGATCTGCCGGCACGCCGGGCCGTCCTGGCCGGGCAGCCATACGAGCCGCGCCCCTCGAGGCGGTAGGTACCCGACCGGTCCCCGTTCGAGGCCCACCCACAGCGTCCCGTCCCGACGTGCGGTCAGGGAGGCGCCGCCCTCGAGGCGCTCGCCCGGAGGGTCGAGGGGGAGGTCGCGGGTCTCCAAGCGATCGGCCGCCGGAAGACGGTAGTGCCGTAGGCCAAGCCCGGCGGTCGCGACCCAGACCCCGCCCCCCGGATCCGGCGCCATCCAGGTGTGGCGGATCCGGGTCTGCACCAGGAGCTCGGGGCCGACCTGGGAGCGAAAGCGCGGGCGCTCCCCGGGTGCGTATGCGGCGAGCGGCCGGTCGGAGACCACGACGCCGGTCTCGGAGCCCACCCAGAGAAAGCCCGCGCGGTCCTGGAACACCTCGCGGACGGTGGCGTCGAGGAGACCGTCGGCCATGCCAAAGGTCTCGAGCTCGCGGCCGTCGTAGCGTGCGAGGCCGGACGAGAAGAAGCCCATCCAGATGAAGCCGAGCTCATCCTGGAACACCGTCTGGACGCTCGAGGACGGCATCGGGACCCGCTGGTGTTCGGAGGTGAAGTGAGCGAGTGGCAGCTCCTGCCCGCCGGACGGAGCCGCCCATGAGCAGCAGACGAGCAGGATCGGCCAACAAGACAGCGGGGTCCGGAGCATGGCAGGTCCATTGTAGGGGTGCGGACGGCACCCAGTCTCAAACGGAGGAGAGCGCGTGAGGCGAGCTTGACAGCGAACGGGATTGGTATCCTCCCCCGCGATGAAGATGTGGCGACGGTCTCGAATGGGGAGCATGGGAACGACGGCATCTCTGGTCGTCGCGCTTGCAAGCTTCGTCGTGGGGGCGGTCGCGGCTGCCGAGCCGTCATCCGAAAGGTCGCTCGTGCTGCTCGTAACGAGCGGGATCTCCGGTCGCCTGGTGGACGCGGACGGTGTCAGCATCGCCGAGCTCGCTGGCGGTCTCCACGCCCTGGCAGAGGCTGATCGGGCCGCGGGCCGCGACGTCGCGATGCTCGACGCCGGCCGCACGCTGGCGCCGTGGGCGGAGTCCCGGCGGGACGGCGGACGCACCGTGCTGGCCGCTCTCGCCGCCGCGGGCTGTCGGGTCTTCGCCCCCGATCCGGTCGATCTGTCGATCGGGATCGGGGCGATGCGGAGTCGTGCCTCCGAGGTGGGCTTCCCGGTGCTGAGACCGTACTCGTCGACCGGCGATGCGGACTCGGTGCTCGCCGCAGCGGGACGGCTCGAGCTCGGCTCCGGCCTCGTGGTCGGCGTGACCAACCGCTGGGATCCCGTCTACAGCGCCGACCTGACAGCGGCAGGGCTGGTAGGCGCCCGCCTCGTCGGCGCCTCCGGACCGCACGGCGGTGAGACGCTCCGCCTGGTGGTGGCTCACAGCCGGGCGCGGGGACCGTCGGTCGTGGATCGCCGGCTGCCGTGGCAGCTGTTGGAGGAGGGCAGCGCAGACCTCGTGCTCGACCCCGATCTCGGCGCCGACCTGGTGGTGCGCGAAGAGCGCGACGGGCGTGAGGTCTTCCTCGTGGGTCGGCGGCTCGAGGCGTCGGGTGCGTGGGGCGTACTGCGTCTGGAGCTCACGCTCGCGGCGGACGACGGCGGGTGGCGCCTCGTGCAGGTCGAGGCCGAACGTGTCGGTTTGCCCACCGCCGTCGGATCGGACCCGCGGCTCGAGGCGGCGGTCGAGGCGGCGCGCATGGCCTTCGCGCAGGCACGGTCACGGGTGTTCCCGAGCTCGGCGCCCCAGGGTCGAGAGGACGTTGTCCGCTTCGTGCTGCGCGCGATGCGGGAGCGGGCCCACGCCGAGATCGCGATCCTGAACCGTGGCGCGCTGCGCCCCGTCGCCGACGGGCTGCTGACGACCCGCCCGCTGAGGGAGCAGGCGGTGGTCCGTCTGCTCTCCCTCGACGAGGAGGTCGTGGTCTCCGAGCTCACCGGAGCCAAGCTCCTCGAGCTCGCCACCATCAGTGCGCGCAAGCCACTGCGGGCCGACGGGGCCCAGGCCCGCGATGCGCTCGTGATGGTGGGCCTCGAAGCCGTCATCAAGGATTCCGGTACGGCAGCCGCCAAGGTCACCTCCGCGACGGTCAACGGGAGGACATTGCGCCCGGACGACCGCTATCGGGTTGCCCTCGGCAGCTACCTCGCCGCCGGCGGCGACGGCTACGAGGACCTCGCCAAGCTCGACGCCGAGGTGCTCACCGGCGCCGATGGACGTCCGCTCGAGCTGCGGGACGACATCGTGATCCCGCGTCTCGAGAGCTCGAGAGAGCCCTTCGCCGACCTCACGCGCACGCCCGTGTGGCGGTGGGGAGCGGATCGCCTCGCGGTGGCGTTCACCGGTGTTCGCACCGACCGGCCTGCGGGCTACGATGACGTGGCCGACTCCCGTGCCCGTGCCGCGGACAGCACCACGCTGCTGACCGAGGCGCGCCTGCGGGCCGATCGGGAGCTGCCCCTGTGGCGGTGGGAGAACCGGCTCGACGCACGGCTCGGGCTGCTCGACGTCGCCGACGCGCCGCTGCAGGAGACCGACGATGACCTCCGCTTCGACTCCTCGGCGGTACTGAGCCTCTTCGACCTGCTCGGCGGCAGCCCGTACACCGCCTACACCCTCGACAGCGAGCTGCGCCCCGGGCATGCTCCTGACGGCACCGACCTGCCGCGCCAGCTCGAGCAGACCATCGCGATCGGCGTTTCGTGGTCGCGGCGGTACCTGCCGCGCCTGCGCCTCGGTGTGGTCGCACGCGACTACGGTCCCGCCGACCGGCCGCGCCGTTTCGGTCTGGTTGGCGAGGGTCAGCTCTTGATCAAGCCCCGGGACCGTCGTCTCGGCTTCGACCTGCGGCTGCTGGCCGAGAGCCTCGGCGAGGGTGAGATGCGGCTGCGGCGGCTCGACCTTGACCTTCGCCTGCTGGTTCCCGTGAGCGGCGGCCTGGTCTTCACTCCGGCGCTCAACTGGTACCTGTATGACGACTCCGAGATTCCCGGTATCGCCCGCTACCTGCGCCTCTCCGTCGGCCTGGGCTACTCGTGGGTCACCCGCACCCCGCGAGGTGACTGAGCAGACCGCGAGAGACGCGAGACGCACGACGCGAGGGGTGAATCGCCCGACGCAGGACGTCCCCGGGGGTGCGGAGAGGAGGGTGCTGGATCGAGGTGTGCGAGTCGCCCGGAGTCAGCAGCGTGTCGCTTCAGTGCGTCCCTGGCAGAGAACGCCACCGAGCCTCCCCCAACGACCCACGTCTCGCGCCCGGGCGCGCGCGCCCGACTTGTCGGCTCACCGCGCCGAGAAGGACGGCCGAGGCGGCCTCGACGCCGACCCGGATCGCGTTCTCGTCGGGAGTGAAGGTCGGGGTGTGGACGCCGCCAAGCGCGGTCGTTCCCGGCGGAGCCACGCCAAGGTGGAAGTAGAACCCGGGCACTCTGCGTGCGTACCAGGCGAAGTCCTCCGCGGCCATGATCGGCTCGGTCTGCACCACCGCGTCCTTGCCGAGCACCTCGCTCAACGCCACCACGGAACGCGCGGCGAGCGCCTCGTCGTTGACCAGCACCGGGTTCATGCGCTCATAGTCCACGGTGCAGGTCGCTCGATGGGCGGTACAGACGCCGTCGACGATCCGCCGGATCGCGGTTTCGGCGTCGTCGTGACTGGGCTCGTCGAGGGTGCGCACGGTCCCGGTCAGCTCTGCCGAGCCGGCGACGATGTTGAAGCGGCTGCCGGCGTCGAAGGTCCCGATCGTCACCACCACCGGGAGGCGGGCGTCGATCTCCCGCGCGGCGATGCCCTGGAGCGCGCCGACCAATTGCGAGCCGACCCACACCGCGTCGATCCCCTCATGGGGAGCGGAGCCGTGGCTGGCCTTGCCGATGACGTGGATCGTGACGCGGTCCGCGGACGCCATCAGGCCGCCGGCGCGCCAGCCGACGGTGCCGGTCGTGAGGCTCGGCGCGACGTGCAGGGCGAAGATCGCCTCCGGGTGTGGGTGGTCGAGGACGCCCTGCTCGATCATCAGGGGTGCGCCGCCGGGCTCCCCTGGCGGCGGCCCCTCCTCGGCGGGCTGGAAGATGAACACCACGGTGCCATGGAGCCGGTTGCGCATCCCGGTGAGCAGCTCCGCCGTCCCGAGGGCGACGGTGAGGTGCAGATCGTGGCCGCAGGCGTGCATCACGCCGGGGTTCTTGGAGCGCCAGGGCACGTCGACCGCCTCCTCGATCGGGAGCGCGTCGATGTCCGTGCGCCACGCCCGCACAGGGCCGGGAAGTGCGCCCTCGAGCACCGCGACGACCCCGGTGCCTGCGACGCCGGTGTGCGGTTCGAGCCCGATCGCGCGCAGTCGGCGCGCGATCTCGGCTGCGGTGCCGGTCTCACGGTTGGACAGCTCCGGCCGCTGGTGGAACCACCGTCGGCACTGGACCAGCTCCGGCTGGAGCCGGGCGGCCTCGGTGCGGATCTGAGCGGCCAGCGCAGGGTCGAGAGCAGAGGCGGACAGTGACGGCGCGATGACGAGCAGGGCGACGAGAAGGTGTCTCATGAGATCTCCGACCCCGTCATGGTACGCCAGCCACCGGCTGGTCAGGAGTGAGGCGTGAGGAGTGAGGGCTTCGAGAGCGTCCGCGGCGATGCGAGGTCTTCTCGGGTCGGGGGTCTCGGCCCGGCTTCCGGGGGCACCGGCAGGCATGGTCGGGAGCGCTCGCTCCGCGACTCGGGTGCGGTTGCGGGCTCTCGAGGTCGCGGTTCAGGCTTCGGGTGGGGCAGGGGGAGGGGGTGGTGCCGGGGGCGAAAGCTCGCGTCGCAGGGCCTGCCAGTTGATCCACGTCAACCACAGCCCCAGGAGCCCCAGGAAGAGGTCGAGGGAGACGGCGCCCCAGGCGGCGAGGGCGACGGTCAGGACTACCGAGAATACCCGCGCGCCGATCCGGCCCGAACGGCCGAACAGGGCGGCGGCACCTGTCGCGACGATCGATCCGCCGTCGAGAGGCAGCACCGGAAGCAGGTTGAGGACGCCCCAACCGAGGTTCACCCAGACCGCGAACTCGAGCACCCGTCCGGTCATTGACAGGGGCGCCGGCAGGCCCCCGCCCTCGGCCGGCAGCGCCCCGCTCCCGGCCACCAGCGCCGCGAGCCCGATGGCGATCCCGACCGCGGGGCCGGCGAACGTGATCCCGATCTCTTGCCACGGCGTCACCCGTCGGGTCGGACGCCATGAGGTCAGCCCGCCCATCGCGTGCAGCGTGATCTCGGGCCGAAAGCCGAGCCGGCGGGCGGCGAGCGCGTGGCCGAGCTCGTGCAGGAGCACGCCCAGAAACACGACCGCGATCCACAGCAGCTGGCCCGGCAGGTCGGGAATGCTGCGGCCGATCAGCCACGCCATGAGGAAGAACCACGGCTGGACCGTGACCGGGAAACCGGCGAGGGAAAAGCGCAGCATCACGCCTCGCGCTGGCGGCGCTGGAGCATGGTGTTTGCGGGGTCGCGGCTCTCGCCGACCGAGGACACGCGGATCGCCGCTTTCTCACCGA
>CAZQYU010000066.1:0-12979 GCA_964597585.1 uncultured Thermoanaerobaculia bacterium
GGCCTGATATGGTGGGAACAAGGTGGTCAGCTTTTCCGGATCCCTCCCTTTGGAATCTGACCTAAGAGTAATCCAGGAACCGCGTTTTGTCCAGTACCTTTGAGGGACAAATCCAGTCTCAGGTCGGGATGCCGTTCAGGCGAACCGCGGAAGCATCTCTCAGCCTGCGTGGAATCGCCGGGGAGAGTCGGGCGAGGATCTCGTAATTGATCGTCCCCGCGAGACCCGCCAGCTCCTCGGCGCTGATCTCGCGATCCCCGTCGCGCCCGAGCAGCACAACATGATCCCCAACGGCGGTGTCTGGAACGTCGGTGACATCGACCATGGTGATGTTCATGCACACGCGCCCGACGACGGGTGCGGCAACTCGCCTGACCAACGCGCGCGCCCTGTTGCCGAGCTCCCGCGGGTAGCCGTCGGCGTAGCCGGCGGGCAGCACGGCGAGGCGGGTCGCGCGCAGCGCGGACCAGGTTCGACCGTAGCCGACAGTGCCGCCGACCGGGACGTCTTGGAGCTGGCCCACGAGTGCCTTCCAGGTCAGCGCCGGACGCAGTCCGAGCCCGTTGCGACCATGCTCGAGAATCCACGAGAGCTGGGTCTCACGTGAGGGCCAGTGGCCGTAGAGCCCGATGCCGACGCGGGCGAGCGTGAAGTCGGCCTCCCGAAACAGCAGCGCGGCGGCCGAGCAGGAGGCGTGAATCCACCTCGGCATCTCTCCGAGCGCCGCTCGCGTCGTCTCCACGGCTGCATTGAAGCGCTCCAGTTGGAGGCGAGCGAAGTCGTGCTCGAGGGTGTCTTCGATGTTGGCGAAGTGGGTCGCCAGGCCGACCACGGACAGACCTTCCCGTGCGGCTCGGCGACACAGATCGGGGATGGCCGCGGGCGGCATCCCCTGGCGGTGCGTGCCGGTTTCTACCTTGATGTGGATCGGTGGCGCACTCCCCGTGTGACGCCGGTGTTCGCCGAGCCAACCCACGACCTCCGGTGTAGACACCACAACGTGGGTGTCGGCGTCGAGCTCCGGCATGGCCGCCTGGGGGACATACCCCATCACGAGGAGCGGATGACGGACCCCGAGTCGGCGGAGCTCGACCGCTTCTTCGGGCGAGTGCACGGCGAACCAGTCGACCTCGGACGAGATCGCCGATGTCACCACCTCGAGTCCGTGCCCGTAGGCGTTCGCCTTGACCACCGCGGCGAGCTGCGTGCGATCGGAGACCACTCCACGGAACACGCCGAGGTTGTGGCGGAGGGCCTCTCCGTCGACCTCGATCCAGTGCGTTGCAGCCCCGGTCCGCTTCATGGCGGGGTGGAGTGTAGCATGCTCGGACAGTGCGGGAATGCAATGGCGATGGGTATTCTCGGGGGAATTGAGGGGCTCGAATAGCACTGGTTTGAACGGTCCATGCTTTGGCTGGGTCCTCGAGTTGCAGGACGAATCAGGTTGGCATTGCCTGAGGATTGAAGCGTAAACTTGACATGAGAAAGCGAACTCTATATCGTGATTTGGATACTTCTGGAGGTTGCCAATGGGATTCGAGCGGTTCATTCCACCCATGGATTCCGGTTCCCGTCCCAAAGTCACGATTCGACCGACTGGGCTGATTTCGTTCGATGCCTCGGCGGTGGCGGCGTTCGGTCTCGACAAGATGACGCACGCCATTCTCTTCTTCGATCGGACGCGGAAGATCGTAGGCGTTCAGCCGACCAAGGACAGCAAGGCTGAAGGTACCTACAAGCTCTCGCGGCGTCGGCGCTCGGTGAGTCTGAAGGCCCCGCAGTTCTTCGAGGCCTACGCCCTGACCATCGAGCAGGCACAGCGTTTCGACGTTTCGCGGAGTGATTCTGACGGCATGCTGCTCATCAACCTGAAGAGCGTGCAGCGCCGCCGCGGCCGGCGGCCGAAGGGCGAGTGAGTCGAAACCCGGGCCCCGGCGCGTCGAACGCGAGCCGGGGTGTCGCTGGTTTTTCGGGTTGCCGTGGACGTCTCCAGTCGCGGGATCCGTACGGTTGTCCTTTGCCTTTCTGCGGCTAATTCACGCTCAGTGACGGGCAGATGCTCCACGAGGAGTGTGTTCAGCCCCTCGTGGCGAGGCGGTTCCTGCCTCGTCTTCCGGCTCGACAGTCCGGCGGCAATCTACCGGCCACCAAGCGGCTCAATCGGACTTCTCGGCTCGTCGTCGATTCCCGCCGGGACGCCGGTGGGCTGGAGAGACGACTCGCTGTAGACTGATGGCCTGCGCGATCGATCAAGATCCGGCACTGGGAGCCGGCGCGCACATCAGACGATGAAGAAGCACGCTCGACCATCCACAGGTTTGGCCTCTCCTCGCCTCCCTCGCGGAGGGCGGGTGCGGGGCGTCTTGATGCGCCTGGCCGCCGTGACGGTGGTTCCATTGGTGCTGCTCGGCGTGCTCGAGATCGGGTTGCGGATCGCGGGTTTCGGCTACGACCCGTCATTCCTGCGTCCCGCGCCTGATGGGTACGTCACCAGCAACGAGCGCTACGGAGAGCGCTTCTTCTCCCGCCAGCTGGCCCGTGCGCCGGCACCGTTTCGGGTCGAGCGCGTCAAGCCAAAGGGAACGATCCGGATCGTGGTCCTCGGCGGTTCGGCGGCGGCGGGCATTCCGGACAGCGCGTACAGCGTGGGTCGCGTGCTGCAGGCGATGCTCGAGGAGATCGCCCCGTCGGTTCGAATCGAGGTTGTCAACGCCGCGATGACCGCCATCAACTCGCACGTGGTGCGGGATATCGCCTCCGAGTGCCGCGACCTCGAACCAGACCTCTTTGTGGTCTACATGGGGAACAATGAGGTCGTGGGCCCGTTCGGACCGGGAACCGTGTTCTCCGGCCTGAGCCGGTCGCGGGCCCTGGTCCGGCTCAGCGTGTGGGTGCGACGGTTCCGAGTGGGTCAGCTGATCGATCGCCTCGCGTCTCGGATCGGTGCCGCCGGACCGGCGACCTGGCGCGGCATGGAGATGTTCGTCGGGCGCACGGTGGCGGAGCATGATCCCCGCCTGAACGCGGTCTACGAGTCACTTGCCGCAAACCTCGAGGACATCTTCTCGATCGCCAACAGGGCGGGAGCCGGAGTCGTGGTGTCGACCGTGGCGAGCAATCTCGCCGACTGCCCGCCCTTTGCCTCGCTGCACCGTATGGGACTTACCGCCGCCGATCTCGGAAGCTGGCAGGACGCCTTCGATCGAGGGGAGGCGTTGCTGCGGGAGGGCATGTTCGACCAGGCCGCCGAAGCCTTTGAGGAGGCGCGCGCGATCGACGACGAGCCGGCGAACGTCCATTACCGCCTCGCGCAGGCCGATGTCGGTTCAGGGCGTACCGGGGATGCGCGTCGCGAGTTCACGCGCGCACGTGATCTGGATGGGCTGCGCTTTCGCGCCGACAGCCGGATCAACGACGTCATCCGCCAGGTCGCGGGCCGGTTCGCGAGCAAAGGTGTCCGCCTGGTCGATGCGGAGCGGGTCCTCGCCGATTCGCCGGAGAGCCGTGGGGGGATCCTCGGCGACGGTCTCTTCTGGGAGCATGTCCATTTCCGCCTCATCGGCGAGTACCGGCTCGCGGTCGCGCTGCTTCCGGCGATCCACGAGGCGCTCGGAGACCGGCTCGGGGCGAGTGCCTTGGCCGTCCCTCCGGGCCCCACCGAGATCGACCGCCGGCTCGGTCTGACCGAGTGTGAGCGCTTCCGCATGGCACGCGAGATGCACGGCATGATGCTGCGTCCGCCGTTCACGGCGCAGCTCGACCATCAGCAGCGCAACGCACGGCGGGCGGCGGAGCTCGTCCAGCTGTGGGACGAGGCGGTCTCGCAGCAGAAGGAATGTCTGGCGGAGCAGAAGGCGGCCGTCGAGGCGCATCCGGACGATCTCGACCTGCGCCGCAAGCTGGCGCCACTGATGGACCGCCAGGGCGATCATGGCCTGGCGGCCGATCAGTGGCGATGGCTGGTCGAGCGTCTGCCCGAGAACGAAGCGTTCAGGACCCGTCTCGGCTTTTCGCTGCTCGACGCGGGGCGGACCGGACAGGGGTTGAGTGAGCTCCGCTGGGTCGTTGACCAGGATCCGGGCTCGGCGCAAGTGTGGGCGAATCTGGGATCTGCCCTCAAGCAGACAGGCGATCTCGACGGTGCCGTCCGTGCCTTCCGCTCAGCGCTACGGCGCAATCCACGCCGGGGAGAGGCCTACCTCGGGTTGGCTGCGGTTGAGGTAGCGCGGCGCCGCCTGCAGTCGGCCATCGAGCTTGAGCGGGAGGCGATCGCTCAGGATCCGGGATTCGGTGAGGCCTACAACGCCCTCGGCTATCTTCTCGAGCAGACCGGCCAGTCGGAGGACGCCGAAGCGGAGTACCGGAGGTCCGTCGAGCTGTCTCCCCAGCTTGTCGCGGCATGGAACAACCTGGGCGTGCTGCTCGAGCGCGAGGGCAGGATCGGTGAGGCTGAGGCGTGCTTCCGCCGGGCGCTCTCAGTGGAGCCCGGCCACGCCTTGGCTGGCTTCAACCTCGGAGACCTGCTGCTCCAGCACGGTAGGCCGGCCGAGGCCGTGGAGGCCTACGACCGGGCCCTGCTCTCCGATCCAGCCAACCTGCAGGGAAGGATCAACCTGGCGGTGGCGCTGCAGGTCGTCGGACGAAGCGGGGAGGCGGCCTCGCGCTACCGAGAGGTGCTCATACGTGATCCAAGCTCGTTGGCTGCCCTCCAGGGTCTCGCGTGGATCCTGGCGACCTCGAACGATCCCTCCCTGCGCGACCCCGAGGAGGCGCTGGCGATGGTGCGGCGAGCCGAGCACGCGGGGGCGACCGAAAGTCCTGATCTGCTGGAGACCGAGGGTCTTGCCCTGGCCGCTCTCGGACGCAGAGGCGAGGCGGGCCAGGTCTTCGACAGGGCCGCGGCCGCCGCAGACGCGGCGGGTGCCCGGGAAACCTCCGAGCGCCTGCGTCGACGGCGGGCGGCGCTGGCACGGCGATGAGTCGCGGGCGCCTCGAGCTCTGCGCCGCGGTGGTGGCGCGATGACCGCGATCCTCGGGATCTCGGCCTTCTACCACGACTCCGCGGCTGCGCTGGTGATCGACGGCGAGATCGTCGCCGCGGCACAGGAGGAGCGCTTCACGCGGGTCAAGCACGACCACGGCTTCCCGACCCACGCGATCCGCTTCTGTCTCGAACAGGCCGGTCTGGAGCCGGAGCAGCTCGACATGGTCGGCTTCTACGACAAGCCGTTCTTGAAGTTTGAACGCCTGCTCGAGACCTACCTCGCGGTTGCACCACGCGGATGGCGCTCGTTCATGCAGGCCATGCCTCTGTGGCTCAAGCAGAAGCTCCACCTTCCGCGGGAGATCCGCGCGGGGCTCGACGGACGCTACCGCCGCAGGATCATCTTCGCCGAGCACCACGAGTCACATGCCGCGAGCGCCTTCTTCCCGTCTCCGTTCGACGAGGCAGCGGTGCTGACCCTCGACGGGGTCGGTGAGTGGGCGACCGCGAGCTTCGGCAGCGGGCGCGGCAACCGCGTGACCCTCGACCGCGAGCTTCGCTTTCCGCACTCCCTGGGGTTGCTGTACTCGGCCTTCACCTATTTCTGTGGGTTCAAGGTCAACTCGGGGGAGTACAAGCTGATGGGTTTGGCGCCCTACGGTGAGCCTCGCTGGGTGGACGCGATCCTCGAGCAGTTGATGGACCTCAAGCGGGACGGGTCGTTCCGCCTCAACCTCGACTACTTCAACTACTGTCAGGGCCTCACGATGACCTCGCCGGCGTTTCACCGCCTGTTCGGAGGTCCTCCACGACGGCCCGAGTCGCCGCTCACGCAGCGTGAGATGGATCTCGCCGCCTCGATCCAGGCGGTGACGGAGGAGGTCATGCTGCGGGCGGGGCGCCACGTGCACGAGCAGACCGGGTCGCGCAACCTGTGCCTTGCGGGTGGCGTGGCGCTCAACTGCGTGGGCAACGGTCGCCTGCTGCAGGAGGGACCGTTCGAGCGCATCTGGATCCAGCCGGCGGCCGGCGATGCGGGCGGCGCACTCGGTGTGGCTCTCTTGATCTGGCACCAGCTGCTCGGGCACGAGCGCACACCCGTCCAGCCGGACGGCCAGCACGGATCGCTGCTCGGCCCCGAGTTCTCGGACGACGAGATTCGTGCGTTCCTCGACGCACGGGGTGCGCGCTACCGGATCCTCGAGGACGACGACGCAATGATGAACGAGGTGAGCGAGCTGATCGCAGCCGAGTCCGTCGTCGGCTGGTTCCAGGGCCGGATGGAGTTCGGACCCCGCGCCCTCGGCTCGCGCAGCATCCTCGGTGACGCACGGTCCGAACGCCTGCAGTCGGTGATGAACCTGAAGATCAAGTTCCGCGAGTCGTTTCGGCCGTTCGCGCCGGTCGTGCTGCGAGAGCGCGCGAGCGAGTACTTCGATCTCCCCGCCGAGGTCGAGAGCCCGTACATGTTGTTGGTTGCGAAGGTCGCCGCAGCCAAGCTCCACCGCGACGTCGCGAGAACCGCGAGCGGGCTTGACATGCTCAAGATTCCGCGCTCGTCGGTTCCGGCGATCACCCACGTGGACGACTCGGCGCGCGTCCAGACGGTCGACGCCGAGCGCCATGGGCGCCTCCATCACCTGATGCGTGCTTTCGAGGCGAAGACGGGCTGCCCGGTGCTGATCAACACCAGCTTCAACGTGCGCGGCGAGCCGATCGTGTGCACTCCGGAGCATGCCTGGAGATGCTTCATGGCGACCAACATGGACGCGCTCGTACTCGGCCGCCAGCTGCTGCTCAAGAAAGACCAGCCGGACGCCACCGAGCACACGCTCGACGAGTACCTGGCGCAGTTCGCCCTTGACTAGGAGACGAGGATGGGCCTGATCGATCTCAACACGAACCCGACGATCCGTCAGCTGCGCCAGTTCGGCGGTTTGTGGCTCGGCGTGCTCGGGCTCCTTGCCGTGCTCGCCTGGCGGTCGGGCAGGCCGGGCGCCGTGGTCGCGTCTCTGGCAGCGCTCGCGGTCCTGGTGCCGGCGATCGGGTGGGTCGTGCCGCGATTCATGCGCTTGGTCTGGATCGGGATGTCGCTGGTCGCGTGGCCAATCGGGACAGCAGTCTCGTTCACCGTCCTGACTCTGGTCTTCGGGGCGGTGGTCACGCCCGTCGGCGTGGCGATGCGGCTGTTGGGCCGCGATCCGCTGGAGCGTCGCTTCGAGCCTGATTCGGCGTCATACTGGACGCCGCGAGCTGCGGAAGGAAGCGCCGACCTACGGCGTTACCTTCGACAGTTCTGAGAGGGAGCGGCGATGAGCAACAGCCATAAACCGGGGGACCGCAGCCCAGAAGACGAGGCCTTCCGCCGTGAGCTCGAGGCGGAGCAGCCGGGTGTCGTTCGGGAGTTCGTCGACTTCTTGCGCCACAACAAGAAGTGGTGGCTGACGCCGATCGTGGTCGTGCTGCTGCTCGTGACACTGCTGATCGTGCTCGGCGGCTCGGCCGCAGCGCCGTTCATCTACACGCTGTTCTGAGGCGGGCCGGATCGCCATGCTGCACCTTTCCGCCACCCGCAGTCGATGCCTCGGCAGGACTGCTCTCGCGCTGGTCGTGGCTTCAGCCCTGTCGGCCACGGCGGGCGCGTCACCGTTCGGGATCAACGTCCACACAGCTGACGCCGAGGGTCTCGAGGCCGCGGCGGCTGCGGGCATCGACTGGATCCGCATCGACCTCATCTGGGCAATCGTCGAGCCCGCCCAGGACCAGTTCGACTGGGGTCTGTATGACCGCATCGTGAACGACGCGCGCGGCCGGGGCCTGCGAATCCTCGCCTCGATCGCCTACACCCCGGCATGGGCGACGGATGGCGGCGAGCTCACTGGGGTGCCCCGCGACCCTGCGGACTGGTACGACGTCTGCTATCGGGCAGCGGCTCGCTACCGAGGCAGGATCGACGCCTGGGGACTGTGGAACGAGCCCAACCTCGGCGGTTTCTGGCAGGGCAGCCGCCAGCAGTACATCGAGCAGATCCTGATCCCGGGAGCGCGCGCCGTTCGCGCGGCGGACCCCTCGGCGCTGGTCACCGGGCCGGACCTGGCGCACCTCAACGGTGCCTCATGGGACTCCTGGCTCGATGCCTGCATCCGGCAGGCCGGAGACCTCCTGGACGTGGTCACACACCACGTCTATCCGAGCGGAGAAAGCCAGACCGACGTGACGCGCAAGCTCCAGAACGGAAGCGTCAATCCGCTCGATCCTCCCTCGGTGCGCAAGGTGCTCGAGCGGACCGGGTGGTTCGGGCGCCCGTTCTGGGTCACCGAGACCGGGTATCCGAGCTCGCGCGGAGGCGAGTACAAGCAGTCCTTTTTCTACCGTGACCTCATCGACGACTGGTTCGGCCTGAAACGAGTCGACGACTGGGTTGGCCGCATCTTCTTCTATCAGTTGCACGACGATCCTCGATCCCCGGACATGACCTGGGGAATCATGGGTCCGCCGCCGGGGCTGGTGCCGAAGCAGGCCTATCGCGGCTACCGTGAGGTCGCCGGCCGCGCCGTGGTCGACGATGCCGAAGTGGTCTCGGCGGAGCCACCACGGTTCCTGACCCCGCTCACCGAGGCGGGTTTCACGGTCACGCTCCGTAACACCGGGTCCACGATCTGGACGGCGGCGGCCGGGTATCGGCTCGAGGCGAACGTCGACGACTGTCACATGGTCCTGGACGGCGGAGCACTGGATCCGGTGTGGCCGGTCCCTCCGGGTGGTACGACCGCTGTGCGGGTCAGGGTCCGCTCGTCTCTGTGGATTCCGGCTCGGCCTCCCCACCAGTGCACGCTCGGATGGAGGATGGTGGCAGGGGACGGGTCGAGCTTCGGCGACGAGCTCCACCACCATGTGGCGATCACCGCCGATGCTCCGCCGGTGATTCTCGCGCAGCCGGGACACTGGTCGGGACCCGTGGGCAGCAGGTTGGTGCTCGGCGTCCACGCTGCCAGCGCCGCCGAGCTGAGCTACCAGTGGCAGCGCAACGGTCTCGACCTCGAGGACGACGCTCGCCTGTCCGGATCTGCTTCCAGTCTTCTCACGATCTCCGGCATCGAGCCGGGCGATGCTGGAGACTACCGCTGCGTGGTCACGACCCTGGCAGGCAGCGTGATCAGTGACCGGGCCGAGATCCGCGTGACAGCATCAGGAACAGGCGAGCCCCGCGCGGGGACCGAGCAGCGTCCATCGGCTGCGAACATCACGGTCGAGACGCCGTTGCGGGCAATCCCCCGTCCCTCCGGCGCCCGGCTGCGACGCTGAATGCTACTCGCCTTCGTCGAGAAAGACGATGGCGGTACGCCGGGGCCGCGGTCGGCCCATCGCCTCGAGCCCGAGCGACCTGCTGAGCTCGTCAAGGTCTGCCGCGAGCGTGTCCTCGATGGTGACAGCCGGGTGCCGGTGGAGCCCTCCGTCGGTGTCCTGCCACGCGAGGTCGGCGGGATCGAGGCCAGCGATCAGGGCAGCCGCCCGGTCCCACCAGGAGTGCGCGACGCACAGGGCGGCGAGCCGACGCCGGGCGCCTTCGTCATCGCGAACGAGCGGCTCGAGCTGGCGCCACAGCCGCCTCGCGTCGTGGTCCAGCCAATCTGGCGGCGCATGTCCTTGTTCCATTGGCCGATCGGTCGCGGTGTCCGAGAGCATCACCTCGAGTATAGGGCAGGTGCTCGCCAGGCATTCATGGCAAGGCTCCGAGCCCACTCGCCGAGTGGTAAACCGCCTGGTCCGCGATCGGCTCTGTGCCCGGTCGTCCGGCTTCGGGGTCTCTTCGCCACATGTAGAATGCTCTCACCGGGCTCCCCTTGGGTGTGGACGGCGATTGAGCAGACGGGCTGCGGCTCAGGAGCCTTCGGCGGGTCGTTCACCGCTGCGGAGCATTGTGTGGGAGTGAGACGGGCGGGGACCGGAAGGTCGTGGAGGGAGCAGCCATGGGCGAGCGCAGGCTGAGGGACGGACCCGAGCTGGTCGTGGGTGCGGAGGAGCTGGCGGCAGTGGACGGATCGCTGGCGCGGATGCGACCCATCCCCGGTAGTCGCATGTTCGAGATCAGGAAGGCGCTCAAGATCTACCTCGAGACGCGCCCCGGCGCGCCGACCTTCGATGCCAGCCAGGGCGATGGGGGAGCAAGCCTGCCGGGCGTGCCGGGAGAGATCCTCGACGAGGCCCACCGTCTGCTGCGGGCGAAGGGAACGGCGTACGACCAGCCCTACGGGACCGACGACTTCCGCCGCGCCGTCGTGGAGGACTACTGGTCACTGAACGAAGCGACCGGCTGGGGGCCCGGCAATGTCCTCGCCTGTCAGGGCGGTCGGGACGCGCTGCTGCGTGCCTACGCGGCCGCGCTGACCCTCGGACACGGCCGCCGGGGCGACTTCGTGCTCGCTTCCAGAGTTCCGTGGATCTCGTACAGCTGGGGGCCCTACGGCCTCGGTGCCAACGTCCTGCTCGCTCCGGGGCGCGAGTCCGAGGCCTGGCAGCTCACCCCGGAAGGCATCGCCGAATCCGTGGCCGCCGCCGAGGCTCTCGGCGGCCGGCGGATCGCACTGGTCGTGCTCACCAGTCCCGACAACCCGACCGGGCGGACGCTCACCCTCGAGCGCCAGCTCGACCTGACGCGAGCGGCGCTTGAGGCCGGGATCCCGTTCGTGCTGTTGGACTGGATCTACCATCGGGTCACGGACGGGGCGCCGCACGATCTCAACGCGTTCCTGGGCGCCCTCGAACCGGCCGAGCGAGACCGCTGCATCATCCTCGACGGCATCACCAAGTCGCTCGGGGGATCGAACATCCGCAACGCCCATCTGGTCGCGTCGGAAGCGCTGGTGCGTTTCTCCGCCAGCCGTGCCTCGCACGGTGTGATCCCGTCCTTCCACAGCCAGGCGGTCGCGATCGCGGCCTACCGCGCCGGGTTCGACCGGGTGGCTGCGCCGATCATCGGCCCGACCAACGCGAGCCGGGCCGTGCTCGAGGAAGAGCTTGGCCGGCACGGAATGCGGCACATCCTCGGCAAGGGCTACTACGCCTTTCTGGATGTCGGCCCGTGGCTCGATCGGAGCGGCATGGCGGACAGCGCCGCCCTCGGCTCGCTGCTCGCGGAGCGTTTCGGCGTCGCGGTCGTCCCGGGCGTGTACTTCAGCCCCTGGGGAAGCCGCTGGCTCCGCTTCTCCTACGCTCTCCAGCCGGGGACCACCGCTGCGGCCTTCGCGCGGATGTGGGAGGGCCTCTCCTCGCTCGACTGAAGGGTGCAGCCGCGATCGACACCCGACTCCCGCGCGTTCGTTGCGCTGGGGCGGGTTGGTGTGCGAGGTCGCCGCAGAGACTCGACAGCGGGTAGAAGGGAAATGACAGCGTCGGGGTGAAATGAACCACCGGGTCTGTGTCTTGTGTGAGGGAAGGAGAACGCGAACCGATGACCGTGACTGTTCCCGAGGCGTCGTTCGGCAGCCGCCCGCCGCGCACCGTCAAGGTGCTCGCTCTCGCTTCAGAGCTGATCCGCATCCCGTCGGTGACCAACTGCGCCGAAGAACGGGTGGACGAGGTCAGGCGTTGCGCCGGCCTGTTGGCCGATCGGCTCGGGAACGCCGGCCTCGAGGTGCGCCGCTTCGACGACGGCGACTACCCTGCGCTCCTGGCCGAGTTCCCCGGTGCGCCACCGGCGAGGGTGACACTCGGCGGCCACTTCGACGTCGTACAGCCGGAGCCCGACGACCGCCAGTTCGAACCCAGGATCGAGGGTGACTGGCTATGGGGCCGCGGTGCGGCGGACATGAAGACGGTCGTCGCGAGCTACGTGGTCTGGCTCGGAGAGCTGCGTCGAGCCGGCCCGCCCTACCCGCACATGAACCTGCTGTTGGTTGGCAACGAGGAGAACGGCGAGCAGCACCCGTGGGGTACGCCGCATGTTCTGGCATGCCTCGCGGCCGAGCGTCGCTGGCAGCCGGAGCTGATGATCCTGGGCGAGCGCACCGGCGAGGCCGGGAGCGAGCTCTTCACCGACATCTGCACAGCGAACCGCGGCGTGCTCAGAATGCGGGTCGAGGCGAGCGGGGAGCGGGGCCACTCTGGCACAGGGGCAGTGCCGGCCGACCTGGTCGACAGGTTGATTGCGGCGCGGGAGGAGCTCGGAACGCTGTTCCGCGAACGCCTCACCCTGACCAGCGTGGACGGGTGGGAGACCACCGCCCGGTTCCCGTTCCTGGTCGCCGGCGAGCCGGGCGTCTACAACATCACCGCCGGCGGGGGTGTCCTCGGGGTCGAGGTGCGCAGCATCCCCGGCGACCGGTTGGGTCCGCTCGTCGACGCCGCGAGTGCCGCCTGTGCGGCCTTGGGACTTCAGACGGTGGTCGAGGTCTGTGAGGACGGGATCGCCTGTCCAAGCGACAACCACTGCCTTGTGGCGCTGCTCGAGGCAGCGGGCGAGGTCGCCGGACGACCGGCGAGGGTCGGGCGCAAGAAACCCGGCACGTCGGCGCGGTTCGCCCCGGGTGGCAACGCGGTGGTCTGGGGGCAGAGCGGCGTCGGCCCGCACTCCGCGGCCGAGCGCCACTTCATCCCGTCGATCGAGCCCTACCTTGCCACGCTCGACGCCCTTGCCCGGAGGCTGGGGGCGCCTCAGGTGCGGTGACGCTGTCCGCTGCCGGACTCAGTCGCCGTCGAAGATGCCGCCGATGCCGCCGAGCTTGCCGAGGACCGAGCCCTCCCCCTTCGACGCCCCCCCGGCCTGAGGCGCGGCCTGCCAGACACGGCCGGCGAGTCGGCTGAACGGGAGCGATTGCAGCCACACCCGTCCAGGGCCGGTGAGGGTCGCGAAGAAGAAGCCCTCGCCGCCGAAGATCGCCGACTTGACACCGCCGACGAACTGAATGTCGAAGTTGATCGAGGACTCGAAGGCGACGACGCAGCCGGTGTCGGCGCGCAGCACCTGGCCGGCAGCGAGGCGGCGCTCGACGATGG
>CAZQYU010000067.1:0-12700 GCA_964597585.1 uncultured Thermoanaerobaculia bacterium
AGGATGCGCTGGATGAAGAAGGTGAAATCGTGCGAGTTGGGCAGCATGTCCTTGAAGTAGGCACGCCCCCGCGGACGGACCAGGAAGAATACGTGCCAGACGATGGTGATGATGAAACCGACGGCGGCGACCCGGTGGACGGTCCCGCGAAGCTGGAAGCCGCCCTCCCAGCCGAAGAAGAAGCGGGCGACGAAGCTCTGATCGAAGCGAAGCGCGAAGCCCGAGATCACCAGAGTGATGAAGGTGACCATCAGAAGGGCGTGCTGCCAGACCTCGTCGCGTCGCATGCGACGGACCTGCGGGCGCCGGTCGAGCATGTTCTTGATCTGGCGGCCAAGGTCGATCAGCCAGTGCAGCACCATCAGGCCGATGATCACGACGATGGCGACGATATAGACCTTCTCGACCACATCCGCGGCGCGGGTGCGCAGACCCTCGCCACTGAGGCCGTGGATGGGCGTCGAGGCGAGCTTGGCAGAGATCGCTGGGTGGCACTCGCCGCAGGTCTTCTGGAGGTTCGCCGGGTTGACCGTCGAGGTGGGGTCGGAGCTCGGCAGGATCCGGTGGACCCCGTGGCAGGAGGCGCAGTTGGCAACGTGGGTGTCGCCGGCCTTGCTCTTGAGGCCGTGGTAGGAGTCGATGAACGTGGTCAGGCGTCCCGCCGGTAGGCCGTACTTCTCGTTCAGGACCGTGGACTCGTGGCACGGAGAGCACGTCTCCTCGGCGACGCGGGACCGCGACACCGGTGAGCGCGGGTCGGACGGCGAGATGATCCCGTGCTCGCCGTGGCAGGTCGTGCACACCGGCACGTCGGTCTCGCCGCGCATCGCGCGCTGCCCGTGGATGCCCTCGAGGTAGTCGTTCTCGACGCCCCTGTGGCACTTGCCGCAGGTGCGGGGAATGTTGAAGTGATTGATCGAGGAGTCCGGCTCGCCCGGCGAGAGGATGCGGTGCGCACTGCCGCCCGCCGAGTGGCAGTCGTTGCAGGTGGCGGCGACATAGATCCCGCCCCTGGACGCCTTGCCGTGGACGGAGGACTCGTAGATCTCGATCGGGTGGTCGATCAGAATGTCGTACTTCTTGGTCAGGTTCAGGTTCTCGTGGCACTTTCCGCACGTGGACGGGAGGTTGAGGGGGTGGGTCTTCGAGGCCTTGACCGACGACGGCAGGATGTCATGGTCGCCGTGGCAGTCGGAGCACTTCGGGAGGTCGGAGATCTCCTCGCACGGTCCGAGCACCGCCCGGCCATGCGCCTTGTACTCGTTTGACTCCTCCTCGTGGCAGTTCCGACACCCCTGGCAGCCGACCGTGAAACCGGTGTTCTCCTGGTGAGGCACCGTGTTCTTGTCCACGTGGCAGTCGAGGCATCCGAGGCCCTCATGGGCGGAGTGCTCGATGTCGTCGGCGTACACGGAGCTGTGTTTGCTGGTCTCGTGACAGGTCGCGCAGGCGCTGCTGTCGATCTGCTCGACCTCCTCGTCGGCCGCGAGCGCCACGCCCCCGGCGATCATCCACGACACCACGACGAGCAGACAGGCTCGGCGGAATCTGTGCGAGGTCATCGGTTCCCCCTCCATTCCACAATAGGCACCGCCCACGACGGCGCGGATGCCTGAAATGACTCGTCCTCCATTCTCTGAAGTTTCGCAAAATTGTCAAGAGAGAAAATGTTTATATTCAATCGCTTGCTGAAGTGCAGACTTGATCAAGAGATGGTGATGAGACGGAGTCCCGCACGCTTTCCAATCGGACCGGTGTGCGCGAGGATGACCACCTGAATGGCCCTGCTGGTCGGAGTCCGAGAGGGCAGCGGCGGCGCTTGGGCCACCGCGGACCGCGCTGCTAGCGCACCGAGATCCAGAGTCGGCGCGAGCGCGGTCCGTCGAGCTCGACCAGGAACACGCCCTGCCAGGTTCCGAGGGCGAGCCGGCCGCGGCTCACCGGGAGCACGACCGAGCCGCCGAGAAGGCTCGCGAGGAGGTGCGCATCGGAGTTGCCCTCGGTGTGCGCGAAGGCGATATCGGGAACCATGGCGGCGTAGGCGGCGAGCAGATCACGTCGGACGTCGGGGTCCGCGTTCTCGTTGATCACCACCGCCGCGGTGGTGTGTGGAACGAAGACGAGGCAGCTTCCCTCGCCGATGCCAGCGGTGCGAACCGCCTGCTCGATCTCTGCAGTCACCTCGAACATCTCGAGCTTGGTCGATGTGCGGAACGTGATCTCGTGCATCGTGGGCTGCCTTCCAGCCGGGAGACGTTTATCGACTCTCGAGGGGCGCTCACAATAAGGATACCGGAAGGACGGCCGCACCGTCTTCCGCGCCGGGACGGTCAGCTCCCCGCAACCCAGGCCTCCGGCCACAGCTCGCGGTAGGCCTCGGCCAGGAAGACGACCCGGCGCACGTAACCGTAGGTCTCCGGGATCGGGATCGCCTCGGTGAAACGACGCCGATCCGGCCAGGCCGACCACCATCGACGCGCACGCGCCTCGCCCGCGTTGTACGCCGCCAGAGCCGGTTCGACCGCACCGAATCGCTGCAGGAGCCCGGCCAGCTCACGGGCGCCGAGGCGGAGGTTGAGCTCGGGGTCCGTGAGATCGGGAGGCCCGCTCATTCCGAGGGCGCGGGCGTGCAGCCGCGCCGTTCCCGGGATCAGCTGCAGCACGCCGACCGCTCCGGCCGGGCTGCGCACCGTTTCCGAGAAGACGCTCTCCTGTCGCGCGACTCCGGCCACCAGCCACGGCGGCACTCCGGCGCTCCGCGACGCCTCGATCAGTGCCGACCGCCAACGCAGCGGAAGGTAGGCGCGCAGTAGGTTGCGCGGCGCAGTGCTCATGTCGACCGTGCCCAGCTCGGGCACCGCCAGTCGCAGCCACCCGATGGCGTCGTTCGGGCGCCCGGAGGCGGCCGCAAGGTCTGCCGCGACCACCGCCTCTCCCGGGAGCAGCCCGCGAGCTGCAGCGATACGTCGCCACTCGGCGAGTGCCTCGGACGGCGCTGCCCACTCCAGCAACAGCCGCACCGGCGTCGGTGGTACCTCAAGCTCGGCATCCGGCAGCGCTTCCGGAGCCTCACGAGGAGCGGTCGCTCCGAGCTCCTCCCGCGCCCACACCGCGTAGAGATCGGCGACAGGAGCCTCCGCGAGCCGCCGCAGGGCGAGCTCACGGCCGACGCCGCGGCCCGCCGCCCACAGGTGGAGACAGCGCGCCTGGTCCGGCAGTGCGGCGGCCACCTCGAGCACCTCACCGACGCGTTCCGCCTGACCCAGAGCAACCCCGAGCCGGCGACCGAGCCACGAGCGGCGCGGGTCGTCCCAGTGCTCCGCCTCGAGCCGTCGCCAGGCGGACAGCGCGGCATCCAGGCGGCCGGCCTCGGTCCCGCACTCCAGGACCAGCGCATCCGCATCGACGTCGCGTTCCCCGGAACTCGCCCGTTCGGCTGCAGCCAGGCACGCCCTGAAAGTCAGCGCAGCGGCAGCTCCGGGCACACGTCCCCAGCCGATATGCCGCTCCGCCTCCGCCCGCACGAGGAGCTCCTCGCGGCTTGAGCGGGCCGCTGCCGGCAGCAGCCTGACCGCTGCCCTATCCCCTCCCGATTCGACCTCGGCGCGAGCGACCTCCAGTCGCCGCTCCCGCTCCGCTTCGCCCCGCCAGCGAAGGCGGCGCATCTCTGAACGGGCGACCGCCGCAGCACCGGCTGCGCGCCACGACCGCGATCGCTGGAGCCAGCCGGCGGGTGGCATTGCGGCGAGCACCGCCCGTTCGAGAATCGGATCCGCTCGGTGCAAGCGCTCGGGATCGGTTCGTGCGAGCCGATCGGCGATCCGGTCGCGCAGCGGCGCGTCAGCGACCGAGAGCAGGCGCTCGGCCGCGTCGCCGCGGCCGGCAGCGGCCGCGGCCTCGAGCATCTCGACGCCGTCGGTGGTGCGCCCCTCGGCAAGGAGCGCGGTACCGAGCCCCGCCTGGACGCTCGCGAGCATGTCCGCAGGGGGCGGTTCGTCGAGAAGGCGGCGCCATGCTGCGGACGGCGCGTCCGCGCGGCGCAGGGCGCCGAGCCAGGCGGTCAGGCGGGCGTTCTCGAGGATCACCCCGGGGCCTGCGTCGGCAAATGCCGAAGCAGCCGCAAGCGGGTCGGATGTGCGCTGGGTGAAGCCCGTGCGCAGCCCTTCCATGCGACTCGAGCCCGGGTCCGGAGAAATGCCAGGGCTCACGCCACAGGCGACGACGAGTATCGCCGTCGCCGCGAGGAGCGTGTAGCCCATCGCGTGCTCGGCGTCTTTCGGGCGGCGTGAAGCCCTGTCTTCGTTGCATTCTCGGACCGCGCTCCCAACCACTCCGAGATGAGAAAGCACCGCTGAGCGCGGTGCATCGTCGGCCGCAGCAGACGTCTGATGAATAGCGCGGGCCAGGGCGCGGGTGCCGCGGCTCACATGCCGAGAGCGTCCGCGTCGCCGTCCGCGAGGATCCGGACCAGCTCTTCCTGGAAGTAGTTGTGGCTCTCGCGGACGTCGGCCGGGATCCGCTTCTCGTACATCTCCCGGCTGCGGTCGATGTCGTCCTTGAGCCGCTGGTAGAGATCGCGGCTCGCGCGCCCCCGCTCGACCTCGTCCTCGTTGTAGAGCTTGATCTCCGACACGAGGAGGCGCGCAAAGCGCCGAGCTTCCTCGGAACGGGAGTCCTCCTCGGAGGCGGCGGCCGGCTGTTCGAACGCGGGCGGCGGCGGCACCTCGACCTGCTCCGGAGCGGGAACCGGCATCTCCTCGGAGCGCTCGACGCGGATGGTCGCCGACGGATCGAACTCCGCACCGTAGCCCTCTTCGTGCTCCTCGGACTGATCGATTTCGGCCGCAGGGGGAGCGGCTGCAGGCTCACTTTCCTCGGTCTCGAGCTCCGTGGTTTCGACCGCGGTGTCGTCCGCGGTGTCGTCGCTCTCGGCCATTTCCGGCTCGGCGACGGCTTCGGACTCGGGCGCGGCCATCGCCTCGGGTTCGGAGACGACCTCCGGTGCAGGTGGCGCCTCGATCTCCGCCGCCGGCTCCCCCTCGAATCCGGCGATCTCGTCCGGAACCGTCTCCAGCTCACCGCCACCACCGGCGATGACGAACTCTGCAAGGGCCGGCGAAGGCACGGCCGGACGATAGTGGAGGGTGTCGATCAGCCAGGAGGTCAACGCAACCAGCCCCTGAGCGACCTCGGGCTCCCACGGGCGGTCCACGGTGCGATCGATGTAGATCGCGCCCACCGTCTTGCCGCGCAGGCAGACCGGCAGCAGCCGGCCTTCATCCGAGGCGGGCTCGCCGGTGAGCCACAGCGACATCACAGGATCCTGGGACGGGTCGAAGACCAGAGGCAGGCCCTCGGTGGCGAAGCGCGCAAACACCGGCGACGCGTCAACGTCTGCCTGCCAGTGGCGAAGGCCCTCGGCGTGGTCGAAGCCGATCCCGCTCCACGCACTGAGGCTGCCGCCTCGAATCACCAGAACCGCCGCGCGACCGGCGTAGGCGGTGAGCAGGGGCAGCAGCTCGCGCAGCAGCTCCGACTGGCTGCGGGCGGCGTCGAGATCGCGCAGCAGCTGGGTGGTCACCGGTCCGGATGGGCGGCTGCGCGCGACCTCGAGCTCGGCCTCGAGCTCTGCGATCCGCGCGGCCGAGTCCCCGGCCCGCGCCTCTGCGGACGACAGCCGCTCCTGTAGGGCAGCGACCGCCGCTTCCACCTCGGCGAGCGGGAAGAGCTCCTCCGCTTCCTGCGGCAGCGCCTCCTGGACGGAGGACCTCGCCTCCTTGATCAGCTCATCGAGGCTCTCGAGCACGAAATCAAGGCGGTTTGTCACGGCCTCGAGGCCGCGTTTCTGCGCCCGCTTCAGCTGTTCGAGGACGGCATCGTTAGGATCCATGGTGCCTCCCGCCGTGCGTTCATTTCATTATCTACGTCTCCTTTCACTCACGTCAAGAAAACACGCAATCACATTGTCAGCCGAAGCCGATTCTGCTAGCTTTCCCAGGAAGGGAGGAGTCATGAGGCAACCGCGCATCCTGCCCTGCATCATGATCGTGATTCTTTTCACAGGAGCGCTCATCGGGTGCTCCCGCGGCCCGTCTCAGGCCGACCAGAAGGCCGAGCAGATGAAGCAGCAGTTTTCGGAGCTGGTCAAGAGCGAGGCCGCGATCCGGTCTGCGCGCGAAGAGCTGACGTCAGCGAAAGAGAGCGTCGCAACGATCGAAGCGATCGCCGAGCGCAAGCGGACCGACGAGCAGAAGCAGCAGCTCGAGCAGCTCAACGCGTCCATGACGGACCTCGAGGGCAAGGTCGATGCAGCGTACGAGGATTATCAGACGCGCCTCGCTGACTTCCTCACTCTTGCGCTCAACGAGTTCCCGAACGCCCCAGAGACGGACAAGGCGCTCCAGATGTACGCAACCGAGGCGATCTACAACGCGGACGACATCGTCCGCAAGTCGGGCGACTACAAGAAGGCGATCGACACGGTACAGAGCGCGAAGAGCTACTACGACGCGATCGGCAAGCAGCCGGCTCAGCTCCTGCTCGACAAGCTGAATCAGCTCGACGAGTGGCGCTACATCACTCAAACACGCTTCGACCAGCTGAAGAAGGGCATGACTGAGCAGGAGGTGCGCGACACCATCGGGGTGCCCTACTACATGAACGTCAAGAAGGACGAGGCGCGTGGCATCACGTTCTGGCTGTATCCGAAGCGGGAGGGCGGTGCGGCCGCCGTCTACTTCGACAAGAAGGGCAAGGTCTACTCGATGGACTTCGATGCGGTGAAGACCAGGGTCGCCGGCGAGTAGTCCTTCCCATCCCGGCTCGGGTCCGATTCAACGCTCACGACGGCGGCCACGCCTTGACGCGGTGGGGCCGCCGTTGCTACCATTCCCGTCCCTGCGAGGTGTGCCCACGCACGCCAAATATGCGGGAGGAGGGGGTGACAGCCGATGCCGACAGGTGTGACCGTTCGGGACAACGAGTCCTTCGAGCAGGCACTGCGCCGTTTCAAGCGCAAGTGCGAGAAGGCCGGCATCCTCTCCGAGGTGAAGCGCCGCCGCTTCTACGAGAAGCCATCTGAGCGCCGTAAGCGCCAGATGATCCAGGCGCGCAAGAAGATGCTGCGCAAACTGGCGAAGCAACGCAAGGCCGGACTTCTGTGAGCCGGCGGTGACGCGACCGCTCGCCGCCGAGCTGGAGTTCGACAAGGTACTTGATCTGGTCGCGGCCCACGCACGAACGCGCGTGGGCCGTTGTGCTGTCTGCCGAGCACCGTCCTACCGCCGGCCCACCCAGGCCCACGAGGTCGCCCGCCTCACCCTCGAGGTCGGTCGCCTGCTCGAGCTCGACGGACCGCTGCCGTTTTCCGGGCTCGACGAAAGCGAGGCATTGCTCGATCCTGCCCTGCCCCCGCCGCGGGAGATTCCGGACCTGCTCGCCCTGACCGCACTCGCGACCGGCCTCGGCGAGCTCCACCGCCGACTTGCCGCCGCTCCGGTCGAGCTCACCCGCCTGCGCGCTCTCGGCGATTGGATCCCCGACTCCGCAGCCCTCGCCGCGTGGGCACTGCGCCGCCTCGGACCCGACGGTCACATTCCCGATGACGCCTCACCGGAGCTCGCGCGCCTTCGCCGCCAGCTGGTTCGCGTCCGCCAGGAGCTCGCCGGAGAGCTCGACGCTCTACGGCGGCGGCACCCCGAGGCGGTGACCGACGCACCGCCGACCCTGCGTCGCGACCGCTACTGCCTCCCGGTGCGCGCCACCGCACGCACGCAGCTGCCCGGCCTCGTGCTCGCCAGCTCGGGCAGCGGTGCGACCGTGTTCGTGGAGCCGTTCGAGGTCGTTGAACGCAACAATGTGCTGGCCGACACCGCCGCCCGCGAGGCGGAGGAGGTCGCTCGAATCGTCGCCGAGGTCGCCGCTGCACTGGCTGCCGCCCGCCCTGAGCTGCAGCGTGGCCACGCGACGGCGGCAACCCTGGACGCGGCCCAGGCGCGAGCTCGCTTCGGCCGCACCGTCGAAGGGCGCGTTGTTCTGCCGGACGGCCATGATCTCGTCCTGTGCGGAGCGCGGCACCCGCTACTCGACGAGCGCCTCGCCACTCACCGCGCCGAAACCGCTGGCGGTCGAGCGGTCCCGCGGCCCCGGCTGGTGGTTCCCCTCGACCTGAGGCTGCCTGCCGGTGTGCGCACGCTGGTGATCTCGGGGCCCAACGCGGGTGGCAAGACGGTCGCGCTCAAGACGGTCGGCCTGATGGTCCTGATGGCCTCCCACGGTATACCCCTTCCTGTCGAGGAGGGTACGGCGATCCCGGCGCTGGACCACGTCTGGTGTCACATCGGCGACGAGCAGAACGTCGCCGCCGACCTCTCGACCTTCTCCGCGGCCATGGCCGCGACGGCTGAGCTCCTCGGCGAGGCCGACGCCGCCTCTCTGGCGCTGTACGACGAGCTCGGCGCAGGAACGGACCCTCTGGAAGGCGCCGCGCTCGGGTGCGGGCTGATCGAGGAGCTGACGCGTCGACGAACACTCACCATCGCCACCACCCACCTCGCCGCCATCGCGATGACCGCGGATGCTTCCGAGGGCATGGAGAACGCGGCGATGCAGTACGACGAGGCCGCCGCGCGACCGACCTTCGCCCTGCGTCTCGGGCGCCCGGGCCGGTCCCACGCGCTCGAGATCGCCGAACACATGGGGGTGTCCACAGGGCTGCTGGCTCGGGCGCGCGAGCTTCTGGGCGGGCAGCACCTGGAGCTCGATCGCTGGTTGGAACGGCTCGAGCAGCTCGAAGCCACCCTCGCGGACGAGCGTGGGTCGGTGGCGCGTGAACGCGCACAGCTGGCCGAGCTCAGCCGCCGGATGGAAGCCGAGCGCAGCCGGCTCACGCACGAGCTCGACGCCATTCCTGCCCGCGTCGCCGAGGAGCGGGAGCGGCTCAAGCGACGTGCGAAGAGCCAGCTCGACGCCGCACTGGCGCGACTCGACGAAGCGGTCGAACACGCCGCCGCGCTCGGAAAACGTCAACGTCAGCGGCTGCGCGATGAGGCTCTGAGCCTCGATGAGCCAGCTACCGGCAAGGGCGCCGTCGAACCGCTCGCACCCGGGGACTCGGTCCGAGTCGAGGGCCTGAGTGGCAGCGGCGAGCTGGTCGAGCTGCGCGGCGCCCGCGCCCTCGTGATCCTCGCCGGTAAACGGCTGTGGGTGGCGGCCGAAGCACTCTCACGCTTCGCCGGTGTCGATGTCCGGGCAGCGGCGCCAGTCATCAGCGTCGAGGCGGAGGCCCCGGACGGCCGCGAGCTGCTGCTGTTGGGGCTCGACGCCGAGGCCGCCCGGGAGCGTCTCGACCTCTTCCTCGACCGTGCGCTTGCTGCGGAGCTCCCGAGTGTTCGTGTCGTCCACGGCCACGGCAGCGGGACCCTGCGACGGATGGTCCGCGAGATCTGCCGCTCCCATCCCGGGGTGCGCGGCTTCCGCCACCCGCCCCAGCACCTCGGCGGAACCGGCGTCACCGAGGTCGAGCTCGGAGGATCCGACGATGGCTGAGCCGGATCTCTCTGCGGCCGTCCTCGCGCGGCTGCGGGACGCGCTCGACGCCCTTGAGGTGGTCGGCGAGCACGTCCGTCTCAGCCAGCGTGGACGGCGGTGGATCGGATTGTGTCCGTTTCACGAGGAGAAGACGCCGTCGTTCTCGGTCGATCCCGAGCGGGGCCTGTACTACTGTTTCGGCTGCCATGCCGGTGGCGACGTGATCGACTTCGTCATGCGGGCCGAGAAACGCAGCTTTCCCGAGGCGGTGAGCCAGCTCGCCCGCCGATTCGGCGTCTCGCTGCCCGAGCGCGACCCTGCCTCCGCCGCACGGCACGACGCCGCCGAGCGGCTCCGGACGGTGCTCGAGGAGGCTCAGGCGTGGTTCGTCGCTCAGCTTGTCGGCTCCTCTGGGGATTCCGCTCGACAGGAGCTTGTCCGGCGCGGCTTCGCTCCCGACACATGGACCACCTTCGGCTTCGGCTGGGCGCCGGACGACTGGCGCCAGCTGCTCGGCCACCTGACGCGCCGACACACCGAGAAGGCCGTGGTCGCGGCCGGGTTGGCGGTCGTCCCGGAACGGGGCGGACGTCCCTATGACCGTTTTCGGGGACGCGTCACCTTTCCTATCCGGTCTGCCGACGGCCGTCTGGTCGCGTTCGGCGGACGCGCCGTGGGAGACGGCGAGCCCAAGTACCTCAACTCGCCGGAAGGTCCCCTGTTCGCCAAACGTTCGACCCTGTTCCTGCTCGACCGCGCGCGGCGCGCGATCGCCGATGCCGGAGAGGCGATTGTCGTCGAGGGCTACTTCGACGCCCTCTCCCTCCACCGGGTCGGCATCGACAACGCCGTCGCCACCCTGGGCACCGCGCTCACTGCGGACCACGCCCGGGTCCTGCGCCGGCTCGCGCCGCGGGTGCTGCTGTGCTACGACGCCGACGAGGCGGGCCAGCGGGCCGCCGTGGCCGGCAGCCGCGTTCTGCTCGAGACCGGCCTCGAGGTTGCGATGCTGCGGCTGCCCGAAGGGGTGGATCCCGACGACGTCGTCCGCTCCGCCGGCGAACGCGGCATCCGCGAGATCCTCGCACAGCCTGTCTCTCTGCTCGACACGCTGCTCGTCCAGCTCCCGCAGGACCCCGCCATGCGCCGACGTGCAGGCATCGAGGTCGCAGAGATCGTTGGCCGGGCACGCGATCCCGTGCTCCGCTACCAGCTCTTGGAGGACCTCGCTCGCCGCCTGGACCTGCCCCTCGAGGTGGTCCGCGACCGCGCGGGCGGCGCCAGTCGAGGACCGCTCCCCGAACGCTCTCGTGGGGCGCCTTCATTCCCGGGTGAGCGCCTGCTGGTGCGGATTCTGCTCGAGGGCTCGGCGTCCTGGCGGCAACGACTGCTCGAAACCGCACAGACGGAGCTCCTCGCGGACCCTCGTGTACGCGACATCGTCGCAGCTGCCCGCGAGCTCGGGGCACGCGAGGACGCCATGCCGGAGGCCTATACCCGCGCATTGGTCGACCGCTTGGGGGCGAGCGAGGCCACGCACCTCATCGCGGAGCTCGCCACGGTCGAGCTGCCCGCTCTCGAGGACGACGCCGTCGCCAGCCAGTTGCGGGTGTTGGAGCGTCGCCAGAGAGTCGAAGGCGCCCGTCGCCTGCAGCGCGCCATCGAGACGGCGCAGAGCGGCGGTGACCGCGCCGAGGAGGAGCGGCTTCTGGCGGAGAAGGTACGAATCCGGCGGGATCCTCCAGAAAAATGACCGTGGTTGCCGAGAGCACTTGCCAAAGGCCCGGGTGGGCTCCATATTCCCCCTGGTGGCGGCGGCCTGCGGTGGAGGGTGGTGTGCCCCGTGTGCGGCGCGCCGCGAGAATGACTCAGCGGACGAAACAGCGTGCATGACCCGGTAGGGGAAGGGACGGCGAGGCAGGGCTGTTGTGTTCCCTGCGGCGCAGGGGGAATCCCGTGCATGGTTGCGCGAAACCCGCCCATTCCCCCTTCCGATCCCTGGCGAACGCTCCCCGAGTGAGTGTGTGATGGAGGAAATCGGCGTGCTGATTGAAGAGAAGTACCCCGAGCTCAACAAGCTGATCCAGGCCGGCAAGGAGCGCGGCTTCATCCTCTACGAGGAGCTGTACGACAACCTGCCGGAAGAGGTCACAGGCATCGCGGAAGAGCTTGACGACATTTACATGCGGCTTTCGGAGCTCGACATCGACGTCATGGACTCCGACGCCGTCGACGCGGATGGCCGGGAGATCGAGCGCAACGCCGGGAGCGAGGACAAGACGGGGGAGGCGCCGGCGGCGAAGCCCGAGGTCCGCGCCAACGAGCAGCTGGAAAAGACCAACGACCCGGTGCGCATGTACCTGCGCGAGATGGGGACGGTCAAGCTGCTTGACCGCGACGGCGAGGTGGACATCGCCCAGCGCATCGAGGCCGGCGAGGCCCGAGTGTTCGTGGCGCTGTCCAAGGAAGCGGACCTGCTGCGCCTGTTCCTGCGCACCAACGAGCTCGCGCGACGGGAGCGCCGCGGTATGCGGGAGCTCCTTCAGGGGCACACAGCGCGGCTCGACGAGAAGGCCGAGGAGCGGGTCGGCGAGAACCTCGTCCTGTTCACCCAGATCAGCGACCTCGACGAGGAGTCGCGTGAGCTCAAGCGCCGTCTGCGGCGGTGCAAGAGGAACGGCAAGCGCCACCTCGAGCTGTCCGACAAGATCGAGGCCAACACCTCCGATATCGCCATCCTGGTGCGCCGCGCGGACTTCACCACCACGACCCGCAACCGTCTCCTGACGTTTTTCGGGGAGGTCGAGCGTCAGTTCTCGATCCCGATCGTCACCGTTGCGAAGGACCGCAAGAAGCAACGTCGAGCGCCGCCAGTTCTACTCCGCCCGGGTCGCTCGGTACGAGGAGGAGCTCGAGCGGCTCGAGCTGCGTTTCCAGATTCCGTACGAGCGGCTCAAGGTGCTGCTCGCCGAGGTCCGCCAGGGTGAACGGGAGACCGACCAGGCCAAGCAGGAGCTGATCGTCGCCAATCTTCGGTTGGTGGTCTCGATCGCCAAGAAGTACACCAACCGCGGTCTCCAGTTCCTCGACCTGATTCAGGAGGGGAACATCGGCCTGATGAAGGCGGTCGACAAGTTCGAGTACCGTCGCGGCTACAAGTTCTCGACCTACG
>CAZQYU010000068.1:0-12696 GCA_964597585.1 uncultured Thermoanaerobaculia bacterium
GAGTGCAGCGCATCGCCGGCCGCAGCAGAAGTCTGGTGAATAGTGCGGGCTAGCCCTGGTTCTGAGACCTGCTGATGCGCACAGCGCATCACCAGCATCCCGCGGGACGGAGGCCCGGCATGTCGCCGGGAATCGCATGGACTTCGAAGGGCCTCTGCCCAGCAGGATGCTATGAATGGAAGTGAGCTCCGGGACGGTAGGGGATGTAGCGGGGCTCCCACCGTGCGTGGTGCACCAGCCCCGCGAGCTCGTCGTCCGCGACAAGACGCCCGAGACCGGTGTCGCGTGCCTCGACTGCGACGGCAATCGCGACCCGAGACGCGACCTCCCGGATCGACTGCATCCTCGGCAGCAGCAGGCCCTGCTGCTCCTCTGTGGGGCTGACCATCGAGCTCAGCGCCCTTGCGGCGGCGGTGAACATCCGGTCCGTGACCTTCGGCGACCGTGCGACCAATGCGCCCAGGCCGACTCCGGGGAAGACATAGAGGTTGTTGCACTGCGAGGTCATGATGGTCTTGCTGCGCAAATGGACCGGGGGGAAAGGGCTTCCGGTGGCGACCAGCGCTCGTCCGCCGGTGAGCCGCAGGGCCTCCTCGGGCGTGCACTCCGACTGGGAGGTGGGGTTGGACAGGGCGAGGATCACCGGCCGCTCGTCAGCCTCGGCCATCAGGCGCAGGATCCGCTCGCTGAAAAGGCCCTTCACGGCGGTGTAGCCGACCAGGGCGGTGGGCTTGACGTTGCGGATGACGTCGGCGAGGCCGATCCGGTCCGGGTTCTCGAGCGTCCACCCGGCGACGGCGTCGCGCGGCTGGGCGAATGGGCGCTGGACGTCGTCGACGGCCGGGTCGTCCTCGAGCAGCAGGCCCTGGGCATCGACCGCGAAGATGCGCTGCCGGATCTCGTCCGGTCCGAGGCCCTCGTCTTCGAGCACGGCGCGCAGGTTGGCAGCGGTTCCCCATCCGGCCTGGCCGAACCCGACGATGCAGAAGCGCTCATCGGAGAACTTCCGGCCCTTGATCCGAACCGCGGTCATCATCGCTGCGGTCGCCGTGGCGCCGGTGCCCTGGATGTCGTCGTCGAAGCTGAGCACACGTTCGCGGTAGCGCTCGAGCAGGGTGAACGCCTTGTGCTTGGCGAAGTCCTCCCACTGCACGAGAGCATCGGGGAAACTTCGCTTGACGCCGAGCACGAAGCGCTCGATAAAGGTCCAGTAGGCGGTTCCCTCGAGGCGTTGGTGACGGTAGCCGAGGTAGAGCGGGTCCTCGAGCAGCTTGCGGTTTCCGGTTCCGACGTCGAGGCAGATCGGGAGGCAGCAGGCCGGGTGAAGGCCCCCGGCGGCGACGTAGAGGCTGACCTTGCCGACCGGGATGCCCATGCCGTCGGCTCCGAGATCGCCGAGGCCGAGGATGCGCTCGCCGTCCGTGACCACCATCAGAGTGACGTGGGGGAGCGGGACGTTGGCGAAGATCTGGTCGATGGCGCCAATGTTCTCGGGGTTGACGTACACGCCGCGTGCGCGCCGCATGATGCGGGACAGCTGCTGACATGCCTGGCCGACCGTGGGGGTGTACACGATCGGCAGCATCTCGGTCAGGTTCTCTGCGAGCAGGCGGTAGAACAGGGTCTCGTTGCGGTTGAGGAGGCCGAGCAGGAAGAGATAGCGCTCGAGGTCGTCCGGCTTGCGGCGGTAGCTTTCGAGTGCCCGGCTGACCTCCTCCTCGATGGTGGACACGCCGTGCGGCAGGAGGCCGATCAGGCCGAGCGAGGCACGCTCCTCGATGGTGAAGTAGGAGCCCTTGTTGAGCAGCGGGTCGGTGAGCAGCTCCTGTCCCCGGAGGTAGACCTCGAGGTACTGCTCGTTGGTGAGCGGGTCGATCTTGAAGTCGAAGCTCTTCACGCAGGCCTCCTTGGGGAATTATCGCGCATCAGGCTCGATGTCGCTGCGGCCCCCTGGGGTGGCCCGGCCGTCGATCCACGTCTTGACCACCGTCGCGCCCAGGATCAGCACACCCCCTGCGGCGGCTCCGGCTCCCGGTCGTTCGCCGTGGACGAGCCACGCCCAGACCGGATTGAGCACCGGCTCGGCGAGTAGCAGCAGGGACGCCTCGAAAGCCGGTACCCGCGCCATGCCGCCCGTCAGGGCGACGTAGGCAAGCCCGATCTGGAACACGCCGAGAAAGATGATGACCGCCCAGTCGACGGTCTGGGTGTGTCCGAGTGGAAACGCCAGCGGCGCCGCCACCAGGCACGCGATCAGGTTTCCGCAGGTCACCGCCGCGAGGGAACCTTCGCCGCCGCGTTGGTCTCGACCCAGCCACCGGATGCCCAGCAGGGTCAGTGCCCACGCGACCCCCGATCCGAAGGCGAGGAGGTTGCCGATGGAGGGCGCGGGTGCGGTTGCGAAGCGCTCCTGTCGGCCGATGAACAGCAGCGCCATGCCCAGCGCGAGCACTGTCATGAAACCGAGGTCGCGGCGCCGAACCGGCTCCTTCAGGAGCCACGGTCCGAGCAGCAGGATGTAGAGCGGCGCCGTCGACTGGAGGAAGATCGTGTTGGCGGCGGTGGTCAGCTTGTTGGCTGAGACGTAGAGGATCATCGTCGTGGCGTAGGCCGCCCCGACGACCGCGGTGCGCAGGGTCCAACGACGCCGGGCCGCCGGCAGGAGCGCGACCAGTGCCACGGCCGCGACCCCGGAACGCAGGGAGGCAACCTGCCAGCTCGAGAACGCCGTCGCCTTGATCGCCGCACCGCCGGTCGAGAACAGCACCGCGGCGGCGAGGATGGCCAGTCGATTGACGGCCCGAGGGGAGGGGGGGGCGACCTTCATGGTGAGCTGCTGGCCGATGGCGGCCGGTGGCGTCATGGTACCCCGACGGGGGTGCGACGCCGAACGCCACGATCGTCGTGTTCTGGCAATCTCAACGCGGGACGTGATCTGGGGCGGGTGTCGCCTCGGGCCGTCAACGCGCCGGCTTCGCCTGGTGGCGCATCCGCCGCGCCCGCCACCGACAGTCATCTTCGTGGACGAGAGCGTTGAGAGAGAGCTCTCTGGGGAGCAACCCGGAAAAGGTGAAGAGCGGAGCGGTGCCTTGCCACACGGGCCCCGGCAACCGATTATGAAGAGTAGAGCCCATGCGAGTCCCCGAGGATCAACCCGACGCGAGCCACGATGTGACCCCATCGAGGAAGCGCGTGCCAGATGTCGGGATCGCTCCCGCGTTCGGGCGGAAGGTCGCGGTCCCGTTGAGGCGGGAGGACATCGACGTGAACCCGACTGTTCGCGACCTGTGTGAGCCAAACGTCCGGATCAGCAGACGACGGGCACGTATCGGCGTTGTCCTGATCTGTCTCGCAGCCCTGACGATGGCGCAGGCTGGTGCAGGGGAGCAGCATGGTGGCACGTCGACCGGTCTTGCCGACCGGGCATTCTTCGAGCCGGTCGAGGTCCCGCTGGTCAACGTCGACGTCGTGGTCACGGAGACCGACGGTCGAACGGTGCTCGGCCTGGAGCCGGCGGATTTCGAGCTCCTCGAGGATGGTCGGCCGGTGGTCCTCTCTCACTTCGCGCGGCCATCGCAGTCCGGCCGCGAGGTGTTGCCGGTCAGCGCAGGCATCTCCAGGAATGAACTCTCCGACAACGCCGAGGGACCTCGGACGCTCGTGATCTTCTTCGACGACCTCGGGCTCGCCCCAGGTCGGCGGCGTGCGACCCTCGATCACCTGCGCGGATATTGCTCGCGGCCGCTCCCTCCTGGGCTGCGCCTGATGGTGGTCAGCTACGACGGCTCGATCAGGATCCAGGCATCCCTGAGCGACGATCCGAACGTGCTCGTTGCCGCCCTCGACGAGCTCGCTGGCCACGCGACGCTGGATCCCGATCCCGAGCGGGAGCGGATCTTGAACGACATGAGGGTGACGGCCTCGCGCGCGGCGACAGCGCCGCGCGGTGGACGGCCGGCGGCTGGACGCGCGGCTGGCGCGTCGATCGCCCACCGCCCCGGCGTGCCCTCCGGCAAGGACGTCCAGGCCGATGTTCGGACCTTCCCGCCTCGCATCGGCGCCTACGCCGAGTCACGCCGCCAGCACATTCGCCGCCTGCTCGGAGAGCTGGAGGGCTTCGTTCGCTCGCTGTCCGGACTGCCCGGGCGCAAGGCGATCGTGTTCGCCAGCGATAGCCTCGAGATGCGGCCTGGCGAAGATCTGTACCGCATCTGGGAAGAGGCCTTTCCGGCCGCCGCCCATCAGCTCGGCGCCTCGGGATGGTCCTCGGCGGCGCGCTTCGACCTGGGCTCGGATGTGCGACGGCTGGTGCACTACGCCAACGGTCAGCGGGTGAGCTTCTACGCCTTGAAGGCCCCGGCGGCTCCGGCGGTCTCAGCCGAGGACCGTGGCCTCAACGGCGTCGGCATTCGTGGAGCGGCGACCTCGATGGCCAATGAACAGACGTTGACGTACCTTTCCGGTGCGACGGGAGGCCGGTCCGTTGCGGATGCTCCGGGACTCGCGGATCGCCTGTCGGGCGTGGCCCGCGAGCTCGCCCAGTGCTACTCACTTGCGTACCGGCCCGAGCACTTCGGCGACGACCGCTACCACACGCTGACTGTCCGGGTCCGTCGCGGCGGCGTCAAGGTGAGGCACCGGGAGGGTTACCTCGATTCCGGAGTGGCCGACCGGATGACCGATCGCACGCTGGCCGCTGCGGTGCTTGGCGTGACCGATAACTCGCTCGGGATCGCGGTCGAGGCGCGGGAGGTGCAGCCGAGGCCCGACGGAACGATGGTCGTGCCGATCCTGGTGAACGTCCCCGTTGATCAGCTGGTCCTGGTTCCGGGCGAGCACGAGCACTCCGGGCGGGTGACGATCGTGATCGCCGTCAAGGGTGAGGACGGCGGGCTGTCTACTGTGCAGCGTCGAGATTACCCGATCACGGTCGCGAACGATCAGCTCCTCGCCGGTCTGCACAGTCGAATCGCCTTCGTGCTCGGGCTGCTCATGCGACCGGGCCCGCAGAGGGTCGCCGTGGGCGTGCGGGACGACGTTTCCCGGATCGAGGCGACCGCGAGCATCGACCTCGATGTGTCGCTGCCGTCGGACTCCCTCCCTGCAACAACGGGTCGTCGAGGCTCGCCGAGCGTTCCCTCGTTCCGGGAGCGGTCTTGACCGGCTCGTGGCACGGTGGCTGTCCGTCCGCCGATCAAAACCTCGAGCGACGGATGGCGTAGCACCTGAGGGGCCGTCTCCTGGGGGGTGGCTTCGCAACTCGACGGGGCGAGCAGGGTGTTGCAGCATGGTCCGAGCAGGCGCATCATCGTTGCGGATGGGTGGCGTTCACAAGCGTGTGACGACTCGTCAGCAATCCAGCAGCGGCACGGGTCGGCCGCAACATGGCCCCTCGGCCGGTTTGCGACCGTCGTCGTTTCCGAGCGGGAGGCCGTCATGAAGAGCTCCGGTCCTCTCCCCGTGGTGCACAGCGCCCGGGGCAAGTGTCCAGAGGCCGCGCGGGTGGACAGGAAGGTCTCGTTCCAGGGGGCGTTCCGGGTCCGAACCAGAGGGTTGGGGACGACGTTGCTCGGCCTCCTGGCGATGATGTCCGGAGGCGGTATCGGGCTGGCCCAAGAGCCCGGCGGCCCGGCGACAGCGTTCTTCGAGCCGGTCGAGGTGCCGCTGGTCAACGTCGAGGTCTACGTCTCGGATGCCAAGGGCCGTCCGGTTCCGGGGCTCACGCCCGCGGACTTCGAGATTCTCGAGGACGGTGTGCCGGTCGAAGTGACGAACTTCTACGCTGCGCCGCAGGTGGCCAGCGCGACCCGGGAGAGCACGACCGGCGTGGCGAGAGCGCAGGAGGCGCCACCGCCCGAGCAGGCGCTGTACCTGGTCGTTTATCTCGACGAACTCAACCTGGCGCCACAGAATCGGCGCGCGACCTTCGACCACCTGCGTGAGTTTCTCGCCCAGGACCTCCCCGAACATCTGCAGCTCATGTTCGTGACCTCGGACGGAGCGGTGCGGGTGCGGGTTCCTTTTACCGACAACCCGGGAGATCTCGTCGCGGCCCTCGATATGCTCGCGGGTGAGTCGGCGCTGAGCCCGAATCTGGAGCGGTCGCGGATCCTGATGGACATCCAGAGCACCTCGTCGGCCCTCGCCGGATCGCCCCAGCCTGGTCCCGACTCAGGTGCCTCCAACGGTGGGGTCGGCCGGGTCGGCTCCCAGATGGGCGAGGGCATTCAGGAGCAGGCACGCGGCTACATTCCCCAGATCAGGGCCTACGCCGACTCGCTCCGGCAGCGCACCCGCCATTCCCTCGACGGGCTCCAGGAGTTCGTGCGTTCGCTCTCGGGGGTGCCCGGGCGCAAGGCCATCCTCCTGGTCAGCGACGGGCTCGAGATGCGGCCCGGCGAGGGGCTCTTTGTCGCCTGGGAGCAGGCCTTCCCGGAGCTCGCCCGGAAGATGGGCATGGTGTCGTTCAACGAGGCGCGCCGGTTCGACCTCAGCAAGGACTTCCGCGACCTCGTGCACTTCGCCAACGGCCAGAGGGTGACCTTCTACACGCTGTCGAACATGGGCTCCAAGATCGGTGCTCGGATCTCCTCTGAAGGCCGCGGGTACCTCGGTCAGGGTGGTGGAGGTGAAGCGCTCCAGGCGATGGCCGAGGAGCAGGGCGGGATGTACGTGTCGGGTGGAACCGGTGGTCGGACTCTCGCCAACTCTCCCGGTCTCGCGAATCGCCTCGAGGAGGTCTCTGAAGAGCTCGCGGCCTACTACTCGCTCGGCTACCGACCTGATCACCAAGGCGATGACACGTACCACACCCTGACGGTGCGAGTGCTGCGCGATGGTGTCACGGTCCGACATCGCGAGGGCTACCTGGACTCGAGCGCGGGCGATCGCATGGTCGACCGGACTCTCGCCGCTGCGGTCCTCGGCGTCACCGAGAACCCGCTTGCGATCTCCATCCAGACCCAGGAGATCCGGCCGAAGGCCGACGGGACGCTCATGGTCCCGGTACTGGTCCAGGTACCACTCGATCAGCTGGTGCTGGTGCCGCTCGAGTCCGAGCACTCCGGACGGATCACGATCTTGATCGTGGTCCAGAGCCGCGACGGCGGCATGTCTCCAATCCAACGACGCGAGTATCCGATCTCGGTCACCAACGACCAGCTCCTGACCGCACTCCATCAGAACGCCGGCTTCATCCTCGGGCTGCAGATGCGCCCGGGCCCACAGCGGATCGCCGTCGGCGTCCGCGACGAGGTCGCACGTACCGAGGCCACCACTACTCTCGACGTCGACATCAAAGCGCCGGCCGCCGGTGAGAAGGCGCATGCCACGTCCTGACCGTGGACCTCTGATGGCGATCGTGCTCTTCGCTGTGATCGCACTCCTGGCAGCTGTGGCAGATGCGCAGCTGCCAGAGGCGACGCCGACCCCGTCGTCGGTTGAGGCGGCCGAGAAGGCGCCGACCGTGCGCGCCGAGGAGACGTCGAGCGCTGAGCCGACATCGACCGCACCTCAGGTCGCCGCCCCCCTCGAAGCAGTTGAGATCGGCGGCGTCGAGTCGCGTACCGCGGCCATGCTGCTTTCTGGACAGACGGGGGGCAATCTGCCCGGCGTCATGCTGCTGTGCCAGGAGGCCGAAGCGACCGACGCAGGTCTGGTACCGCTTCGCCTCTACCTCGAGCTCGATGGCAGTGGACTGCTCGAGGCAGCACCCGAGGATCGTGTGCCGGTCGCGGTCTACGTTTACGTGCTCAACGAGGCGGGCGCAATCGTCGGCCATCTTGGGGAGGGTGTCATCATCCGCGGCCCGTCCCTGCGCACGGAGATGCACCGCGGCGGGCTCAAGTTCGAGGGTAGGCTGGAGGTGCCGCCCGGGACGGTGTCTGTACGGGCGCTGGCGCGGCTGTACGGCACCGGCCGCTTCCTGCTGACCCGGACGGAGCTCAGGATCGTCGCCCCGGGCTCAGGCGAGCCGAGCCTCTCGCCGTTGCTCTTTCCCGAACCCGACTTCCGGTGGGTCGAGGTGCGCCAGCAGGGGCTTCCGCCCGGGGGTTGCGTCAACGGACTTGTCCCGTCCGCGATGCCGGTGCTGGACGTCAGCCGTGAGATGGGGTTCGACCTTGCCGGTGAAGGCTGGCCGCAGGGCGCTCACCTCCAGATCCACGTCGTCGACCTGAACGGGCGCGAAGTGCAGGAGCCGAGCTTCGAGTTCGCTGTGCCGGATACTGGGACGCAGGCGTCGGTATGGATCGCTCACGGGCAGATCGAGCCCTTCGACGTGCCATCGGGGGAGTACCGGTTGATCGCCGCGCTGCGCGCGCCGAACGGTGACGAGCTCGCGACGACAACGGTACCGGCGGTGCTGCTGCCGATTCCGGCCGCGGCGCCGTGGGCCGGAATCGCAGAGCTCGGGGAGCAGCCCGAGATGACAACTCCGAGCGAGCCGCCTGCCGAGCCGGCGAGCGTCCGGAAGATGCGGGCGGCCTACCGTGCGGCGCTCGAGCTGCTGGCCACGGGAGATGATGTCGGGGCGAGGCGAGCGGTGGCCGAGCTCGAGCGCTCCGCGTTTGCGGCAGATCCCTCCCTGGGCCTTTTCCGGCTGCAAAAGGAGGAGGTGAAGACCGCTTCCCGGCTCGCGCGGAAGGTCCCGACGAGCCTTCCTCCGGTGGTGCTGCTGCACCGAGATATGTACAGGACCTACAAGGCGTTCCAGGAAAGCGCGCTCGCAACCCATGCTTGGAAGCTCGCGGCCGATCTCGCGGAGCTGGCCGGCAAGGAAAGGGGACCGCGCGAAGTCGTCCCCGAGGACTTCGCACCAGGGGTGCTCGTGAGCCTCGCCTCCGAGCTCGCCGACGGCGCGTCTGACGTGTCAGCGAGGTCGCTGCTGCAGCGGGTCACGGGCATTGACTCTCGATACGCGCCGGCGTTGCTCGGCCTCGCTGCCCTCGACGAGCGCAACGGACATCCAGGTGACGCCGTCGACACACTGCGGAGGTTGGTCGACATCGATCCGGACAACGCCGAGGGTCGGCTGCGGCTCGGGGTGGACCTGGCGCGTATTGGGCGAAGGGGTGCGTCGAGCAAGGTCCTTTCCGACCTCGTGGCAGGCTCGCCCCCCGACTGGGTCCTCGTGGTGGCGACTCAGGAGTTGGCCCGGGTCCAGATCGTCGAGAGCGACCTGAATGGTGCTCGGCAGACCCTGACTCAGGGCATCTCTCGTCAGCCGGAAAACCAGCGGCTCAAGATCATGCTGGCCTATCTTGAGGATTTGACGGGCCAGTCGGCGCAGGCTGCCCAGACAATCGCGGGGATCGAGGACAGCGCAGGGCGGAGGTTCGATACTCCACGACTGCGATACAGCGAGTGGCCCGATCTCGGTCTGTTCACGATCCGAGCACGGCTCGAAAAGGTGTCGGACGAGCGCCGCGTTGATCTCCGCGAGGCGCTCGGGTTAGAGGCGGAGTGATGAGGCTCACCCTGGCGCGGACGACCGCGATTGCTTTGGTGGTCGCGGCAGCATCGGTGGCAAACGCTGCTGATGTGTGGGTGCGCATCGTAGAGCCCAAGAGCAGTGACTTTGCGATCGGGGAGGTCGAGTTCGTCGCCGAGGTGGTGGCGGCCGAGCCGGTCGCGAGCGTCGAGTTTCGGGTCGACGGCCGCACGGTCGGGACCCTCTCCGTGGAACCCTACCGGCTTCGGGTCGATCTCGGTGCCGACAACACTCCACACGTCTTCGAGGTCATTGCTCGCGCCGAGGCGGGGGGCGAGGCAACTGATCGGGTCGAGACCCAAGTGATCCCGATCGCCCGCGAGATCGAGGTCGAGCTGCAGCAGCTCTACGTGACGGTCGGCAAGAACGCGCAGCGGGTGCTCGACCTGCGGCCCGAGGACTTCACCATTCGCGACGACGGCGCCGAGCAGAAGCTGGTGACCTTCGCGCTCGGCGACATTCCCTTCACCGCCGCGCTGCTGATCGATGCGAGTGCGTCGATGGCAGGCGACAAGCTCCAGTCCGCGCTGGCCGGCGCCGCGGCCTTCGTCGGAGGTATGCAGGAGCTCGATCAGGCCAAGGTCATGGTGTTCTCCGACCGTCTGCTCAACACGACGCCCTTTACCAACGTCCAGGAGGTGATCACCGCCAGCCTGGCCACGGCCCGCGCCGCTGGCGGCACGGCACTTCACGACTACCTCTATGCCGCGCTCAAGCTTCTCGAGCAGCGTCAAGGGCGGCGAGTTGTGATCCTGCTCTCGGATGGTGTCGACTCGCACAGCGTGCTCAGCATGCAGGACGTTGCCGAGCGTGTCCGCAGGAGCCAGGCACTGATCTACTGGATCCGACTCCGTCGTGCCGGGTCGGCCGAGGCCGACGATCAGGCCGTTGGGCTGACGACGGCGTGGCGCGGGCCGCGCGAGTACAAGGAGCAGTTCGAGCTCCTCAAGCAGAGCGTCCTGCAGTCCGGTGGCAGCATCTTCTCGATCGAGTCCATCAACCAGATTCAGCCCGTTTTTCTCGGCATCCTGCAGGAGCTGCGGGAACAGTACGTGCTCGGCTACTACCCCTCCAACCGGCGCAACGACGGCGCATGGCACAAGGTCGACGTGAAGGTGGACCGGAGCGGGGTGGATGTGAGGGTGGGCGAGGGGTACATCGACTTCTGAGGGAGGCTACCCCGGGCGCGCATCTGCTGCGGCGCGCGATTCGACCCCGCCTGCGCGGCTTCCTCAGCCTCGGAGGTCCTCAACGTAGCTGGGCTACGCCTCCGGCCTCCGAGGCATCATCATACGCACATTCGGGGCCGCCTCACGCGCCTCGCGACGATGCGCGCCCGGGGCAGCCTCCCTGTCGGAAAGGGGAGAGGAACGAGGCTGGGCTACGCCTTCGTCGGCCGACACACCCAGAACGCGAAGGCTCACCGTAGCGCGAGGAAGATCGCTGCGCAGGCGCCGACGAGGTAGACCAGTCCGGTCAGGAGGTTGCCGGTGAACCGTACGGCATTGGGATGCCGGTCGCGCATCATACCGATCGCCTGGCTGACTCGACCGAGGGTGAACGCCCCGCCGAGGCCATGGATCAGCGCCACCGACGCGTCGAGCAGCGCAAGCACCAGCAGGAGGAGCATCGCCGTCGGGATGTACTCAGTTGCGTTTCCGTGCGCCCTGATCGCACGGGTCAGGGTCTTGTCGCCGAGTGCGCCTGGCTCGAGCGCGTCCTGCCGGCCGCGAAGGTGGCCAACCAGGTAGGCGAGCACGAGGATGATCAGGGCGTTGAGCGCCACGTAGACCGCGACTGCGGGAAGACCGGCGTGGCCCATGACGGACGATTGTAGACGAGCGAGACCCGCGCCACACACCCAGGTGGTCGCTCGTCGCGTCGCCAGCCCGCGGTCCCCCAGGGGCGGGGAGGGAGCGGGAGTAAACTCCCCGCATGCCTGCGGCATCTCAGAGGGTGTGGAAGCGCTCGCTGCAGTGGTCGACGTGATCGACTCGGGCAACTCGGCCGAGAGAGTGGCCGCTGTCGACGAGGGCATCCTCGTCCGGCGGGCGCGGCAGGGTGCGGTGGGTGCGTTCGAAGCGCTCTATCGGGCCAACGTGGGGAGGGTGTTCGCGCTGTGTCTGCGCATGTGCGGCCGCCGGGACCTCGCCGAAGAGCTCGCCCAGGAGGCGTTTGTGAGAGCTTGGCGCAACCTCGGGTCGTTTCGCGGAGACAGCGCGTTTTCGACCTGGCTCCACCGGCTGACGGTGAACGTGGTGCTCGGACACCACCGCAGCCGGATTCGGCGGGAGCTGAGAGAAAGCCCGAGCGATGTGATTGAGGCGGCCGCCGAGGCGGCGTCTGCGAGCGAGCCAGGGGTTGCGGTCGATCTCGAGCGGGCCATTGCCGGCCTGCCGGACGGGGCGCGGACGGTGTTCGTCTTGTACGACGTCGAGGGCTACCGCCACGAGGAGATCGCGCGCATGCTTGGGGTCGCCGTTGGGACTTCGAAGGCGCAGCTGCACCGGGCACGGCGACTGCTGCGGGAGGCTCTGTCATGAACGGCTGTGGTGAGATTCGACCACTTCTCGACGATCTCGTGGACGGCGAGCTCGGTCCCGATTCCGAGCCGGCGGTCCTCGCTCACATCGAGTCGTGTGCCGTGTGTCGGCTCGAGCTGGAGGAGCTGCGCTCGCTGGTCGCCGCGGCACGGTCGCTGCCGCGGACGCTGGCGGTGGAGCGCGACCTCTGGCCGCGGATCGCGGCTCGGCTGGGTGGGGGTGCCGCGGTCGACGCCCGGCGACCGATACTGCGCGTGCTCGCCATGGCAGCCGCACTGGTCGCCGCGGTGGCGCTCGGAGCGTTGCTCGCCGGACACGGGCAGACGGCGATCGGCACAGCGCCCCGGAACGGTTCGAGCGCGCCGGCGGGATTGATGGAGGCGAGCTGGCGCGGCACCGATGCCGAGCTCATCCGCCTCAGCGGGCAGCTCGAACGGATCTTCAATCGGCGCAGAGACTCACTCAGTCCGCAGACGCGGACTGTCATCGAGGAGAATCTCAAGGTCATCGACCAGGCGATCGTCTCGATCGAGCGCGCCCTGCGCCACGAGCCCGACAACGCGGACCTCCGTCGTCTGTTGTTCGAGACACGGCGTGACGAGGTCGATCTGCTGTGGCGCGCTTCGCAGCTCCCGGCGCAGTCGTAGCATCTCTCACCGGAGG
>CAZQYU010000069.1:0-12424 GCA_964597585.1 uncultured Thermoanaerobaculia bacterium
GAAACCCGCGCCGCCCGCCGGGCGGCGTTTTCTCGGAGAAGCCGATGGCATCAGATGTCCGGACCCGGATCGCACCGAGCCCGACCGGTGACCCTCATGTCGGCACCGCCTACGTCGCGCTCTTCAACTCCGCGTTTGCCCGCCAGCACGGCGGCAGTTTCATCCTGCGCGTCGAGGACACCGACCAACAGCGGTCGAACCCGGCCAGCGAGCGCATGATCTTCGAAGCCCTGGCGTGGCTTGGGCTCCAGTGGGATGAAGGCCCGGACGTCGGCGGGCCGTATGGACCCTACCGCCAGAGCGAGCGCACGGCGATTTACCGTGAGCACGCCGAGCACCTCGTCGCGCACGGCGCGGCCTACCCCTGCTTCTGCACCCGAGAGCGCCTCGATGAGCTCCGCGAGGCCCAGCGCCAGCGCAAGGAGGACCCACGCTACGACGGGCTGTGCCGTGCCCTGCCCGCGGTCGAGGCGGCGCGTCGCCGGGCCGCAGGCGAGCCGCATGTGATCCGTCTGGCGATGCCGCGCACCGGTGAGCTCGAGGTGCGCGACCTGCTGCGCGGCGTGATCCGGTTCGACGCGTCGACCCTGGATGACCAGGTGCTGCTCAAGTCGGACGGGTTCCCGACCTACCACCTCGCCAACGTCGTTGACGACCACCTGATGGCGATCAGCCACGTGATCCGCGCCGAGGAGTGGATCTCGTCACTGCCCAAGCACGTTCAGCTCTACCGCGCGTTCGGCTGGCAGGAGCCGGTCTTCTGCCACCTGCCGCTGCTGCGCAACGCCGATCGCTCCAAGATCTCCAAGCGCAAGAACCCGGTCAGCCTCAACTACTACCGCCGTGCCGGCTACCTCCCGGAGGCGATGCTCAACTACCTTGCCACCATGGGTTGGACGATGCCGGACGAGAGCGACGAGTTCACCCTCGACGAGTTCATCGCCGAGCTCCGGCTCGACAGAGTGACCCTCGGCGGGCCGGTCTTTGACCTCGACAAGCTGCGCTGGCTCAACGGGCGCGCCCTGCGCCGGCTGTCCGTGGACGAGCTCCTCGAGCGCCTGCGTCGCGACCCGCTCAGCGACGACTACCTCCACCAGGTCCTGCCCCTGGTCCACGAGCGCATCGACACCCTCGAGGAGTTCTTTGCCTACGCTCAGTTCTTCTTCGCCGGCGACCTCGAGTACGACGCCGAGGCTCGCTCCCGCCTGGTCGCCAAGAAGCGCACTGCGAGCGACACCGCCGCGGCCCTGGTGCGGCTGGTGGAGGGCCACCTCGATCCCCTCCTGGACTGGCGTCCCGAGGTCCTCGAGGAGGTGCTGCGCGGCTTCTGCGAGGCCGCCGGTTGGACGCCCCGTGAGCTTTTCATGCCGGTGCGGATCGCCGTCACCGGCCGGGCGGCGAGCCCGCCCCTGTTCGAGACCATGGCCGTTCTCGGCCGCGAGGTCTGTCGCCGACGGCTCCGCCGCGCGGCCGAGGTCCTCGGCACGATGGCCTGAGCGCCCCGGAGGTCCGCCATGCCGGAGAACGAAACCACTCCCGTCGACTTCATCCGCGCGCGCATCGCTGCGGACGTCGCAGCCGGCGTCAACGACGGGCGGGTGTTGACCCGCTTTCCGCCGGAGCCCAACGGCCATCTGCATATCGGCCATGCCAAGTCGATCTGTCTCAACTTCGGGCTCGCCGAGGAGTACGGTACGCGCTGCAACCTCCGCTTCGACGACACCAACCCGAGCAAGGAGGAGGACGAGTACGTCCGGGCCATCCAGGAGGACATCCGGTGGCTCGGCTTCGACTGGGGCGACCGTCCATTGTACGCCTCGGACTACTTCGACCAGCTCTTCGAGTGGGCCGTTGTACTGGTCGACAAGGGCCTCGCCTACGTGTGCGACCTGTCGGCGGAGGAGGTCCGCGCCACCCGGGGCACGTTGACTGAGCCGGGATCGCCGAGCCCTTACCGTGAGCGCTCGGCCACGGAGAACCTCGATCTCCTCCACCGCATGCGGGCCGGTGAGTTTCCCGACGGCGCGCGCACCCTGCGCGCCAAGATCGACATGGCGGCACCCAACTTGAACCTGCGTGACCCGGTGATGTACCGCATCCTGCGGGCGCACCACCACCGCACAGGGGACGCATGGTGCATCTACCCCACCTACGACTGGGCCCACGGTCAGTCCGACGCCATCGAGGGCATCACCCATTCGTTGTGCACGCTCGAGTTCGAGGACCACCGGCCGCTCTACGAGTGGTACCTGGCTGCGATCGGGGTCGAGCAGAGGCCCCAGCAGATCGAGTTCGCGCGGCTCAACCTCAACTACACCGTGATGTCCAAACGCCGACTCCTGCAACTGGTCCGCGAGGGCCATGTCTCGGGCTGGGACGACCCCCGTATGCCGACGCTGTCGGGCCTGCGCAGGCGCGGCTTCACGCCCGAGTCGATCCGCACATTTTGCGACCGCATCGGTCTCGCGAAGCGCGACAGCACGGTCGACATCGCGCTCCTGGAGTGGGCGGTGCGCGACCACCTCAACACCACCGCACCGCGGGTGATGGGTGTCTTGCGTCCGCTCAAGGTGGTCGTCGAGAGCTTCCCCGAAGACCGGGTCGATGAGCTCGACGCACCCTATTTTCCTGACGATCCGCCCCGGATGGGCCACCGGAAAGTGCCCTTCTCCCGAGAGCTCTTCATCGAGCGCGCCGACTTCATGGAGGATCCGCCGAAGAAGTTCTGGCGGCTCGCACCGGGTCGCGAGGTCCGGCTCCGGTGGGGGTACCTGGTCACCTGCACCGGCGTGGTCAAGAACGAGGCGGGCGAAATCGTCGAGGTGCGCTGCGTGCACGATCCCGGATCGCGCGGCGGCAACGCCCCGGACGGACGGCGGGTCCAGGGCACGCTGCATTGGGTCTCGGCCCGCCATGCCGTGGACGCCGAGGTCCGCTTATACGACCGCATGTTCCGTGTCCCGAACCCAGGAGCCGGCGGCGCCGACTTCCACGAGCACCTCAACCCCGAGTCGCTCGAGGTATTGCAGCACTGCAAGCTCGAGCCCAGTCTTTCCTCGGCAGCTTCCGGCGATCGCTTCCAGTTCGAGCGCCAGGGCTACTTCTGCGCCGACCGTCGCGACTATCGGGCCGAGAGGCCGGTCTTCAACCGCACGGTGCCGCTTCGCGACTCGTGGGCGAAAATCGAGCAGCAGACCGGTCGGGGGCACAACGCGTGAGCCTCCGCGAGGCGCTCTGCGTCGCCCTCGACGGATCGGACCGGAGCTGGATCGCCGCCACCGCCGCCCGCCTCGGCGGAACGGCAGGCTGGCTCAAGATCGGCCTCGAGGCCTTCACCGCCCACGGTCCGAGCGTCGTCCGTGAGGTCGCAGCCACCGGGGCTCGGGTCTTCCTCGACCTCAAGCTCCACGACATCCCGACCACCCTCCGCCGGGCGATCGCCAACTGCGCAGCGAGCGGCGCGGACATGGTCAACGTCCACGCCTCGGGCGGGCGCGACATGATGCGTGCGGCGGCGGAGGGCGCACGCTCGGGCGGGCGGCAGCCGCTCGTGGTGGCGGTGACCGTGCTGACCAGTCTCGACCGTCCGGCCCTCGCCAGGCTCGGGTTGGACGCCGAGCCCTGCGACGTCGTGCGGCGATGGGCGACGATGGCGCTCGAGGCCGGCTTGGACGGTGTCGTTGCTTCGGCACGCGAAGCGCCGGACATCCGCCGGGAGTGCGGCGAAGACTTCCTCATCGTCACGCCGGGAATCCGACCGACATGGGCCGCGGCGGACGACCAGCGGCGGGTGGCGTCGCCCGCCGAGGCGTTGGCGGCCGGCGCCGACCTGCTGGTGGTCGGACGGCCGATCACCGGCGCCCCCGACCCGCTCGCCGCCGCCGAGCGTATTCTCGCCGAGATGATGGGGGCGACCGGGGCATCATCTGGCTGACCCACTGTCCCGGATGTGCGCAGCACATTCAATGCCACGCGCCGTTCCCCGGCGGGCGTTGCCCGCCGGGGAACGGCGCCGCGGCTAGAACAGCGGCCGGTTCTCGGCGTGGACCTTGTGCAGGTTGTAGGTCCAGAACAGGATCTTGAGCTTGAGGTCGTACGTGACCGTGATGTCGATGAAGCTGCGGGTGCGCTTGATCTTGACGTCCTGCGGCTCGATCGGGAGGCGGAGCTCGTCGGCCTTCTCGAGGATCTCGCGCTCGATGCGAGCGTCCTTGTAGTCGATCCGGTTGGCGCGGTCGGCGAGGTTGTCGATCGTCGTCTGCATCTCGTAGACGCGCATGAGCGGCGGCACGATGTTGATCGCGACGACCGTGACCAGCAGCAGAAAGACGACGCCGATCAAGCACCCGATGCTGAGCTCACCTCGCTGACCTCGCCAGGAACTCATGCCGGCCTCCCCCTCGTCGACCCCTCGCACTCGAAAATGCCTGACTATGGTATCGACTCTCAGGCAGCGGGACAAGTCAGCCAGCTCGTGCTGCCCGATGCGCGCAGCGCATGAGAGGAATCGCAGCGGTGGCGAGGCTCTCTGAGCATCGACACCCCTGCGATTCCTAACGGATGATCCGGAACTCCCGGTCCCACCTGGTCTTGGTGAAGAAGTGGATGAAGACGTCGGCGAGCTGCTTGAGCCGGGGCAGGAAGCCTCGCCACTGACCGTCGCTGCGCTGGGCCTCGTAGGACCAGTAGATCAGCACCGCCCGTCCCTTCAGGTAGTCGAGCGGCACCGGTCCCCAGAAGCGGGAGTCGAGAGAGTTGTCGCGGTTGTCGCCGAGACAGAAGATGGTGCCTTCGGGGACGGTGACCGGCCCGAACTGATCGCGGATGCGGCGGCTCGGCGGCACCTCGGGCGAGTCGCTCCACGTCTGCGGGTCCTTGTGGACGACGTACGGTTCGAGCTGCGGCTCGCCGTTGAGGTAGAGCTGCTTGTCGCGGATCTCGACGGTGTCGCCGGCCAGTGCGATGCAGCGCTTGATGAAGTCGCGGCGCGGGTCCTCGGGGAACTTGAACACCACCACGTCGCCGCGGCGGGGGCCGCGGTAGGGCATCAGGTCGTAGAGCCAGGTGTGGAAGTGGGGCGCGTAGATGAACTTGTTGACTACCAGGTGGTCGCCGATGAGGAGGTTGTCCTCCATCGACCCGGACGGGATCTTGAAGTTCTCGAACACGAAGGTGCGGACGAACAGGGCCAGCAGGAAGGCCACCAGGATGGCCTCGTAGTACTCTCGAACCACCGACTTCTTCATCGTTCTCCCCGTCTGGAGCGCCGCGTCGGTCGCGGCTCGCCGGTCATTGTACCGTCGCGCGATCGCGCCGGGTTCCCGGCGGTTGCCAGCTCTGGCGCGAATGGGCGTCGAGTCGACGAGGATCGTCGCGTGAGCCGCGGGCGAACGCGAGCTGCCCGGCACGAGCGATCATCGCCGCGTTGTCGGTGGTCAGCGCCGGAGGCGGCAGGCGCACGTCGAGCCCGAGCTCGGCGCCGCGCTCGAGCAACCTGCGTCGCAGCAGCGTGTTGGCGGCGACGCCGCCGGAAGCGGCGAGGAGCACCGGCCGGTGGCGGGCGACCAGCGTGGCAAGCGGGGCGAGCAGCAGCTCGACCACCGTCTCCTCGAAGCCTGCCAGCAGATCGCGGACCTCCTGCGGTGTCTCGCCATCGGGAGCGCCCCTGAGCCCGGCCTCGCGAACCCATCGAATTGCGGCCGACTTGAGGCCGGAAAACGAGAAGTCGAGGCTGTCGTCGCGGATACGGGGATGCGGCAGCGCAAAGCGACCAGGGTCGCCGGCGCGGGCGAGCCGGTCGACCACCGGACCGCCGGGATAGGCCAGGCCGAGCGCTTGGGCGAGCTTGTCGAAGGCCTCGCCGGCGGCGTCGTCGCGGGTGCGGTTGAGCCGCGACGAGGTCCCGTCGGCCGCCAGAAGGTACCACGAGGAGTGGCCGCCCGAGGCGACCAGCGCCAGGGTCGGGTCCGGGATCGGCCGGGCGGGCGCGCCGCCGAGGTCGAGCAGCGGCGAGACCAGGTGCCCATCGAGGTGGTCGACCGCCACCATCGGCATGCGGCGGGCCCAGGCGAAGGCGGCCGCGAAGCGGACACCGACCAGAAGAGCGCCGATCAGGCCCGGCCCGGCGGTGACGCCGACCAGCTCGAGAGGGGCCCGCGCCTCGGCGAGCGCACGCTCCACAAGCCAGGGGAGTGCTGCGAGGTGCTCGCGGGAGGCGAGCTCGGGCACAACGCCGCCGAACGCCGCATGCAGCTGCGCCTGGCTGGCGAGCAGATTGACCTCGACCGAGCCGTCGCCGGCGAGCACCGCCACCGCGGTCTCATCGCACGAGGTCTCGATGCCGAGCGTGCGCGCCAAGCTCACTCCGGATCATTCCTGCACAGTCGCGCCAGGGCGGGGCCGAAGGGCGGCCGGGCGACGCCGCGCTCGGTGACGATCGCCGCGATCAGCCCGGGTGGGGTGACGTCGAAGGCGGGGTTGTAGACCGCGACGTTCGGCGGTGCGGTGAGGCGTCCACCGCAGCGGCGGACCTCGTCGGGTCCGCGCTCCTCGATCGGGATCTCCATCCCGTTGGGGGTCGACAGGTCGACCGTCGAGGTCGGAGCGGCGACCATGAAGCGGACGCCGTGGCGCGCCGCGAGGACGGCCAGGGTGTAGGTTCCGACCTTGTTTGCCGTTGCGCCATCGGCCGCGATGCGGTCGGCTCCGAGCACCACCGCCGCCAGCGGTCGGCGAGCGAAGACCGATCCCGCGGCGGTGTCGGTGAGCAGCGTGACCGGCAGCCCGAGGCGCATCGCCTCCCAGGCGGTGAGCCGGGAACCCTGCATCACCGGACGAGCCTCGCACGCCCACAGTCGCTCGAGCCGGCCGCGGCGCGCGAGCTCGCGCACGATGCCGAGGGCCGTCCCGATGCCTGCGGTCGCAAGGGCGCCGGTGTTGCAGTGGGTGAGAATTTCGACCGGGGCGTCGCCCGCGAACAGGTCGGCGCCGTGAGCTGCGAGCGCGTCACAGGCGGCGATGTCCTCGGCGTGGATCCGTCGCGCCTCGGCGAGCGCGCCTTCGGCGCCGCTGCGTCGCGCCGCCTCCCCGACCCGGTTCACCGCCCAGGCAAGGTTGACCGCAGTTGGCCGCGCGTCGATCAGCACCGCTGCCGCGCGGTCGAGGTCGTCGCCTGCAGAGGCGGCGAGCACCATGCCGTACGCGGCGGTGACCCCGATCGCTGGCGCGCCGCGCACCACCAGGTCCCTGATCGCACCGGCGACCGCTTCGGCGTCGTACAGCTCGAGCCAGCTCTCCACGCCGGGCAGCAGGCGCTGGTCGAGCAGCTCAAGTCGGTCGTCGCGCCAGCGCAGGGCGAGGCTTTTGAACTCGGTCATCACGGGCTTACCAACCGAGCCCCCGCCGGCAACGGCTCGCCGGACGGGGACCACTGGAGTCACTTCAGATTCGCTCGCACCGGGACCTGCAGGGTCGAAAACTGCGGATCGGTGGTGTGGATGGTGAGCATGGCGTCGCGGGTCCCGGGCGTGGCGTCAGGCTTGACCGTGACCGTCACCTGGTAGCGGCGACCCTCCTCGATGGTCATGGCCTTGGCCTCGAACGCAGGGTCGTTGATCTCGACCCCCGTGATCTGCACTGCCTCGCCTTCGCGGTTGTTGACGATGAGCACGTTGCGGCCGGGCGAAGAGGCGGCCTCGACGGAGCCGAACTGGAGCTGCGACGGTGTCACGTGGAGCAGTGCCCGCACCACGCCGAAGACCCTGATCGGCACTTCCTTGGCCTTCGGGTTGTCGGTCTTGAGCACGACCTCGGTGTTGATCGGACCGACCGGTGCCTTGTCGGTCAGCGTCAGGGTGACCTCGTACTGACTCTTCTGCTTGCCCGCCACCAGCTCGCCCTCACCGAGCTTGCGCACCGACGCGGTGATGTACGGCACCGCAGAAACCGCCTTGCTGATCGTGAACGGCTCGGGCTGATCGGAGACGACCGTGACCTTGTCGGTGACCTGCTCGAGCTGGATCGCGTTGAAGCGGACCAGCGGTCGCGGCAGCACCTCGAGGATCGGCCGCACCTCCGCCTTCAGGACCAGGTTCATGCTCGGCTTCTCGGGGTCGTTTGTGATCACGAGCAACGACTTGCTGATCGGCCCGTTGAAGTTGGTCGTGTCGAGCTTCGCTCGGATCGTGCCGGTTCCTCCGGCCGGGATCTCCTTGTCGAAGTCGGCGACAGTGCAGCCGCAGGTGGGCCGCACGGCGCGGACCTCGAGGGTGGCGTCGCCCTCGTTGCGCACCTTGAACTCGGCATTGACCGTCTGGCCCTGAGTGACGGTGCCGAAGTCGAGCACCTGTTCGGCGACGACGAGCTTGGGTGCGCCTGTCGTCTGCGCGCCGGCCGGCAGCACACTCGTGAGCACGAGCGCCGCGGCGGCGATGAGCGCAGTTCGCTGGGTCATTTCTCGAGTCCTCCTTGTTCTCCTCAACTCGACGGGCGACAATCATATGGGTCGCGGCGTCGGCCCGCAACCCGATCGGTGCGTGATTTGCAAACCGTATACCAGATGAGAGAACATCTCTACTTCCTTCCCATCGGCGGTACCGCGATGGCCTCGCTGGCCGGCCTGCTTCAGGCGGCCGGTCACCGTGTGGAGGGCGTCGATGCCGGGCTCTACCCTCCGATGTCGACCCTGCTCGAGTCGCTCGCCATCCCGGTCCGGCTGGGTTTCGATCCGTCGGCGATTCCCGACGTCGACCGCGTGGTGGTCGGCAACGCGGTCGGCCGCACCAACCCCGAGGTGCTCGAGGTGGTTGCCCGCCGCCTACCGATGCTGTCCCAGGCCGAGGCCGTCGCCCACTACCTTCTCGCCGAAGGGCGTGAGGCCCTGGTGGTCGCCGGGACCCACGGCAAGACGACCACGACCGCCATGCTCGCCTGGGTCCTGGAGCGCGTGGGGGAGGACCCGACGACCCTCGTCGGCGGCCTCTTGCCGTGGTCGCGGCGCTCGTTCCGGCTCGGTGAGGGGCGCTACATGGTGATCGAGGGGGATGAGTACAACGCCGCCTACTTCGACCGCGGACCGAAGTTCCTCCACTACCGGCCCCGGGTCTTCGTCCTCGGTCCGGTCGAGTTCGACCACGCCGACCTCTACCCCGACCTCGATGCCGTTCTGACCGCCTTTCGCGCCGGTTCGGCGCAGGTGCCCCGGGACGGTGCGGTGGTGGTCAACTGCTTCGTTCCCGGCGGCGAGGCCGCGGTGCGCGACGCCACGGCCCCGCGCCTGCGAGTGGGCCCCGGACCCGAGTGCGAGCTACGCGCGCTCGCCGTTTCGACCGGGCCCGACGGTGGCCGGGCCGAGCTTCAATGGCAGGGGCGCAGGATCGAGCTCGTGCTGCCCCTCGCCGGAGTCCACAACCTGCACAATGCGGCGATGGCGGTGGCCGCCGCCGCGGCGGCGGGGGTCGAGGCCGCCGCCGCCGCAGCGAGCTTGGCCGAGTTCCCGGGGGTCGTCCGCCGGCTCGAGACGGTCGGTGAGGCGGCGGGGGTCCTGGTCGTCGACGACTTCGCCCACCATCCCACGGCGCTCGCCGCCACCGTCGCCGCTGCCCGTGCCCGCTGGCCGGGTCGTCGCGTGGTCGTGGCCTTCGAGCCCCGCTCCCTCTCCGCGGCCCGGGCCGAGTTCCAGGACGCCTACGTCGACGGTCTCGGTGACGCGGACCTGGTGCTGATCGCCACCATCTTCCACCGCGACCGCCTCAAGCCGGCCGAGCGTCTCGACCGCGTCCGCCTCGCGCGGGAGCTCCGGGCACGGGGCATCGACGCTCATGCCCTCGAAGACGGCGAGGACGCGGTCGCGGCGCTGGCGCCGCGCCTTGCACCCGGGGACGTCGTGCTCGGCTGCTCGTCCGGAGACTTCTCCGGCTTCCACCGCCGGCTGCTCGCGGCTCTCGCCGACGAGCCCGGACTCGAGGCGTGACGGCCGCCCCCCGCAGCCGCCGTGAGAGGATCGCGCACGCCGTCGCCACCGTGGCCGGTCTCGGGGACCGCCTCCCCGCCCCCGGCACTCTGGCCGGCTCGCTCCCGGCGGCGCTCGCCTTCTGGCTCGCGGTTGCGGTCGTACCCGGGGATCGGTTTCGCAACGCCGGCCTGGTGATCGCGGTTGCCCTCGCGGCCGTCGTCGGGCTGTGGGCGGCGGGTGTCGAGGCGTCTCGGCGCGGAGCTCACGATCCGGGAGCGGTCGTCATCGACGAAGTCGCGGGCCAGTGGCTCGCCCTGGTGGTCGCGTGGCTCGTGCTGAGGCCGGCGACCCCGACCACTCTGGCGGTCCTGGTGGCGACCGGCTTCGTCGTCTTCCGGCTTTTCGATGTTCTCAAGCCGTGGCCGATCCGGATGCTCGAGCGCCTCCCCGGAGGGCTGGGGATCGTCGCCGACGACCTCGCCGCCGGGCTGCTCGCCGGCCTCCTGATCGCCGGAGCGGGACGCCTCCTCGGCCCCTGACGGGGACGGCGGGGAGAACCACCAAGACACAAAGACACCAAGCCATCACATCGCCATAGCAGAGCCATCGCAGCGCCGTCCGAGCCCAGGGCCGGTGCCGCGCCCCGAACGATCACTGGCCTCTTCGTGCCTTGGTGTCTTGGTGGTGAGAACCCGCTGCGACCTGCACGTGCTGACTCGGGTGCGCCCGCGCGTTCAAGCCGCGGACCGCCCGGCACACGTCGTGCGTCTTGAGCTCTGTAGCTAATCCCCGAGGAGCTCGGGGGTCGGGAGGATCTCACCCACCATGACCGCGGGCCCGGTGAGGCGGGTGGCGCAGCTCGGGGGTTGTCCGAGCGCCTCCACCACGAGGTGGTCGCCGCTTGCCACCCGGCAGTTGACCCGATGGACGTCGCCTCCGGCGAGGTGGACGAGAGCGGCGGCGACCACGCCGGTCCCGCACGAGAGCGTCTCACCTTCGACCCCCCGCTCCCACGAGCGGATCGAAAGGCGGTCGGCGGCCGTGGCCTCGACGAACGACACGTTGGCGCCGTCCGGCCCGAGCTCGGGATGGCGACGCAGTGGTGGGGCGAGTGCGGCCAGGTCGAGCGCGGCAAGGCCCGCCGGGATCGTGACCAGGAGGTGCGGGACCCCGACAACGGTGAACCACCCCTCCCAGGTGAGATCTCCGACCGTCAGGCGGCGTGCGGTTGGCACCACCGAAGGTGGGGCCAGCTCGACCGACACCAGCGCGCCGTCGACGTGCGCGGCGACCTTGCCGACATCGGTGACCAGCTCGAGCCGGGACGGCAGGCCGAGAAGCTCGACCGCCGCGCGCGCGGCACAACGCAGGCCGTTGGCGCAAAGTGCCGCTCGGCCACCATCGCCGTTGCGGTAGACCACCTCGAGCCGGTGCGTCCCGATGGTGCGAATCGCCAGCGTGCCGTCCGCACCGATGCCCAGCCGACGGTGGCAGAGGCGCGCGACCAGCGCCGGGTCGAGAGACAGGCGTTGACACCACGTCCCGATCCCGAGCAGGAAGTCGTTGCCCGAGCCGTGCATCTTGAGCAAACGGTCGGTCACGGTCGGGCACCGGTGGCGAGTGCTGCGCAGGTGGTCGCATCGGAGGCGTTGCCGACGGCATCGAGTGCGCGCACGGCATACGTCAACCGTCCGGGGGGCGGGTCGGAGTCGGTGTAGGCGAGCTCGGTCACCGATGCAGCCACGACCTCCCACGGGCCGTCCTCGAGCCGGCGCTCAACACGGTACCCCTCGGCATCGGGCGAGGGTTGCCACCGCAGGAGAACGCGCGTGCCCTCGGGCAGACAGACCAGGTCGGTGGCCGGCGTCGGCGGCCACACGTCGGGGTTGGCGACGACCACGACGGCACTCGGGGGACCGACCACATTGCCGCCGGGTCCGCCGCGGCGCACGGAGCGTAGCCGGTAGGACCAGCTCTGCCCCTGTGCCGCACCGGCGTCGAGCCACTCGCCGTCCTCGACCGGGGTCGGCGTCACCGCCGTCCAGATCTTGCCGTCACCGGACCGGTCGACCTCGACCGCGAGCCCCTCCGTCGGCGTCCAGGAGAGACGGATCCCGTCCTGTTGTGCCTCCGCAGAGAGGTCCGTGGGAGGTTCCGGAAGTTGTCCAGGGACGAGGCGCGCGATGTCGGACATCGCCGACCATCGCCGCCGGCAGCATCGGGTCCGGACGCCGTACCACACCACGCCGCCGTCCGCCGCCGCGACGTCCTCGAGCGGATCGGTGAGCTCGAGCACTCCGTTGTGTGCGCGTTTTGCGACATCGGCCGCATCGAGCAGGACCCGCACCGTGCCGCGGGCGGTGAGGAGCTGGACGCGGGACGCGCGGCCGCGGGCGGAGGCGTCCTTCGGCTCCAGGGCGGCCGGCAGCACCGCCCGCCAGACCTCGATCGACTCGAGGTCGGGAAGGGGAC
>CAZQYU010000070.1:0-12309 GCA_964597585.1 uncultured Thermoanaerobaculia bacterium
AGCTCGAAGCCGACGTACGAGATGTAGATCAGTGCCATCGCTGGGAGGAGTGGGACATACCCCATGGGCGCGAGAGGCTGGAAGTTGGCGATCTCCACGTGCGCGATGCCGAGCACGGCGACGCCGAGGAGAACTGCGAGCTCCACCAGATTCATGATCGTGATGAGCTTGACGGCCTCGGACATCCCCCACAGGTTGATTGCCGTGAACACCAGGGTCGTCAGAACGGACAGCAGGACGATGCTTCCGTGCGGCCAGAAGTAAGTGCGGATGGTGAGCGCGAAGATCATGGCGTACATCGCGCAGGCGAGGGTGTTGCCGATCCAGAAGAACCAGCCGGTGAAGAAGGCCAACGGCTTCGGCAGCGTGCGGCTGGTGAAGGAGTAGCCGCCGCCGGCGAGAGGGATGGCGGCTCCCAGCTCACTGTAGTTGAGTGCGGTGAAGACCGTTACCAGGCCCATGGCGAGGTAGGCGAGGATGCCGAGGGGACCGACGATGCGAGCGAGCTCGCCGGGCAGGGCGAAGATGCCCGGCCCCATCATGGCGCCGATGCCGATCATGACCGCTAGGAAGAGGCCGATGTTGCGCTTGAACTCGACCCGGTCAGCCATTCACCCCCCGCGCGCCGGCGCGCCCACAACCCGCGAGCTCGATGTCAGTTGTCTGCCGATAGATGCCTAGCTCTCCCAATGGTAGTCCACCGAAGTGCCTGGTGCCTCACGCCGGAGGGTGGAGAAGGAGCCCGTGCCCGAACCGGAGCGGCCGATCCCGAGCCGCCGGGTCCAGGCCGAAGTGTGCGAAATCGGACGGTGCAATCCCAGGAGTGAACGGTGAGGGCGGTGCGGTCGCCTGCGAGACGCGCTCTACGGCAGCTTCGCCGAGGTGGCACATCGGTTGCAGAACAGCTCCTGGTATCGTTCCGTCCGACGATCGCCGGCGCCTGGACACGTGAAGATCGGGGGCATGATGAGGGCCTGGATCCGGTATCTGAGCCACCTCTGGCGCTACGTCGCCCGTCGGCCGGGTCACACGGCGGCGGTCATCGCAGTGCTCGCGGCCGGACTCTCGATCTACGTGGCGGTAATGAGCACGCTGAGCGCGTTTCTGCTTCGGCCCCTGCCGGTGCGCGACATCGACCGTCTGGTGCGCGTCCGCGAGCGTCAGCTCAACCCCGATGGCGGCGTTGTGGCGACCTACAGTCTCTCGCCTGCATCGTGGGCTTGGTGGCGGGAGCACTCGAGGGCCTTCGAGGACATGGCCGCCGCGACGTCCGATGCCAGGACGCTGACCGATCTCGACCCGCCGGAGCGTGTCGATGCCGCTCTGGTCAGCGCCAACTTCTTCGACGTTCTCGGCATCGAACCCATCCAGGGTCGCGGCTTCCGAACCGGTGAGGACCAGCCCGGGGCGGAGCAGGTCGTGATCATCTCGTACTCGATCTGGCAGCGGGTGTTCGCAGGACGGCCGAGCGCCGTGGGCGGCACGCTCCACCTCGACGGGGCCCCCTTCAGGGTCGTCGGGGTCATGCCGAAGGGACTGGCACATCCCTACGACGCTCGGATCTGGACCCCACTCGTGCTCGGCGGCGCCATCCATCGGATGGGCGGGAACTACCTCTACGCGCCGGCCCGACTGAAGCCCGGGATCGACGTCCGCGCCGCCGAGCGCGAGCTGTCGGCCACCGCTGCCGCGATGCGGCGCGAAGCTCCGGAGCTGACGTTGGCCAACGGTGCGTCCGCGACCCCTCTGCGTACCGAGCTTCTCGGTGACCTGATCCCGGCGCTGACCGCTCTTGGTCTGGCCGCCGTGCTCGTTCTCGCCATCTCGTTGTTCAACGCCGCCAACCTGATCATGGCCCGCTCGCTCGCCGAATCGCGTCAGGTGGCCGTTCGCTTGGCGATGGGCGCGACCTCCGGGCGCATCCTGCGCGAGGCGCTGGGGCGTTACCTCGCGTTGGTCGGCGTGGCCACCGCCGCTGCCGTGGGCTTCGCACGATGGATCGTGCCGCCCCTGGCCGGGCTGAGTGGCAGGTCGGCGATCGCCGAGTTCGACAGTACGATCCGAATCGACTGGACGACGGCGGGCATCGCGGTATTCACGTCGGTGCTGGTCGCGGTGGTTGTGGCGCTCGTCGAGGTCGTCCGGACCAGACGCCTCGTGCTGACCGAAGCCCTGACCAACGCGGGACGGTCCATCAGCCCCAGCCGCACCTTCAAACGAACGATGCAGGGGCTCGCCGGCGCGCAGCTCGTGCTCGCGTTTCTGCTGCTCACCGCGGCCCTCGCCGTCACGACCGGGTATGGCGAGCTGCTGTCCCGCGACCGTGGTTTCGACCCCAACGGCCTCATGCTGCTGGATCTGTCATTCCCCACGGGCTCGTATCCGACGACGCGTTCGCGGATCACCTTCCTCGAGGCCTTCGAGGCGAAGGTCAGGGCCATCCCCGGGGTCGCGTCGGTAAGCGCCTGCACGGTCACGCCGGACTACGAAGGCACCTGGGGCGCCCGATTCAACGTCCCCGGCACCGCCCCTCCTGATCCGCCCGGCTACTTCTTGACCCATCACAGGATCGTGATGCCCGGCTACTTCGAGACCCTGGGCATCCCGTTGCTCACCGGTCGCACGTTCACGAGCTCCGACTTGGCGGAGGACTCCGATCAGGTCATCGTCAGCCGGAGCTTCGCCGAGCGCTACTTCCCGGACGGCAATGCCGTCGGAAGCGTGCTCCAGCGCGGCGGGCCCAACACCGAGCGCAGAGAGCTACGTGTCGTCGGTGTGGTCGGCGACGTCGACGACATGGGGGAGGCGTACGACTGGGATGACCGCTACGCCTGGTACCTCCCCGCCTCCCAGGGAGTGGACTACGACTTCTCCCAGATCACGGTTGCCGTGCGCGTGGCCGATCCGGATCGCGAGCTGCTCGGGCCGATCCGTGGGGCGCTGGCCTCGCTCGACCCCGGGATGGCGGCGAGCAAGGTCGGAGCGATGCAGGCGCGCATGGGGGCGGCACTGTCCCGCGAGCGCTTCTCGGCGCTTCTGTACGGTGCCTTTGCCGTGGCGGGAGTGCTGGTCGGGGTGCTCGGTGTGTACGGCATGATCTCGTTCCTGACCGCGATCCGCATGCGGGAGTTCGGCATCCGCCTCGCCGTCGGCGCCGAGCCGCTCCGGGTCCAGGCCATCGTCGTGCGACAGGTCGCGTGGACGCTGCTCGGGGCTCTCGTCACGGGCATCCTGTTGGCCGGCCTCGCGGGCGCCGCACTCTCACGGACCGTGTCGATGCCGGTCGAGATGACGCCGCGACTCCTCTGCGTGGCGCTGGTCGTTCTGGGCGCAGCGACCTTCGCCGCAGTCTTGCCGTCCTGCCGCCGGGTCGCGAGGATCGAGCCCAGTCGGTGCCTACGGGAGGACTGAGAGCGGCAGCGATGATCCGCGACGGTGCTCTCGGCGACCTGCGAAGTGTGTCGGCCGCACGCCTGCGGGGGTCGAGCCGCGTGTGATAGCGTGAGGCCACGCAAAGCGGGATCACAGTGCGAATGAGGGTGACGATGAGGAGCCTCTGCCGCCTCCCGGTCCTGGGTCGGCTGGGGCTCGTGGTGCGCGAGGTGGACCGGGCGATGGCCAGCCACGGTGCGGCCTTCGGGGTGCTTGAGTGGCTGCTGTGTGTCGGGGTCCTGGCCGAAGAGGTGGTCCGCGTGCGACCCGCCGCCTGACGGCTCGACGGGAAGGGAGCTGCGATGCCAGTCTTCGACTCGACCGACCAGCTGTACCGCGTCATGGGGGCGCTGTTCGACGACATCAGGTCGACGCCCGGAATCGCGGACGGGCTCCTCGAAGGACAGATGATCGTTCGTTTCGTGTGGAGGGCGCCCGACGGCGAGGCCACGGTCGACCTCCGCTCGTCGCCCATCACTTACACCCTGGGTCCGTCGGACCTTGCGCCCGACGTCGAGCTGATCCAATCCGCCGACATCGCGCACCGCTTCTGGCTCGGTCGGCTCAACGTTCCCCAGGCGATCGCGACCCGCAAGGTCGTGGCCAAGGGCTCGGTACCCAAGGCGCTCAAGCTGCTGCCGGCGGTCAAGCCAGCCTTCGACCTCTACCGACGGGTGCTCGTCGCCCAGGGACTGGAGCACCTGGCTGCGGCAGAGGCAGTCATCCGCACGCGCCGTGGGCGCCCCTCACTCTGGCAGCGCCTGGTAGGGAGGTCGCGGCAGAGGGTGCCGGTCCCGCCGCGGGAGGTTCTCAATCGTCACCACATCCCCGTTGAGGTCTCTCCTGTCGAGGTCGCTCCACCGGCACCCGCGGCCGCCCCGGTACCGACCGACGGGGGAGGTCTGCAGAGGGCCATGCTCGAGCGGATGATCCTGGTCCGGGCGTTCGAGCAGCACCTCAGCCGCGCATTCGCCGATCGCCAGCTGCCCACTGAGGCGATCCATCTCTCCATCGGTCAGGAGGCGACCGCCATCGGCGCCTGCTTCGCCCTGCGTCCATCGGACACCATGACCACTACCCACCGGGGACATGGCCACATGCTCGCGAAGGGCGCCGACCTCGACGGGATGATGGCAGAGCTCTATGGCAAACGTACCGGCCTGTGCAAGGGCAAGGGCGGCTCGATGCACGTCACCGACGCTCGGGTCGGAGCGCTCGGCGCGAACGGCATTGTCGGGGCATCCGTCCTGATCACCGTCGGCGCCGCTCTCGCGTCCCGCCTGGCCAGTGATCACCACGTCAGCCTCTCGTTCATGGGCGACGGTGCGACCAACCAGGGGATGTTCCACGAGGGGCTCAACTTCGCAGCAGTCTTCGACCTACCGGCGGTGTTCGTGATCGAGAACAACCAGTACGGCGAGTTCACCCCGCTCGCCCACCACACCCGGGTGCCGAAGCTGGCGGATCGGGCGGCGGCCTACGGCATTCCCGGTGTCCAGGTTGATGGCAACGACGTGTGGCTGGTGTACGAGACGGTCCGCGCGGCGGTGGAACGGGCCCGCAGCGGTGCGGGCCCGACGCTGGTGGAGTGCCTGACCTATCGCTGGCACGGCCACATGGAAGGCGACGAGATGGGCTACCGGCCCGCTGGCGAGCTCGAGGAGTGGCAGCGGCGAGACCCGGTCGTCCATTGGCGCGATCGGCTGCTGGCCGAGTCAGTGCTCGCAGTGGGGGAGTTCGAAGCGATGGTCGGTGCTGCGAACACCGCTGTTGCCCAGGCGGCGGCTGCCGCCGAAGGCGCCGCCGAGCCCCCGCTCGAGTGGCTCGCGGACGACGTCTTCGCACCCGAGCCGGAGGCGCTCTACCGGGCGGCTCTGCCGCCGTCGTCGACCCGCACCGTGACGTTCTCGAAAGCCCTCTACGAGGCCCTTGCCGAGGAGATGGCGCGCGACTCTTCGGTCTTCCTGATGGGCGAGGATGTGACCGGAGGCGGGTACTTCGCGGTCACGAGCGGGCTCGGTGAGGAGTTTCCGGGCCGGATCCTCGATACCCCGATCAGCGAGTACGCGATCGGCGGGGCCGCGGTCGGCGCCGCCATGTGCGGACGTAGGCCCATTGCCGAGATCCTGTTCTCGGACTTCCTGACCACGGTGATGGACCCGATCGTGAACCAGGCGGCCAAGCTGCGCTTCATGTCCGGCGGGCAATATGCTGTGCCGCTCGTGATTCGGACTCCCGGCGGCGCAGGCCTCGGCATGGCGGCGCAGCACAGCCAGAGCCTCGAGGCGCTGCTCATCGGGATCCCCGGGCTGATCGTCGTCGCGCCGTCGGACCCGGCGGACGCCAAGGGCCTGCTCAAGGCCGCTATCCGCTCCTCGAACCCGGTGCTCTTCTTCGAGAACAAGCTGCTCTACCTCGAGGTGGGGGAGGTCCCCGACGGCGACTACGTCGTCCCGATCGGGTCGGCGGCAGTCAAGCGTCGGGGCCATGACGTCACCGTCGTCGCGGTGGGCGGCATGGTTCCGGTGGCGCTCGACAGTGCCGAAGCCCTTGCCGCCGAGGGCATCGAGGTCGAGGTGATCGATCCCAGGACCCTCGTTCCTCTCGACCTGGCGACCATCGTCGAGTCGATCGCCCGGACCGGGAGGCTGGTCACCGTCGAGGAGGCGGCGCTGTGCCACGGCTTCGGCGCTGAGGTCGTCGCCCGGGTGGTCGAGATCGACCCCGGGCTGCTCCGAACGCCGGCTCGCAGGGTCGCCGCCCAGGACGTGCCGATCGCTTATGCACGAGCTCTCGAACGGGCGGCGTTGCCGAACGCCGAGACCATCGCCGCAGCCATCCGCGGAGTGATGGCCTGAAATCACTGTCAGCGTGTAGCCGGCATTATCGACCTGGGTTGCTCACACCCGCCCCTGCCCCCATCAGCGACTCGCCTCCGGCGAGTTGCGTCGCGAGACCGGCGAGGTGCCGTGCGCAGTGGGGGGTTTCGAGCCGAGGGGCGCGGAAGCGTACTTGACAGTACGTTGAGCACCCCGAGGTGAGAAAGCTCCGCTGAGTGCGGCGCATCGCCGGTCGCAGGAGAAGTCTGGTGAATAGTGCGGGCCAGGTCGTGGGCCGTGCTCGACAGCAACCGCCACGCGGTCGGACGCCGCGGCTGAATGGTCGTGAGGAGTGCACGCTCGACGGCGTCCGGGAAGGTCCGCAGCGGGTCCTCGGTTTGAGCACTCAGGGCCCATCGCCTGTGGAGGAACGATGAGACGATCGCACCTTGTCCTTGGCCTCGCGCTCGCTGTGGGGTCGGCCGCCGGTCCGGCCGTCGCCGGGGACGGCTCACCCGCGCTCGAGATCGGCCACCCAGCGCCGGCCCTCTCGCTCAAGGCCGCCGACGGCTCGACCCGGTCGCTGGCCGATGTGCACAAGCCGGTCGTCCTGGTCTTCTTCCGCGGCCTCTGGTGACCCTTCTGTCGTGCGCAGCTCGGCGAGCTGCAGGCCAACCTGGAGAAGTTCACCGCACGGGGTGCAGAGGTCTGGGCGATCAGCCCTGACACAACGGATAACCTCGCAAAGTACGCCGAAAAGAAGGGGATCCGCTATCCGCTCCTGTCGGACAGCGACCTCGCGGCGATCCGCGCATGGGGCATCGTGAACCCCAAGAAGCCGAAGCTGCCACATCCGACCGCCGTCGTGGTGGATTCCAACGGCGTGATTCGCTTCATCCGGCAGGACGTGGACTACCGCCACCGTCCACCGGCGTCGGAGCTGCTCGACGCGCTCGACAAGCTGAAGTGAGGGCCGCCGACTGTGCTGTGACGCTCAGTCGCGGAGGAAGTGGCAGTTGTAGCCGTTCGGGTGCTTGACGAGGTAGTCCTGATGGTAGTCCTCGGCGACCCAGAACGGACCGGCGTCCTCGATCTCGGTTGCCACCGGGCGTTGCCACCGGCCCGACGCGTCCTCCTCTCGGATGACGCGCGCGGCGGTTGTGCGCTGCTCGGGAGAGCCGACGAAGATCGCCGACCGGTACTGGGTGCCGATGTCGTTGTGCTGGCGGTTCTTGGTGGTCGGGTCATGGAGGCGGAAGAAGTAGCGCAACACCTCCTCGTAGCTCACCACCGTCGGGTCGAAGGTGATGCGCACCGCCTCCGCGTGGCCCGTGCGACCGGTGCACACCTGTTCGTAGGTCGGGTGGTCGACCGAGCCACCGGTGTAGCCGACCTCGGTCTCGACGACACCGTCGAGCTCCCGCAGCAGGTGCTCGACGCCCCAGAAGCAGCCGCCCGAGACCGTCGCGGTCTCGAGCCGCCGTTGCGTGCGCTGACCGCCCTCGGCCGCGGCGGATGCCGCTCCGGGCAGCACCCCGGCGGCGACGAAGGCTGGGACGAACTCCGCGTATCCCTGTGCGGCGAGCTCCTCAGCCGGGATGAAGCGCAGCGCGGCGGAGTTGATGCAGTAGCGCTGCCCGGTCGGTCCAGGTCCGTCGGGGAAGACGTGGCCGAGGTGGGAGTCGGAGACCTGGGACCGCACCTCCGTGCGGGCCATGCCGTGGCTGCGGTCGGGGCGCTCGACCACGGCCCCCACGGCGAGCGGGCGGGTGAAGCTCGGCCAGCCCGAGCCGGAGTCGAACTTGTCGAGGGAGCTGAAGAGCGGCTCACCGGTCACGACGTCGACGTAGATGCCGGGCTCCTTGTTGTTCCAGAACTCGTTGTCGAACGGCGGCTCGGTCGCGCTGCAGCGCGTGACCTGGTACTGGAGGTCGGAGAGCCGCTCGCGCAGCTCGGCGTCGCTCGGATGATCCCCATGGGACATGAAAGCCTCCCGTGTCGGGACCGAGGGTCCCGGTGGCGTCGTGGCGCCTGCGCGACCGCATCCCGAGATGACGGCCGCGCAGGTCATGAGCGTGAGCAGAATCGGCACTCGGTTCATGTCTGACCTCTCGAAGCCAGATTGACGGCCGGGACCGCTGCGGTTACCAGAGCTCGGCAGAACGCGCACACACGCCTGAAGGGACTCGCACCAGGCTGCTATTCCTGGAGATTGGTTTGAAGGCTGGTTCAGCGGCCCACACTCACCTCAGAGACTGAGGACGAGACCTCCCGGCCATCATCGCGATGAGCACTCCGTTCCTGGCGTGCGGCTCAGGGCCCGACCCGACGGAACCGGATACGGATGTCGGCTGCCTGGCGCATGGACTCGAGGAAGTCCGCCGTGGTGTGCAGCTTCTGTCCTCGGTGGTGGTCCAGACCTCGATGGAGGCGGCCGCGATCGGTGCCTCGTCCTGGAAGACGCGGTTGAGCTGGACGTTGCCCCATGCCGGCAGGTCGGCGGAGCCGGTGTCGATCGAGCCTCCATCGGCCGCGAAGCGCTCCCACATGATCGTGATCGGCGAGCCGGTGCCGTTGAGCAGGCCGATGTTGGAGCGGTACGCGTCGTTCTCGGTGAAGAAGAGGATCCGCTTGCGAACGTCGGCGGGGATCAGGTCTGCGGCGGGAACGCCCGCGAAGCCCTGACCGTAGGTGCCGTCCTGGGTCGTGTTGAAGGTCCGCGAGAAGATCTTCAGGTCTGCGGTGTCGGAGACGACGGCGAGCGCGCCGAGTGCCTCGGTGCCGTCCGGAACGCCGAAGGCGGCGGCGAGCACGTCGCCGTGATAGATAACATCTAGATAATGAGGGCTCGATGCCGGGGCTCTGGAGACAGCGATGCCACCGCGGCGCGGCTCCCCGGGGGTGGTCCGGGAGCCACGCCGTGGCGGCATCGAAGGTGGTCTCGTCCGCGGGGCTCGGCGGTGACTCGAGCCAGCGGTCAGGCGCAGCGCTTCACTCGGTCGTGGCCGCGCCGGTGGGCATCATGATCTGGCCGCACGCGATGCGCGGGCCGGAGTCGCCCGAGGGTTGCGTGGTGCAGTCGTCCTCGCCCTCGTGGAGGATGACGGTCCGGCCGATGACCGAGGTCGGGCCGGTGCCGAGGCTGATCTGGTCCGTGACCTGGGTCAGGATCCCGGTGCCGTCCTGGCTGATCTCGATGTTGCCGAGGTCGCCGGCGTGGCGCGGCTCCGTCGGGGGGCAGGCGTGGGGATTCCCGTTGGGCGCGAAGTGGCCTCCGGCCGATGCGAAGTCCGGCGCCACGCACTCGCTGCCCTCGTGAATGTGAATCCCGTGCATACCGGCCCCGGGAACGTCGTGCACGGTCACGTGGACCTTGACGTCCTTGCCCTGCTGGGTGAAGGTGACGGTGCCGAGGGCGTTGCCCTGCGCATCGCGGAGCATGGCCTCGGCCGTTGGCGCTGGTGCCTGGGCCGGCAGCTCGGTGGGAGTCGTGCCACCGGACGCACGTGTGGCCGGCGGCGCCGCCGGCTGACCGCAGCCGACCAGGGCGCCGAGGATGACGGCGAGAAGTGACAGGTGTCTCATAGTTCCTCCCTTTGGCGGCGGAGCCGCCTGTTCACTTCATCATCGTGCCGCCGTCGGCGAACGTCCATCGTGGGATGACCGGCATGAGTGTGGGGGGAAAGCCTGGGCGCCGGCCCTGCAATCGGATGACTGCGGTTGCAAGCGGTCCGCCGAGGGGAGAGCGAAATGGGGTTGTCACGTCGCTGTTTCGGCCTGGGAGTCAGGCTGTCGATGCTGGCATTTTCCGTGGCTGCCGCCGACCTGGAACGCGATCTCGAGCAACAGCTGCGCGGCGCCTGGGCCGTGATACTCGGCGAAAGCTCGTCGGATTGCGCCGGCGTGTACAACAACAACGAGGTCGGCGCGTCCTTCTCGTGGGTCAAGAAGAGTGCGCCGAAGGGGCACTCCGGGGGCTCGCAGCCCCAACGGCGCTGGCGCGAGGGATGGGACGACGGTCAGGAGCTGGTCTTCAATCCTGCCCTCGCCGACCGCCTGCGCGGCTGGTACGTGCAGCCCCCGCTCCAGTAGGCGCATCAGCGCTCACTGGAGCGAAGTGAAGAGGAAAGAGTGAAGAGAGAAGGGTAGGGCGGAGCTTGCCTCCGCCCAAAGTGCGGGGTGTATCGAGTCCAGCGCAACACGGTTTACGCGGCGGGTGCGAGTAACCATGTCAACGCGGGACATCGCTCGCGTCTGGGATCTGGTGTGTCCGTAGACTCTTCACTCTTGACTCTTCACTCTTCACCCCCCTGCTGCCGGTTACAGACCCGGGCGCTCGGCGCCCGGGTCTGTAACCGGCAGCAGGGGGGTCGGCACACAAGCGCCACGAACCCGCCGGCGGACGGCCGGCACGGAGGTGGCACTATGACGATCGCCCAGTCCATGACCCGGTTCTCGACCGCGGCCCGTTCGGCTGTCGACCGGCTCACCTTCCTCGCACCCTTGGCGACCCGGGTCACGATCGGGCTCGGTTTCCTCCACACCGGGATCGGAAAGTGGCAGCACTTCGACAACATCGTGCAGTTCTTCGCCGGCCTCGGGATCCCCTTCCCGACGGTCAACGCCGGACTGGTGGCGACCTTCGAGGTGGTCGGCGGAGCGCTGCTGCTGGTCGGTTTGCTCACTCGGCCCGCAGCAGCGGTACTGTCAACGGTCATGGTGGTCGCCCTGCTCACCTCAGACGGCGGGACCTTCCTGGCGTCCTGGGGCTCTGCAAGCGAGACCTCGCCGACTGACGTGGCGTCGTGGGTCTTCCTGCTCTACCTGCTGTGGCTCATTGCCTACGGCGCCGGGCCCCTGAGCGTGGACCGCCTGGTCCGGTGGCTGCGCGACCGTGCCGCGGAGTCGTGAGCCGGGTCACCTTCCAGACAGCGTTTCTGATCCCACTGTGCAGACTCGATGAAACCTGACACCCGCGAGCGGCATAGTGACCCGCCAGAGAAACGAGACATGGACTCAATCAATCGTTCGAACCGAGGCCGAGGCCTCACAGCAACCCGGTGGGAACCGGGAACGGAGGTGGACAGATGAATCGGAGATTGCAGGCAGTTCTCGTCAACGCAGCGGTCGCTGGCCTGATGGCGGGCTTCGGTCCCGTGGCCGCGGCAGCGACCACGACCACGGCTGCCACGGCGGCGCGGGTCTCGATGAACGGGTGTAGCGGCAAGAGCGGATGCAGCGGCAAATCGGACTCCCAGCCCGCCAAAGCCAATGAAGACCGTCATGCGTGCAAGGGGATGAACGACTGCCGCGGTAAGGGCAACTGCAAGTCGGGCGACAACGGCTGCGCGGGCAAGAACTCGTGCAAGGGCAAGGGCGGCTGCGCCTCGACCGAGGCGCGTCACGCCTGCAAGGGCATGAACGACTGCAAGGGCCTCGGCGGCTGCAAGACCGGCGACAACGGTTGCGCGGGCAAGAACTCGTGCAAGGGCAAGGGCGGCTGCAAGGTCCCGGTCGAGAAGGGCGAGGGCGAGAGCCAGGGCTGAGACGTCCGTTCACCGGCGGGACGGCGTCGGCTGACGCCGTCCCGCCCTCGAATGATCATCACCAGGAGACGACATGAAGAGCAACCGCTGGCAGCTGCCCGACCTCGGCCTGGGGATCGGCCTCAGGACCCGCCACTTCACCCACATCCTCTCCGAGCAGCCGGAGCTCGGCTTCTTCGAGATCCTGACCGAGAACTTCCTCGACACCGGAGGCCGGCCGTCGTTCTTCCTCGACCGCATCGCCGAGCACTACCCGATCGTGATGCACGGTGTCTCGATGTCGGTGGGGAGCTCCGACCCGGTCGATCGCGACTACGTCGCCAAGGTCAAGGCGCTCGCCGAGCGGACCGGCGCGCTCTGGGTGTCGGACCACGTGTGCTGGACCGGCGTGCTCGGCCGCAATACCCACGACCTGCTGCCGCTGCCCTACACCGAGGAGTCGCTGCGCCACACGGTGGCCAAGGTGCGCGAGATCCAGGACCTGCTCGAGCGGCCCCTGGTGCTCGAGAACC
>CAZQYU010000071.1:0-12295 GCA_964597585.1 uncultured Thermoanaerobaculia bacterium
CTCGAGGATCTGCTCGAGGACGTCATCGGCCACGGTGCCGGCAAGCAGTTCCTCGGCTTCATCGCCGCACTCGCGGTCTTCATCTTCGTGTGCAACATCTTCGGCCTGTTCTTCTTCCTGCAACCGGCGACGGCCAACCCGAGCACAACCTTCGCCCTCTCGATCACGGCCTTCCTTTTCTACAACGTCGTCGGCGTGCGTGAGCAGGGTATCCTCAAGTATCTGAAGCACTTTGCCGGGCCGCTCCCGCTACTTGCGCCGATCATGGTCCCGATCGAGATCATCTCGCACCTGGCGCGCATCCTGTCGCTGGCGCTGCGGCTGTTCGGCAACATCTTCGGCGAGCACACGGCAACGGCGATCTTCTTCGGGATGTTTCCGTTCGTGCTGCCGTGGCCGATGATGGGCCTCGGCATCTTCGGCGCGCTCCTGCAGGCATTCATCTTCATCATGCTCACCATGGCCTACATTCAGGGCGCGGTGGCACACGAGGAACACTAACCATCGGAAAGTACCCTTGAGGAGGGAGACATGAGTCGACGTCGTGCAACCTTGGCGCTGGTTCTTCTGACCCTGGCAACGGCAACGCCCGTGATGGCCGCGGAGGAGGCTGCCGCCGCCGCCGGGAAGAACATGTGGCAGTTCGTTGGTGCCGCGTTCGCGATCGGCATTGCGGCAGCGTTCGGCGCGCTCGGTCAGGCGCGCGGTCTGGCCGCGGCCTGCGAGGCCATCGGCCGTAACCCCGGTGCGGTGGGACCGATCCGCATCACGATGATCATCGGCCTCGCGCTCATCGAGTCGCTGGTCATTTACGCACTGATCATCGCGTTCCTCATCCTCGCTGGCTGATCCGGCGATCGCCTCGACGGCGGCGACGCGGGGCCCGGACGGGCCCCGCGAGTCGTCTAGGTATACTGGCGCCGTGAAAAGCCGAAACCCGCTCGCCGCATGGCTGTTGATGCTGGTCGGGTGTGCGGCGGCCGCCGCGGCCGCCGTCGACGGCCCGACGCTTGCCACCCCAGACGGCGGCACGATCGAGTGGGGCACGTGGCTCGAGGCCCACGGCCGCAGCGCGGTCATGGTGTGGGCCTCGTGGACGCCGCAGTCAGCCGCCGCCCTCGCGGCTCTCGATCAGGTGGCCGCAGCCTGCCGCGACAAGGGGCTGGCGCTGGTCGTCGTCGCCGTCCAGGAGCCCGTCGAAGCCTCGCGGACCGGTCTGGCCGGTCGCCACGTCGAATGGCTACACGACCGCCACGGCGCGTTCCTCAAGCGCTATCGGCTGATCCGCCTTCCCACGCTCGTCATCATCGACCGCGACGGCACGGCCCTCGCAGAGATACCAGTGTCAGCCGAATCCGTGCGGCGGTGGCCCGCGACGTGAGGCTTCTCGCCGCTCTGGTCGTCGTCGTCTCAGCAGCCGGCCTCGGCTGCGGTGTCGAGGCTCGCGCCGACAGACCGGAGCCGGTCCCGATCTCGGTCGAGCCGATCGCCGCCTTCCACCCGCCGGTCTACACCGAGGTCGAGCCCGGCGACACGGTCGAGACCGTGTGCCGGAGGCTTGCGGGAGACCGCTGGTTCGCGTGGACCGAGGTGCTCAAGGGGCAGCTCGACCCCCGCCGACTACGACCCGGTACGGTCTTCGAAGGCAACCAAACACCGCACGATAAGCTCGAGCGGCTTCGGGTGGTGCTCGACCAGCGCAGCGAGATCCACCTCGACCTTGGCGAGGACGGCATCCGCGTCGAGCGTGTCGAGCGCCCGGTGACGAGCGAGGTCGTTCGCCTCACGGGGACGGTGACCTCGTCACTGTTCGAGGCGGTCGAGTCGGCCGGGGCTGACGCTGCGCTGGCCGTCCGTCTGGCCGAGATCTTCCAGTGGGACGTGGACTTCCTGCGTGATCTGCGCGAGGGCGACAGCTTCGTGGTGGTCGTCGACCAGCAGCGCATCGACGGCGCCTTCTTCGAGTGGGGGACCATCTACGCCGCCCGTTTCGTGAACCAGGGCAAGGCGGTCAACGCCGTGGTCTACCCGGATGCCGACGGCCGCCTCGGGTACTACGACTTCGAGGGTCATCCGCTGCGCAAGCAGTTCCTGCGCTCGCCGCTCAAGTTCAGCCGGATCACCTCGCGCTTCTCGTCGAGCCGGTTCCATCCGGTGCTCAAACGGGCGATGCCCCACTACGGAGTGGACTATGGCGCCCCGGTCGGCACGCCGGCGCACGCCACCGCCGATGGAGTGGTGACCTTCGTCGGTCGCAACGGCGGTGCCGGCAACATGGTGACCGTCCGTCACGCCAACGGGTACGAGACGAACTACCTGCACCTCAGCCGATTCGGTCCGGGCATACGGCGCGGCGTGCGGGTCGGCCAGGGCCAGGTGGTGGGTTTCGTTGGCCAAACCGGGCTCGCCACCGGACCGCACCTCGACTATCGGGTCAAGCTCAACGGGCGCTGGATCAACCCCCTCAGGATCGCGTCGCCACCGGCGAAGCCGTTGACCGGGGATCGCTTGACGCGCTACCTGGCACACGCTCTGGGAGTCCTGGAGCTGCTCGAAGGCAGGGAGCCGCCGCTCGGTGCACGCTGCTGAGGGCCGCGCGCCCTGTCGAGCCGATCTCGCCGGTGGCACGCTCGACATCTGGCCTCTGGGAATCCTCCATCCCGGCTCCGTCACGGTCAACGCCGCGCTCGCCGAGGAGGTCCTCGTGCGGGTCGACGACGGGGCGGACGCCGGCGAGCTCTGGCACGCCACGCACGACGCGGTGTGGCGCCCGCTCCGCTTCGAGGACCACTCGGACCTCACTGTTGCAGTGGTCGGCTGGCTGCGGCCCGAGGGCGGCGTCCGCGTTCGGGTCGAGCGACAGCCGCCGGTCGGATCGGGGCTCGGCGGATCGTCGAGCTACGCGGTTGCGCTCGCGGCGGCGCTGCTCGAGTTGGCGGGTGCCACGATTGCCGACGAGGAGCTGGTTGCGGTCGTGCGCGATCTCGAGGCGCGGGTGTTGCAGGCTCCGACCGGGGTCCAGGATCACTGGGCGGCGGTGCGCGGCGGCGTACTCGCGCTCCACCTGGAGCCGGGGGCCCCGCGTCTGGAGCCGCTCGACGTCTCTCCACGGTGGCTGGACGAGCGGCTGACGGTTGTCTACACGGGTGTCCGGCACTCGAGCGGGATGGTGAACTGGCAGGTCATCCGGAGGCGTCTGGAGGGAGAGTCCGAGACCGTGGCGGCCCTCGATGCGATCGCCGCCGCGGCGCGTGCGTGCCGCGCAGCCCTGCTCGAGGGCGATGAGACGGCGGTGGGCGATGCGATCGCCGCCGAGTGGGCGGCGCGTCGTCGTCTGGCCCCTGAGGTGTGTCCGCCGGAGCTGGATCGCCTCACCGAGATCGCCGTCCGCACCGGCGCGCGCGCGGTCAAGGCGTGTGGGGCCGGCGGCGGCGGAAGCATGCTGGTCTGGCACCCCCCCGAGCGCCGTGCCGCAATCGAGGCCGCCCTGCTCGCGGCAGCGCCGGAAGGACGCGTGATCGCGCGGGGCGTGGCCACCCGAGGCGTCAGCGCGAGACGAACCGACTGAACCACAGAGATGCGGAGGCTTCGCCTCCAGCGCGAAACGTGAGACGCGAGACGCAAGACGTGTCAACGCATGAGTCGTGGTCTCGAAGGTGCTCCGGTCTTGAACCACGAAGACACAAAGGCACAAAGCAGAGCCCGTGAGACCCCTTTCCTGCCCCTGCGACGGCTTGGTGTCTTCGTGTCTTGGTGGTTTGAGCCCTACTCCGGGATGCGCAGCTTCTGGCCGACCTTGATCAGGTCCGGGTTGTCGAGCTGGTCGCGGTTGGCCTCGAAGATCTTCATGTACATGCTGGCCTTGCCGTAGTAGTGATTGGCGATCGCGCCCAGGGTGTCGCCGGGCTTGACCTCGTGGATGCGCTCGGCAGCGGGTGTGTCCGCCGGAACGGCAGCGGGTACGGGGGCCGGGGCCGGCGGAGGAGCGGCCAGAGTTATCGCGTTAATCGTGTTTCCGGTCTCGATCAGACGGTTGAACTCCTCGGCGACCCGTGCCTTGGTCTGCTTGTCGGGCGCTTCCCCGACCAGCGTCACGACCTTGCCCTCGACCTTGACACCGAGGCCGCGCACGCTGGGCTCCTTGCCCCTGAGTGTTGCAATCGCTTCGTCGACCTTCTTCTCGAACGACTTGCCGAACATATCGAAGAGCCCCATCAGTGATCCTCCGTGGTCTCCGGCAATCGGCGACTCGCGGGTCAGGACCGCGGTTCCGATTCGCCTCGCGTGATTCGGTCGCTGGCAACCGGTCGTCCAGCCGGGGCCATTCCCCGGCAGGCTCGGGTGCGCCGCACGCCATTGACACACATCCCCGGGCTCGGCGGCGAGCCGCGACGGTGATGCGTGCGCAGGGGAGCTGCTGCAGATCAGTATACTGACACGGCTCGCATCCACCAGTCCGATTGCAGCTGACCGCGAAGGCAGCGCGCGGCGGGGGGTGACGCGAACCGGGAGGCGTGATGACGGCCAAGGGGCTCTTTCTCGGGACCGAAGTGGCGGGCGGCGCGGCGCTCGAGCTCGGCCCGGACCATCTCACGACGCACGCGGTCTGCCTCGGAATGACCGGGTCTGGAAAGACCGGTCTGGGCATCGTCGCGCTCGAGGAGCTGGCGAGGCGCGGGATTCCACTCCTGGTCATCGACCTCAAGGGCGACATGACCAACCTGCTGCTGAACTTCCCCGAGCTGGACGCGAGCTCGTTCGAGCCGTGGTTGCCTCCGGACGCTGCCGCTGACGGGGACCGGTCGCAGGCCGCGGAGCAGGTTGCAGCGGCGTGGCGCACTGGGCTTGCCGGTGCCGGTCTGTCCGGAAGAGACGTGCGGGCGGTGCACACCGGCGTCTCGTGGCAGCTGCTGACCCCCGGCCTCGCCTCGGGCGCTCCCCTCGACATCCTGCCTGCGCTCTGTGCCCCCGCAGGGTGGAGCCCGGACGACGATCCCGACGGGGCGACCGAGCGCGTCAATGCCGTGACCGCGGCGATGCTGTCCCTGATCGGACGCGGCGGCGATCCGCTCACCGACCGCGACCACGTTCTCGTCGCGTCGATCGTGATGGAGCTGTGGCGGCGCGGGGACGCCCTCGACCTGCCGGGGCTCCTGGCCAGCCTGGCGGACCCGCCGATCGTGACGCTCGGCGTCATGCCGCTCGAAAGCGTCTACCCACGAGCCGAGCGTCTCAAGCTGGTGATGGCCCTGAACACGTTACTCGCCAGTCCCGCGTTCTCGGCCTGGACGCGCGGCACGCCGCTCGCGATGGAGGCGCTGCTCGGCTCGATCGGGGCGCCGAGGGCGACCATCGTGACGATCGCCCACCTCGGCGAAAGGCAGCGCCTGTTCGCGCTCACGCTGCTCGCCTCCGAGCTGATGGCATGGACCCGCCGGCAGCCGGCGTCAGCCGGGCTGAAGGCGCTGCTGTACATCGACGAGGTCCAGGGCATCCTGCCGCCCTATCCCGCGAACCCGCCCTGCAAGGCGCCGCTGCTGACCCTGCTCAAGCAGGGACGGGCGTTCGGCGTCGGGGCCTGGCTCGCGTCGCAGAACCCGGTCGACATCGACTACAAGGCGCTCGGCAACGCCGGCATCAAGCTGATCGGTCGTCTGGTCACCGATCGCGACCGCGAGCGTGCTCTCGAGGGCCTGGGGATGACCGGTGCGATGGCGGCCGAGGTCGACCACCAGGTGGCCTCGCTGGGCAAGCGTCAGTTTCTGATGGTCGACGTGCGCAGCGACGGCCCGCCGCGGGTCTTCGCCAGCCGGTGGGCGATGAGCTACCTGCGTGGACCGCTGACGGTCGCCGAGATGCGGCCGCTGCTGGCGTCGAGCACTTCGCCGTCGGCAGCCCTTGGGAGATCGGGCCCCAGCGCCCCTGGCACGGCCGCGCCAGGAGTTGTGGCACCGCCTGTCATCGCGGCGGCGATTCCCGTACGGTTTGAGGCGGGTGGTTCCGGGCTCGCGGCGGCCTGCGTCATCGCTCATCTCCGCACCGTGGTCGAGCGCCGCTCGATCGGGCTGGTGCGGACCATCGAGGAGTGGTGGCGGCTGCCGGCGGGAGCCGACGGACTCGACTGGGAGGCCGCCGAGGAGCTCGGCAGGGAGCCGGCGACCGTCGAGCAGCCGCCGTCCGGGATGCGGTTCCCGGCCGCGCTTTCACCGGGCCTCGACCGGGACCTCGCCCGGCTCGAGCGCGAGATCCCGAAGTGGCGGTCGCGACGGCCCGTTCCGGTCTTGTCGAACACCAAGCTCAAGCTGGTTGCGGAGCCGGGCGAGTCACAGGAGGCCTTCGTCGCGCGTTGCCTTGCCGCAGCAGACCAAGCGGATGACGACGACGAGGTTCGCCTCCGGGCCCGGTTCGAGCACAAGATGGACGCCCTCAGGACCCGACTCGCCCGCGAGCGGGACGAGCTCGAGCGCGACCAGGCGCAGCTGTCCTCGCGAAGGACCGAGGAGGTCCTGGGCGTGGTGGAAGGCCTGTTCGGCGTCCTGCTCGGGTCTCGCGGCGCGCGCTCGGCCGCTCGAAAGGCCGCGGCGGGCGTGCGTTCGGCCGCGACCCGCGGGCGCATGCGGCGCAGCGCGTCGGCGTCGGTCGAGGAGTCCGAGAACGAGATCGCTCGGCTCGAGCGCGAGCTCGAGGAGCTCGCCGACGAGCTTCACCAGGAGATCGACCGGCTCGCCGACGAGGCGGATGAGATCGCCCGGGCGGTGGACGAGGTGCCGGTGTTCCCGACCGCGCGCCGGGTCGAGGTGGTCGACGTTCGCCTCGTCTGGGGGTGAGGGCGAGGCCCCTGTCAGCTGCTCTGCGGTGAACCCGCTGAGGGCCCGGAGAATCGACACACGCGGTTGCGGCCGGCCTCCTTCGCGTCGTACAGCGCGCGATCGGCGCTCGCGATGAGCTCCTCGGCCGTGGTGCCATGGGTCGGCCACTCGGCGAGCCCCTGGCTGATGGTGAGCCGGAAGCGCCCGCCCTCGGTCTCGAAGCTGCGCCTCTCGATCGTCGTCCGGAGACGCTCGCAGACCTCGGCCGCGGGCTCGATCGGGGTTCCGGCGAGGAGCAGGACGGCCTCGTCCCCGCCGTAGAGGCCGGCGCGGTCGCTGGGGCGGAGCACCGAGCGGATCATCGAGCCCATCTCGCGCACGACCATCCGGCCGGCGAGGTGCCCGAAGGTGTCGTTGACCGCCTTGAGCCCATCCATGTCGGTCATCGCGAGGCTGAACACCGACGGCGCGCGCGCGATCTCCAGGCGCAGCCGCTCGCTGAACGAGTCCATGGTCAAGAGCCCCGTCAGCGGGTCGAAATGGAGCCTGCGGTGGAGCTCGCGGTAGAACTCGCGCTCGACCGGATCGTTGACCACGAGCTTGAAGACCACGTCGCCGAGCTGCACCGTGTCACGGTCACCGATCACCGTCTGGTGGACAACCCGGCCGTTGACGAAGACGCCGTTGGCCGAGTCGAGGTCGAGGATGTGGAAGCTGATCTGGTCGCCGTCCTCGCGTACGAGGCGGGCGTGCTGCCGGGAGATCGCCGGGCTCGGGATCTGGAGCGTGGCATGGGGAGAACGCCCGATCACCAGCTCCTGGCGGTCGAGATCGAGCACCCGACCGACCTCCCAACCCGAGAGCACCACCAGTGCGGCGCACGGTCCGGATGGCTCGGCGTCGGCGACCGGCGTCCCGGCCGGGACCGTCGGGTGCTCCGACGTCGTGGTGGTTTCGTCGCGCGAGAAGCGGTCGTCCATGTTGTCATTCTACCAACTGAGATCGTCGCTCAATCCACGAGGCGGGAAGTGAACGCCTCACCGAGGGCCGTCAGCGAGGCCAGATCGGTCGGCTCGTCCGGCAGCAGAGGCAGGTCGACCAGCGGGTGACTGCCGCCGAGCAACGAACGCAGCTCCTCGACTCCGCGGCGGTCGCGCCGGCCGAGCCAGGCGAGGAGCCGGTGTCCGGCGAGCTGCTCGTCCGCGTCATGAGTCGCCTCCGGATGAACGCGATTGACCACCACGGGGCCGAGACGCATTCCGGCCTCCTGCAGCCTGCGGGCGAAGAAGAGGGTGTCGGCGACCCGCTCCGGTCCCGGCCCGCTGACCAGCACGAAGCGGCAGCGATCGGAGCGCAGCAGGCGCTGGACCTCCAGCGCGCGGGTGCGGAAGCCTTCGAACAGGGGAGCAAAGGCCTGGAAGAACTCGGCCATGTCGCGCAGCAGCTCGAGCCCGACCATGCGGTCGAAGAACGCCTCGACGTTGCGCCCGACGAAGCCCAGCTTTGCGGTCGCGCGGAGGTGCCCGTCGGGGTCGAACCACGGCTTCAGGGCGATGCGCAGTGCGCCGGAGTCGAGGAATCCCACGATCCGCTCCGGCGCCTGTAGGAAGTCGATCGCCTGGCGGGTCGGCGGTGTGTCGAGCACCACCCGCGACCATGTGCCCTCGGACTGAACCTCCCACAGCCGTTCGACCGCCATGTACTCGAGCATTCCGGCGAGGGTGCCCGAGAGATGGTCGTAGAAGCGGTTGGTCAAGATGCGCTGTCGGGCGGCCTCGTCGGGAGCATAGCGGGCAACCAGTCGGTCGAATGTCTGGCGAGCGTCGAGCAGGCTCGCCGCGAGACGTCCGGGACCGTTGAACGGAACCGACGCCTCCGTCACTGCGTCCGGGTCCACCCCGAGGCTGTCCTTGAGACGACGCGACGGGTCGAAGGTCATCGCCAGCGTGTCGTGGCCGCGACGGGCGGAGTCGAGGGCGAGGGAGGCCGCGAGCGTCGTCTTGCCGACCCCTCCGGCGCCGACGACGATCACCAGCGGTGCCTCCAGAGCGGCGCTCATCGGACCGCCTCGATCTGGACCGCGAGCTCGCGCTCCATGGCAGTCGTGAGGGCCGATCCGCCATCGACCGCGACCAGCGGCAGGTGCACCGTCGGTCCGGTCCAGGATTCAGCGAGGCGCCCGATCTCGCGCGCGTTGATTGTCCGGCGCTGGGCCCACAGGAGACCGAGTAGGTCGTCGGGCGCGGGCTCGAAATCGGCTGGGAGCTCGGGGTAGAGACCGTTGACCACAACCAGCTCGGGGCGCCGGTCGAGGCGCCGTTGCATCTCCTCGACCAGCTCCAGGGTCTCCTGAACCGGCATCTCCTCGGCCTGGGTGACGACCACGACGGCCGAGCGCTGCGGATCTTCCAGGAACGACGCGATCTCCGCCGCCATGTGGCCGATCGGTCCCGACGAGATCACGTCCGAGACCAGTCGCGGTGCTGCCATCCACGACACCCCGTGGCCGGTGGCCGGAGCGTCAAGCACCACCACCTGCGGGACCTCCGCTCGGCGCGGAACGTGCCCGTCGAGCAGGCGCAGCGCTCGCCCGAAGACACCGGTCTCCTTGAGCCCCGGTGCACCCTCGGTGAAGTGTCGGTGTACCGGGCTCGCCAGCACCCGGTCGGCGAGAACCCGGACCTTGAGCTTCTCGCGCACCAGGTCGTCGAGCACACTGCGCGCATCGAGGTGCTGGAGCGCGAGCCGGTTCGACACCGGGACGATCTCGCCGCCCGAAGGCGGCACGTCGAGCAGCCGATGGAGGTTTTCGCGCGGGTCGACCTCCATCAGCAGTGTGCGGCGGCCGTGGCGCGCGAGGCGACGCCCGAGGGCGGCGCAAACGGTGCTCTTGCCGACGCCGCCCTTGCCGGTCACGATCAGCAGCTGGCGCTCAGCCAACTGGTCGAGCAGAGAGCTAGCTCGCATGATTCACCTGGGTTCGTCGCGAGACCGGCGAGCAGCCATTTCAGTCCCGTTCCGGCGGTGTGTCCGGTCGTGCGCTCACGCTCGGTAGAGCTCCTCGATGGCATCGGCGAACTGCGCCTCGATGACCCGCCGCTTGACCTTCAGAGTCGGCGTCAGGTGACCGTCCTCGATCGACAGGATGGTAGGCAGGACCCGCCACGCCTTGATCTGCTCGTAGCGAGCGAGCGCGGAGTTGGCGTCGACCACCGCCTGCTCGAACAGCATGCGGACCTCGGGGTGCTCCACGAGCTCCTCGGTCGAATCGACGACGATGCCGCTGCTCGCCGCCCAGCGCTCGAGCTCCTCGAGGTTGGGGGTCAGCAGAGCGATGATGAACGGCCGCCGGTCACCGATGAGCACCGCCGAGTCGATCCAGCGCGAGCGCTTGAGCTGACTCTCGATCGGCTGCGGCGCGACGTTCTTGCCACCGGCGGTGACGATCAGGTCCTTCTTGCGATCGACGATGAGCAGGAAGCCGTCGTCGTCAAGCTCCGCGATGTCGCCGGTGGCGAAGAAGCCGTCGTCGCCCATCACCTCGCGGGTCTGCTCGGGTTTGTTCCAGTAGCCCTGCATGACGTTGGGACCGCGGACCAGGAGCTCGCCGTCCTCGGCAAGACGGATCTCGACATCTTCGAGCGGCTTGCCGACGGTGCCGAGGCGCAGCATGCCGGGCCCGGCACCGTTGACCGCGATCACCGGCGAGGTCTCAGTCAGCCCGTAGCCCTCCATGACGTGGATCCCGAGGGCGTGGAAGAACTCACCGACGTGGAGCGGCAGCTCGGCGCCACCCGAGATGCAGTAGCGGATGCGCCCGCCGAGGGCGTCGCGGACCTTGGACAGGACCAGACGGTCCGCGAGACGGAATGCGGCGGCCTGGGCGGCACCGGGCTCGCGCCCGGCGAGCCGTGCGTGGGACATACCGCGGCCGGCATCCAGCGCCCATCCGAACAGCGATCGGCGCACCCCCGAGGCGGTGGCGACCTTGTCCATGATCTTCTGCTGGACCTTTTCGTAGAAGCGGGGCACGCCGGCGAAGAGGGTCGGCCGGATCGTCCCCATGAGGTCGCCGACGTGGTACACGGAGCAGTACGCCTTCGAGGTTGCCCGCAGCATGTAGATGTAGCCGATCATCCGCTCGAACACGTGGCACAGGGGCAGGAACTCGAGCGCGAGGTCGTGGCGGCTGACCGGAATCCGCGGCGATGACGAGAGCACGTTGGTCACCAGGTTCGAGTGGGTGAGCATGACTCCTTTCGGCTCGCCGGTCGTACCCGAGGTGTAGATCAGCGTCATCAGCGCGCGCTCGTCGATCTCGGCGGCGCGATCCCAGAACCGACCGCCCGCGCGCCCGCTCGCTGCAGAGGCGACGATGTCGTCGAAGCGGAGCACCCCCTCCTCGACCGCGCCCTCGATCTGCACCAGATGCTCGAGGTCCGGGCATCGGTCACGGATCTCGAGCAGCTTGGCCATCTGCGCCGGGCTCTCGGCCACGACCACCTTCGAACCCGAGTCGAGCGCCTGGTAGAGAATCTGCTCCGGTGTCAGGGTGCCGTAGATCGGGACATCGACCCCGCCGAGGTCGAGCACCGCGAGGTCGGTCATGTGCCACTCGGGGCGGTTGTCCGAGAGCAGCATCACGCGGTCGCCCGTGCCGACCCCGAGCTCGGCGAGGGCCTCCGCGAGCCCGGCAGTCCGGGAGAAGAACTCCTCGGTCGAGAGGGCGCGCTCGCCGTCGGGGGTGACGTGGCGGTAGTGGGCCGCGCGGGGCGCATCGACATCGTTGCGGTAGAGATCCAGAACCGTGCGTGCGGGCATGGGCGATCCTCCTCGGACGGTGAAGCGATTATCCACTGCAGCCGCAGCGCCTGCAAACAGGCGCTGCAGCGGTAAGACGCGGGAGGCGAGACGCGAGACGGCGGGCACACGCCGATTCGAGCGCAGGCGCGTTCCTGAGTCGTAGCCTCCCGGGGGCCAAGGGTTCTTTCCACCAAGACACCCAGACCGCTTTCCCGCCCCTGCGATGGTCTGGTGTCTTGGTGGTTCGGACCTCCGTATCTTCAGGGTGGCTCGGCGCTTGGGAACCATCGCCTGAAAACGCGTGGCCCGGCCGAGGGCGACTTCTGACCCGGGAGCAGCACAGAGCCGGCACCCCGAGCGCTCTGACCTTCTCACGTCTCACGTCTGGCATCTCGCGCCGCAGGAAGAGCGGCTATGATGTCGCCTTGGAGGGGCGGGTATGTGCGGTATCGTCGGAGTCATCGGTGGGCGCAGCCAGCCGGTCGTCCGCGACCTCGGCAACGGTGCGCACTTCCTGCAGCACCGCGGGCCGGCCTACGCCGGACTCTTCATCCTCGACCCGATCCGCCGCGAGGTCGCCCTCGAGAAGGGCGAGGGCCTGGCGGACGACATCTTCAAGCCCCTTGCAGAGCTCACCGGCGACGTCGGGATCGCCCACACCCGCTACAAGACCTCCGGCGGCG